>DASSQE010000124.1:0-11841 GCA_035702645.1 Gaiellaceae bacterium
ACGCACCGAGTAGGGCCGTGTCACCGAAGACGACGAGCGAGAGCTCCTCCCGGTCGTCGAAACGGATCGACGCCCAGCCGATCTCGAGCTCGACCTCGCTCCCGTCGGCGATGACGAACGGCGCTCGAGTGTGCGGGACGACACCGATCTCGTCGAGGAGCGCCTTCGGCAGGACGGTGTACGTGGCCCCGGTGTCGACGAGCACTTCGACACGCTCGAAGCGCCCACGCTCGTCACTGCCGACCTCGATTGCCACGCGAAACGTGCCCATGCGGTGCTTATACCGCCCAGCGTGTCGTTCCGGAAGTGGCCGTTCGGGTCAGTAGGCGCAGCGTTCCTAGGACGTGAAGAACCCGGTGAGCGCGCCGGTCACCACGAGCCGTGAGTTGTCGGGGAACAGCTCGTTCACGCTGAACGTGCAACTCACGATCGGATGACCGTTCGGGCTGGCCGAGCCCTTCGAATCTGGTGGGCGCTGGAACGGATGGGCGCCACCTGCCGGGTCGTAGAAGGTCCCGCTCTCCGTCGACGACAGCGGCACGAAGACGTCAGTGCCCTTGACGTCGGGTGCCGAGTGCCAGCCGTTGCCGACCGCAACCAGCGTGGTCGAGCGGCTGGTGCAGTCCACCTGGATGGTGCGCGACCACGGCGCGTTCGCAGGATCGGCGGCGGCGGCTCCCGCCATGAGCAGCGCCGTGAGCGAAACGACGAGCGCCGCCAGCCCGAAGCCGCGTCGACCGGACATGATCTCCCCTTCCGTCGATACCGCAGGACGACTTCGTGGCGGAATGTACGAGCTCCGCGCTAGCGAGTCAATGCGCCGAGTCAGTCTCGTACGCGCCGAGTGCGATCGAAACGGCGTCGGCGAGCGACATCATCCGACCCTTCTCGAACGCTGCTTCGAACTCCTCGTCACCCATGGAGCCCCGGAGCTCCCCGATCTTGGTGCGATGGAAGGCGACATACGCACCCGTTCGCGGGAGGCTCGCGCGCTCACGCAGGATGTCCTCAGCCCCGAGCAGGAGCGCGCAGGTCGCGGTGTCCCCGGCACTCGCGATGGCGATGCCCATCAGCCCGAGAGTTCCCGCCAGGATGGCTACGAATCCGAGCTCGTGCAGTGTAGGGAGCGCCTCGCCGAACGCCTCGAGTGCCCCCTCCGTGTCTCCGGTGTACAGGAGGCAGTTCGCGCAGATGGTCAGGGCATACGCGTCCCCTGAGCGATCGCCGAGCTCCGTGTAGAGCGCCCTGGCGTCCTCAGCGAGCGGAATCGCTCGGTCGTACACCCCGTCCTCCATCGCGAGGAACGCGAGTCCGGAAGTGAGATCCGCCAGCGACGCTCGATCGCCGTCCTCTCTGGCGGACTCGACCGCTTGTTCCAGGAACGAGGCGGACGCGCCCCGATCTCCCTCGAGCCTCTTCGCAAGGCTGAGCGCGCCCAATGCCTCGGTCGCACCGCGCGCAAAGCCGAGCTCTCTCGAGAGACGTAGCGCCGCCTCGGCGTACTCTTGGGTCGATCGCGGATCGCCGAGCTTCTCCGCGTACCCGGCCACGGCATTGAGCGCCCTCGCGCGCGCGATCGTCGAGTTGGAGTCGCCGTTTCCGAGAGCTGCCTCGGTCCAGCGTCTGCCTTCGGAGTAGTAGCCACGCAGATACCAGAAGCCCTGGAGATCGCTCGCGAGCTCGAGCTCGAGCTGTGTCTGACCGGTTTCGTGGAGGAAGCCAAGTGCGGCCCTGATGTTGTCCTCGTCCGCCGCGAGTGCGGTGAGCCACAGGCTCTGCTCCGGTCCCACCATGGCGGCGTCGGCGCGACTCGCTAGCTTCCCGATCAGGTCGGCATGGCGTTGTCGCAGCTCCTCTGCCCTCCCCGACTCCACGAGCCGCTCTCCCGCGTACTCCCGAATCGTCTCCAGCATCCAGTAGCGCCCGCCCGTGTCGGAGGCGGTGAAGCGCAGAAGGCTCTTCTCGGCGAGCGACTGCAGTGTGTCGAGGTCGGCGTCACATACCTCCTCGGCCGCTTCCAGCGTGCAGCCGCCGGCGAAGACCGAGAGGCGGGCGAAGAGCTGCTGCTCCCCCGGGGAGAGCAGCTCGTAGCTCCACTCGATGGTCGCGCGCAGGGTCTGCTGGCGGGGGTCTGCGTCGCGGCCGCCCGTGAGCAGGTCGAGCCGGGAGGAGAGGCGCTCGAGGATCTGGGTCGGAGTCAGAGCTCTCGTGCGCGAAGCGGCGAGCTCGACAGCGAGCGGGAGCGAGTCGAGGCGGGCGCAGAGCGCGGCGATCTCCTCGGTCGGCTCGAGCCGTGACCGCTCGCAGAAGAGGTCGACGGCCTCGGGCTCGGCGAGCGGAGGTACCGAGTACTCGAACTCGCCCCGCACGCGCAGGAGCTCGCGCGAGGTGCAGAGCAATGTCAGGTTGGGACAAGCCTCGAGCAGGGTCGCCAGCTCGGGCGCGCACTCGACGACCTGCTCGAGGTTGTCGAGGAGGACCAGCATCTCTCGCTCGCCGATGTGCGCAGCGAGGCCGCCCCTCGCACCGAGGGTCTGGGCGATCGTCTCGGTGACGAGAGCCGAATCACGCAGAGCAGCGAGCCCGACCCAGAAGACGCCGGCTTTGTAGGAGCCGACGAGAGTCGTGGCGGCCTCGATCGCGAGCCGGGTCTTCCCCGTCCCGCCCGGGCCGGTGAGCGTGAGCAGACGCGTTCCGTCTTCGATTCGCGTGATGACCGCATCGACTTCGCGCTCTCTGCCCAGGAACGAGCTCGCCGGACGTGGGAGGTTCGTGTTCGAGATCGTCTTGAGCGGCGGGAAGCTCGCGACGCCGAGCTGGAAGATGGAGACGGCCTCGGGGATGTCCTTCAGACGATGCTCACCGAGGTCGGCGAGGTCGGCATCGACACGCTCGGCGGCAGCGCCGGAGAGGACGACCTGGCCGCCGTGGCCGGTCGCAGCGACCCGTGCCGCGAAATGGACGTCATCTCCCACATAGCCCTCGTCGGTGAGCAGGGGAGCGCCTGTGTGCAAGCCGACGCGGACCTGGATGGGGCCGGAGGAGGCGAGCTCCTCCGTGAAGGCGGAAGCCGCCGCCAGTGCACCGGGCGCGGTCGGGAAGGCGAAGAAGAAGGCGTCGCCCTGCGTGTCGACCTCGACGCCACCCTCGGCGGCGCACGCCCGGCGGATCACCCGCCGGTGCTCGGCGAGCGCCTCTGCGTACGCCTCCGCGCCGAGCTCGTGGAGGAGCTTCGTCGAGCCCTCGACGTCGGTGAAGAGGAAGGTAACCGTGCCTGAGGGGAGGTCGCTACGCATCGGTTGTGGACTCACCAAGCGCGAGCGCGACCGCCTCGTCGGTGGAGAGCGCGCGACCCCGCTCCCAAGCAGACGCGAAGGCGGTTTCGCCTAGCGAACTACGCAGGGTCTCGCTCAGGCTCTCGATGCTCTCGGTGACCCAGCCGAACCCGCCGCCGATCTCCTCGCGTAGCCGTGCCGCGGCGCCGAGCAGCGCGGGCGCAGCGGCCGGTGCGCTCGCCGCCTGAAGCGTGCGAGCCATGACGACAAACACCTCGGCGACGCCTTCGCGATACCCCTCATCGCGGTTCAGGACGAGGGCCTCCCGCAGCATCGCGAGCGCCTCGTCCGTCCGACCGTCCTCGCTCGCGAAGTCGGCGAGCTGGAACAGCTGCACAGCGACCACTCCGGGATCTCCGCTGGCGCGTGCGCGGGCAAGCGTCTCCTCGTGAAGCCTCTTGCTGAGCTCGCGGTCGCCCAGCTCCCGCGAGGCCCAGGCAACCCCGTCCGCCGCAACGAGCACGTAGTGGTCGTCGCCGAGCCGATCGAACGCATCGAGGCTCGTCTCGAAGAAGGGGAGCGCGGCTGACCAGTCCTTGCGCTCGGTAGCGGCGATGCCAAGCATGAACACCGCATAGGCCTCGCCCCAAGTGTCGCCGAGCGTGTGCGCGAGGTCGCGCGCCTCCTCGGCTCGCTTCTCCGCGGTCTCCGGATCGCCGGTGCTCGTGGCCACGACCGCAGCACCGTGGAGCGCCCTCATGCGCGCAGAGCTTCCGGCCGGCTCGCGAGCGAGCAGACGCTCCAAGCGGTCACGACCCTCGCCGGGATAGCCGCGCAGGTTCCAGAAGCGGTAGAGGGCGCCGGCGAGCTCGAGAGCCTCTTGAGTTCGGCCGGCGGATTCGAGCCGGTCGAGGACGGTTCGAAGGTTGTCGTGGTCGGCCTCCAAGCGATCCAGCCACGTCTTGGGGCTGCCCTTGAGCTCCGGGAAGGCTTCCTCGGCAAGCGCGAGGAAATGCTCCGCGTGCCTGCGACGCAGCTCCTCGGCCTCGCCAGAACGCTCGAGCCGCTCTGCCGCGTACTCGCGGATCGTCTCGAGCATCCAATAGCGAGGGCCGGTCTTCGAGTCGCGCTTGCGTACGAGGCTCTTGTCGAGGAGCGATTGGAGGGTGTCGGGGTCGGCTCCCGCGATCTCCTCGGCAGCCTCATAGGTGCAGCCGCCGGCAAACACGGCGAGGCGCGCGAAGAGGCGCTGCTCGTCCTCGGAGAGCAGGTCGTACGACCACTCGATCGTCGCGCGGAGAGTCTGCTGGCGGGGATCGGCGTCGCGCTCGCCTTTGAGCAGGTCGAGGCGCGCAGACACGCGCTCGAGGAGCTGCTCGGGGCTGAAGAGGACGGTGCGCGCCGCGGCGAGCTCGAGTGCGAGGGGCAGCTCGTCGAGGCGCAGGCAGAGCTCGCGAACTGCCTCGCCCGGGACGAAAGCGGGGTCGACAGCGCGGGCTCGTGTCGCGAAGAGCGCCTCGCCGTCTGCCTCCGCGAGCTGCGGCACGGGGTAGGTCTGCTCCCCCTGGACGCGTAGGCGCTCCCTGCTCGTGACGAGGACGCCCAGGTTCGGGCACGCGCCGAGAAGGGCCGCGAGCTCGGGAGCCGCCTGCACGACCTGCTCGAAGTTGTCGAACAGGCACAGCAACGACCTGTCACCGATGTGCTCGGCCAGTCCGTTCTTCGAGCCGAGCACCTGCGCGGCCGTGGCGAGCACGAGCGCGGGATCGCGAAGCGGCGCCAACGGCACCCAGTAGACGCCGTCCGGAAAGGACTCGGAGGCCTCCGCCGCCGCCTGCAGCGCGAGCCGCGTCTTGCCCGTCCCGCCAGGCCCGGTGAGGGTCAGCAGGCGCGCACTGCCGAGAAGGCCCACGACTTCGGACAGCTCCTGCTCCCTGCCCAGGAAGGGTGTCGCCGGGACCGGCAGGTTCGTGCGGTAGAGGCTCTTGAGCGCCGGAAAGTCGCCGGCCCCGAGCTGGTAGATGCGCTCGGGGGCGGCGAGGTCCTTGAGTCGGTGCTCGCCGAGGTCGTGCACGTCTATCTCGACGAGGGAGGCGGTCGAGGACGAGACGAGCACCTGACCGGCGTGTCCGGAGGCCGCGATGCGGGCAGCACGATGCACGTCGTCGCCGACGTAGCCCTCATCAGTCAGCAGTGGGCTTCCCGTATGCAGGCCGACGCGGACCTGGATGGGGCCGGAGGAGGCGAGCTCCTCCGTGAAGGCGGACGCGGCGGCGAGCGCGCCGGGTGCGGTCGGGAAGGCGAAGAAGAAGGCGTCGCCCTGGGTGTCGACCTCGACGCCGCCCTCGGCGGCGCAGGCCGCGCGGATCACCCGCCGGTGCTCCGCGAGCGCCTCCGCGTACGCCTCTGCGCCGAGCTCGTGCAGGAGCCTCGTCGAGCCCTCGACGTCCGTGAAGAGGAAGGTGACGGTGCCGGAGGGAAGCTCCGCGCGCACGCGCGAAGCATCCCGCGTCGGCTGAGTCCGCGCCAGCTCCTAGCGGACGGGGCCGCGGCGGGCGGCGTTCCGGTGCTTCACGCGCACGCGCCAGTCGTTGAGCTCACCGAGCGCGATCACGAGGAGAAAGACGAGACCGACGACGAGCATCGAGAGCACGACGTCCCTCCCCTCCGACGCGGCGTCTGCGAGCACGGCGAGCGCGGAAGCCATCCTCGGCCGACTCTACCCCAGGAACCGGGCATGCGCGGCGAGAGCGGAGTCGACCGCCACGTCTCCCGCCGCCGAGCGGGCGGCGCGCTCGAGCAACCCGGCGTCGCCGCCCAGGCGCAGTGCCTCCCGCGCCCCGTCGAGCGTCTCCGTCCCGAGCAGGGCGGCCGTCGCGGCCCAGGCCTCTGCGTCGCCCCTCCGGCCGTCCGTCCGCACCTGCGCGCAGAGGGAGATGAGCTCCGCCAGGTCGACGACCGCCGCGACGTCGCCCGATCCGGCGACGTGGACGAGGCCGTGCGCGTACAGGTAGTCCCCGAGCAGGAGCCCGACCGCGTCGTCCCGCGGCGCGAAGAGCCGGGATCGGCCGTAGTGCACGAGATAGCCCTCGTAGATGGTCTCGACTCCGAGCGCCTGCTCCGAAGGACAGAGCGCGGAGAAGACGGGCTCGAGGGCACGCCGGTCGGGCGGGAGCAGCGACTCCGCCCAGAGCGCGCTCTCGGCAGCCGCGTCGCCGGCGATCGTCTCCCAGAGCCCCGTCTCGACGCCCGTCTGCGCGCTCACGCGCGCACCCTAGACGATGGATCAGCCCGATCCGCTCGCCGCACGCGGTGGCTCGACCTTCTTCGGCGGCTCGAGGTCGACCTCGACCGGGACGTCCGCGTCCCCGTCGCCCCAGCTCTCGAGCTCGACCCGCGGCCGGAAGAAGTCCCACGTTGCGCGGAGCCCGGCCATCGTCGGGAGCGCGACGAGAACGCCCGCGATGCCGTACAGCTCGCCCCCGGCAAGGAGGCCGAAGATGACGAGGAGCGGATTGAGCCGAAGCGCGTTGGCCATCACGTTCGGCACGACCACGTGCCCCTCGATCTGGTAGATGAAGAGGAAGAGGAGCGCGACCCACACGATCGAGATCGGGTGGACGAAGAGCGCGTAGATCGCCGGCGGCACGGCCGAGAGCCACGGCCCGATGTAGGGGATCACCTCGACGAACGCCGTCCACAGGCCGAACAGGAGCGCGTACTGCTGGGCACCAGGGACGAGCCCGGTCGCGCCGAGGACGTACATCCCGATGCCTGCGCTCAGGCCGATGACCGTCGACAGGATCGCCTGCCCCTTCACGTAGCCCCAAAGCGCGCTCTCGATGTGCTGCGTGAGCGTCGGGCCGCCCGGCCGCGGCGGGAACCGGCTGTCGATCGCCCGCTCGAACCGCGGCATGTCGAGCAGCATGTACACGGATATGACGACGATCAGGATGATCGCGAACAGGAGTAAGACGAACGAGAGCGCCGCCCCCTGGACGAACTTGATGACGTCCTGCGCATACGTCGAGATCTCCCCCGCGCCGAGGTTGTTCAGCCACTGGTTGACGCGCGCGCGGATCTGGATCCGCTGGAGACCGTGGCCGTCGAGCCACGCCTGGAGGCTGTCGATGTCCTGCTCGGCGGCGGTCTGCCCCGTACCCGGATCGACGTTCGTGACGTAGTCGTCGATCCGGTTCGCGGCCCGCTTCGTCTGGTCGACGGCGACCGCGCCGACCGCGATCAGGAGCGCGGCGACCGCCGCGGCGAAGATCATGTAGACGATCGCAACGGCCAGCCCGCGCGGCACCCTGAGCTTCGTCAGGTCGCGCACGAGCGGGTTCAGGGTCAGCGCGATCACGGACCCGGTCAGGAAGAGGAAGAGGACATGGCCCAGCGTCTTCGCCAGCAGGAACGCCAGCACCAGGAGCACCGGGAGAACGACCAGCTGGATCCATCGCGGGATCTGGATCGTCGGGCCGGGGCCGGCCATGACGGTGATGCTACAGCGGGCCCCCGCGGGCCTAGGTCGTGGCGCGGCGTGGACCTTGCTACGGTCCCGTCCATGGCGACGGCGACACCGCGCTCGCGGCATGCTGCCCGGCTCCGGGCTCATCGGCGGCGGGCGCAGGCGAGGGCGCGCTGGCTGGCGCTCGCAGTCGTCGTCGGAGTGCTCGGTCTGATCACGCTCCTGCTGACGGCGTTCGGAAACGATCGCGGAGGAGCCCCCGCGTCGGTCACGACAACGGTCGCTGCTGCTGCGCCGATCACGTCGGTCCAGCCCGAGCCGCTCGTGCTGGCGACGATCGGAAACCTGAGAGTCCAATCGCCGATCGCCCAGGACGGGCTCACGGCCGTGGGCTTCCACGACTCGCAGGACGGCGCGCTCGTGCTCCAGCCCGTCGGCCCGCAGGCGAACGAGGGGCTCCTGGCGAGGCTGTGGCATCGCATGACCGGGTCGTCGCGGACCGGCTTCCCCTGGTACCAGCTCGAGGAGGGCACGCTCCGGACGCTCGTCGTCGGCGCCTCCGCCGGGACGGACGTCTACTCGCCCGTGGACGGCACGGTCGTCGCGATCCGCGACCACATCGTCTCGGGGAAGAGGATGGGCTCCGAGCTCGAGCTCCGGCCGACCGCGGCTCCGTCGCTCGTGGTCTACCTCGAGAACGTGCGGCCCGACCCCGCGCTCACGGTCGGCGCGAACGTCGCCGCGGGGTCGTCGAAGCTCGGCACGGTGGTCGACATCAGCTCCGTCGAGAGCCAGTCGCTCGCGGGCTACTCCGGCGACAGTGGGAACAACGTCTCGATCCAGGTCTACCCCTCGGCGACGCTCGGCGTACCGTAGGCTCCTCCTCCTTGCGGATCCTGTTCGTCGCTGACGTCGTCGGCGCGCCCGGTCGGGGTGCGCTCGAAGCTCGCCTCCAGGGTCTTCGGGCAGAGCTCGAGGTCGACGCCTGCATCGTGAACGGCGAGAACCTGGCGGACGGAATCGGGATCACACCGCGTCTCGCGGACCGGGTCCTGGGCGCCGGCGCGGATGCGATCACGCTCGGGAACCACGCGTTCCGGCGCAGCGAGATCGGGCCCTACCTCGAGTCGTCGGACCGGGTCGTCAGACCCGCGAACAGCTCCTCGGCCTCGCCGGGCCGGGGTCTCGCCGTGGTACCGCTCGGAAACGGCACCCGCATCGCGGTCATCAACGTCCTCGGCTCGCTCTTCCTCCACCCCGCCACGTCGATGTTCGAGGTCATCGACGACCTCGTCGCCGAGGCGGCCCGGAGGACGCCGCTCGTCCTCGTCGACGTCCACGCCGAAGCAACGAGCGAGAAGGTCGCGCTCGCGCTCTGGCTCGACGGGAAGGTCACGGCGGTCGTGGGGACGCACACGCACGTGCAGACATCGGACGCCCGAGTGCTTCCGCTCGGGACTGCGTTCGTCACCGACGCGGGCATGACCGGACCGCACGATTCGGTGATCGGGGTCGAGCCGGAGCTCGCGATCAGGCGCATGCGCACCGGCCTCCCCGTGCGCTTCGAGACCGCGCAGGGCCGCGTCCAGATCGAGGGCGTGCTGATCGACTGCGACGCAGAGAGCGGGCGGGCGACGGCGATCAGACCGGTGCGAGTTCCTCACCCGTAGGCTCCGCCTCCTGCTCCTCGCGCGGGAGGAGCAGCCAGAGCGCGAGGAACGGGAGGACCCACGGCAAGTAGAGGTAGAACCAGTGGGTCAGCGCGATCTGGAACGCGACGAGCACGGCGGCGGTCAGCGCGGCCAGCTCGACCGGCCCCTTCCGCCGAGGCACCACGGCCGCGGCCAGCGCGAGGACGACCACGAGCGCCTCGACGACCGGCTGGAGGAACCCGAGATCGGGGATGCCGCGTGCGTGGTACTGCCCCCAGCCCCAGATCGAGAACGGGGACTCGCGTGTGATCTGGCTGCGAATGGTGCGGTGCCAGAAGGTCTCGATCGCCGACCAGAGGCTCGGCTCGAGCAGGAGCACGAGGAACGCCGCGATCGTCGCGAGGACGAACGCGATCGCATACCGGACGAGGTCGCGCGTCCTCGCCGCCGGGTACGTCGCCCACAGCGGTGCCACGAGGAGCGCCCCGAACTTGGCCCAGCCGGCGAGCGCGACGGCCCCGCCCCGCGCCCACGGCGACGACACGAGCCAGAAGCCGAAGACGAGGAAGGCGGGCATGATCGAGTCGTTCGTGTTCGCGTTCAACGCGTAGGCCGTGAACGGATACGCCGCCCAGGCGAAAGCGAGCGCGGACGCCAAGCGCGCACCGCCGAAACGAAATCCGACGAGCACGAGCCCGAGCATCGTCAGGAGGTCGAATGCGATCGACGTCGCATGGCCGGCGGGCAGCGAGTCCCACTTCCCGGACCAGCCGAAGACGAGGTACGCAGGCACGTACATCAGGTACGAGACCGGCCCGTACGTATCGCCCGTCTCGTTCGCCGTCTCGCAGCGCCCGTTCGCCTGGACGCGATCGGCGACGTCCCCCTCCGCGTCCGCCGGACCGCACTTCTCGAGGTCGTCGCGAACCGGCATGTGCCCGTACGGCGCCTCGCCGTTCACGATCCGGTTCGCGCCGATGACGCCCGCGTACCCGACGTCGATCACCCCGTGCGGAGACTCGTGGTTCAGCCCGACGCGGAAACCGACGAGAAAGACGGCGGCGGCAGCGAGGACCCAGGCCGGCCACACCGGCCGCAGCGCCGGGCCGCGCCCGCGGAAGCCCGCCCAGGCGGTTCGAGCGACGAGGTAGACGAGCGGCGGATAGGCGAGCGGCACGCTCGTGAAGATCTCGCCGCGGTTGAAGAAGCCGAGGGAGACGGAGAACGAGAGGAGGACGAGGAGGTCGAGGTTCCGGAGCGAGAGAGGCTTGCGGACGTCGGCGAGGCCGACGAGGAACACGATGCAGAGCGCGAGCCAGACCGAGACCCGGTCGAGCGTCTTCCCGCCGAAGGCAGCCTCGCCGCCGCGGGCCATCTTCCACGCGACCTGGGGCCCGGTCCAGGCCTCGGTCACCTGACCGGTCAGGTCCTCCACGGTGACGAGCGCGACCTGGCCGGCCGCTCCCGACCAGGCCTTCACGACCCACGTCCGTGAGTCCCGCTGGAACTCGGCCGAGGTCGCGGGATCGGGCGGGTAGCGGTCGAGCCAGGCGGCGACCTTCGGATCGGCAAGCGCGATTCGCGTCGCCGCCTTCTCCGTGAGGCGCGCGGGCGCCGGGGTCGTGGGGGGCGCGGATAGCCCGGGCGAGGTCGCAGTGACCGTGAGCGTGGCGGCGTTCGGAGGGCTCGCCGACGCGGCCGATGACGGCCGAACCGCGAGCGAGACGACGACCGCAGCGAGCGCGGCGACGGCGACCGCGCACCCCCTCGTCACATGACGGCCCTCAGCGCCTCGGAGCGAACGACCAGAGCTTGTTGCCGACGAAGTTCACCGGCGTGACGAGCACGATCGCGATCGCCTGCGCGGCGATCTTGTCGAGCCCGGCGCCGATGAGCAGCTGGAGCACGAGCAGGTTCGCGCCCAGCGCGAGCGTCGAGATCACCAGGAAGCGCATGCCCTGGTACGCGACGTGGCCGCGCTCCGCGCGGAACGTCCAGATCCGGTTCCACGTGTAGTTGTTCGTGACCGCGACGAGGAACGAGACGACCGCCGCGGGGATGTAGTGGACGCCCAGCTCGCGGACGAGCAGCGCGAAGACGACGAGATTGACGACGTAGCCGGTCGCGCCGACGACGCAGAACTTGAAGAGCTGCTCCCAGTTCCCGCGGCGGCGCAGGGCGGCGTGCACGCGCCCGCGCGGATACCCGACGCCTACTTCCGCCGACGAGCCCACAGGCGTCGCAGGGTAGCTGAGGTCTCGATCACTGCGACCCCCGTTCGGGTCAGCCACCCTCGAATCCTCCCGCGCCGACGAGGGGGACGAACCGGCACGGGACGGATTCACGCTCCACCGGCCCTGCCTCGGTCTTCACGACGAGCACGAGCTCCTGCCCGAAGCGCGACCCGCGCGGGAGCACCAGCCGGCCACCGCTCGCGAGTTGGTCG
>DASSQE010000125.1:0-3783 GCA_035702645.1 Gaiellaceae bacterium
GCGACCTCCGTGCGGGCCGCGTGCCGTGGGCGCGCTCCGTCCCGTGGCGCGAGCTCTACCGCGACGACCTGACGATGAGGAGCCCCGAGGAGCTGCACGACATCTTCGTGCGGGCGGGGGTCACATCGGACCGACGCGCGATCGCGTACTGCGGTGTCGGCATCTCCGCGTCGGCGCTCGTCTACGCGCTGGACCGGGCCGGGATCGAGGACGTAGCGCTCTACGACGCGGGCTGGGACGAGTGGGGTCGTCGCGGGGACCTCCCGGTCGCCCGCGGCTGAGCCGGCGCCGCCTCAGAGCTCCTTCGCGTACTCGACGTTCTCGTCCTTCAGGCTCTCGTCGGTCCCGAAGTAGGCGTGCTTGGACATGTCGGGCGAGTACCGGCTGGCGGGCGGCGTCCTCCCGATAGCCTCCGCGAGGCTGCGCACGTGGTGAGGACCGGCGCCGCAGCACAGCCCGAGGTAGTCCACGCCGAGCTCGAACGCCTCGCGCGCGAAGTCCGCGATCTCGTAGCGCGTGCACATGAACGGATCGAGCGCGGTCGGGAAGGGCATCCCGCCGGGCGGTTCGACGGCCGGGTCGCGGAGGGACTGGAAGGTCGGCTGGCTCTCGTGCGTGCGGTAGGGAACGGGGAGCGCGGCGACGTGCCCGGAGACCGCCTCGCGGACCTCCCGCACGAGCGGCATCAGCGTCGCCGGCCCGCGGCCGCAGTTGAGGCCAACGACGTCCGCCCCCGCAGCCTCCAACCGCGCACACGCCTCGCCGAGCGGCAGCCCGTCGCGCGTCTCCGGCGCCTGGTGGACGATGAAGGTCACGACCGCGGGGAGACCCGCGTCCTTCACGACCTCGAGCGCGATCAGCGCCTCCGCGAAGTGCGAGTACGTCTCCGCGATGACGAAGTCGACGCCCGCGTCGACGGCCCATCCCACCTGCTCCTCGAACATACCGCGGACCGTCGCGCGCGAATCCTCGTCCTCCTCTGCGTAGAGGTTCGTGTTGCAGATGTCGCCCGCGAAGAGCGATCCCGTCTCGGTCGCGACCTCTTTGGCGATCGCAAGCGCCTGCCGGTTCAGGTCCTCGAGCAGGTGCTCCTTCCCGACGATGCGCATCTTCTCGCGGTGGGCGTAGTAGGTGAACGCCTCGACGACGTCGGAGCCGGCGCGGACGAAGTCGCGGTGGAGTTGGGCGACAACCTCGGGGTGCTCGAGCACGACCTCCGGGACGAACGCGCCCGCCTGGACGTAGCCGCGCCGCTCGAGCTCGAACAGGTAGCCCTCGGCGCAGACGATCGGGCCGCGTTCGAGGCGTTCGAGGAGGCTGTTCGTCATCGCGCCATCATGTCAGGCCCGCACTCACGAGCTCGCGCACCGGCTCGAGGTCCGGGGCGAGCGTCTCCCCCGCGCCGACGAGCGCGACGCGCTCCCGCACGAGCTCGAGCGCGCGCCGGGTACCCGTGCCCAGTGCGGGAGGTGACCGAAGCTCGATCGCCTGTGCCGCGACCACGAGCTCGATCGCGACGATCCGCTCGCCCAGCTCGACCATCCCGGAGAGCCGGCGGGCGGAGAGCGGCGCCATCGTCATCCGGTCCTCGATGCCCTCGGCCTGCGTCGTCGAGGCGAGCTCGAAGGACACCGGCTGCGCGAGCAGGCGCGCCTCGGCGGCGAGCGCGTGGCCGACGTTTCCGAGTTCCGCGAGCCCGTCCTCGTGCAGACCAGCCTCCGCTGCAAGCCCGTCCGGAAGCCCCGAGAACGGCTCCTGGAGGAGCTTCATCAGGCGCTCGTTGGCCGACGTCAGCACGGGCGCGAGCGCGATGCGAAGGAAATCCAGCGCTGCGGCGAGCTGGACGACGTCGAGGTTCGAAACCGAGAACACGCGATCCTCGGACGGCACGACGAGCGGGTTCGAGCTCGACGCGTTCAGCTCGAGCTCGACCTGCCGACGGGCGAACTCGAGCGTGTCGAGCGCTGCGCCGAGCACCTGCGGGAGGCCGCGGAAGGTGAGCGGGTCCTGGAGGTTCCGCGCCGAACTCGGCTCCCACAGCGAGCTCCCGGCGAGCAGCTCGGTGAGCCGCTCCACCGCGGCCCGCACGCCGGGCGACGGGCGCGTGCGCGCGACCTCGGGGTGGACGATCGAGAGGTTGGCGCGGAAGGCCTCGAGATCGAGCGCGCCCGCGACGTGCACCGCCGCGAGCAGCCGCTCAGCGTCCGCGACCGCGAGCGCGGCGAGCCCGGTCGAGAAGGCGTTGTTGTTGACGAGCCAGAGAGCCTCCCCGGCGCCGAGCGGAACGCCGTCGAAGAGCGCGTACGCGAGGTCGGCGTTCGGCGCGAGGTCGCTCTGGCCGACCGAGCCGAGCATCCGTACCGACGGGAGCTCGCGGTCGTTCAGTGCCGACACGAGCCGCTCCGCGATCTCCGGCCGCACGCCCGTCACCCCGGAGGCGAACCCGTTCGCCATCCGCAGCATCACCGCGCGAACTGCGTCCTCAGGAGCGGTGGGCCCCTGCCCGACGCGGTGGCTGCCGAGGAGCCGGCGGTTGAAGTCGGCGATCTCGTCCGCGGACACGCTCACCCGCTTCCGCGACGCGACGCCTGTCGTCACGCCGTAGACGGCGTCGCCTCGCTCGACCGCCCGCTCCACGACGGCGCGCGACTCGCGCATGCGCTCGACTGCCTCCGGCGCGAGCTCGACGTCCTCGTCCGTGCGCGCCACGCGCACGACCTCTTCGATCGTGAGGTCGCTGCCCGTGAGGAGAACCGTCACGCCCAGACCTCCGCTGCGGTCTCCGCGATGACGCGGAGCTTCGCCCGCTCGTCGTCGAGCGTCAGGTCGTTCCCGAGCACCGAGGTGGCGAAGCCGCACTGGGGCGACAGCGCGAGCCGCTCGAGCGGGCAGAAGGCGCTCGCCTCCTCGATTCGGCCAGCGAGCTCGGCGACCGTCTCGCGCCGGCCGCTCTTCGTCGTCACGAGCCCGAGCACGGCGATCTTCCCCTCGGGAACCGCCGCGAGCGGCTCGAACGAGCCGGAGCGGCGGTCGTCGTACTCGAGCAGGAGCCGCTCCGCACGCACCCGCGGGAAGAGCCGCTCCGCGAGCCAGTCGTAGCCGCCCTCGACGAGCCAGCGGCTCGCCTGGTTCCCCCGGCAGAGGTGGAACCCGAACGTCACGCCCTCGCGCTCGCCGATGACGAGGTTGTCGAGCTCGAGCCCGAGCTCGAGCCAGCGCTCGGCCGGCCAGCCGCGGCTCGCGTAGAAGTCGCGGTAGCCCGGATCGAGGAGAAGAGGGTAGTGCGGCGCATCGAGCTGCACGTAGGTGGCGCCGAGCCGCACGAGCTCGTCGACCTCCTCGCGCAGGATCTCGGCGACGTCGCCCAGGAACTCCTCGAGGCTCGGATACGCGGCCGTCGAGCGGTCCGGATCCCAGAAGTTCGCGAACAGGCTCGGGCTCGGGAGCGTGATCTTGAGCACGCGGTCGGTCCTCTCCTTCGCGTACGCGAACTCGTGGGCGGAGAGGAACCGCTTCCGCCGCAGCTTGGACTCGACGGCGAGGGGCGGGCGCTCGACGTCCATGTCCTCGAGCTCGTCCGAGCGCCACCCGCCCCACAGGAATGCGTCCAGGTCCCACTCGCCGAAGCCCTCGACCGCCGCTGGGAGCTGGCTCTGGAAGGAGAGCCGGCGCATCTCGCCGTCGGTGACGACGTCGAGCCCGGCGTCCTCCTGGAGCCGCAGCGCCTCGTCGACGGCCGCGTCCTCGACGCGGACGAGCTCCTCGTTGGTGAGCTCGCCGCGA
>DASSQE010000126.1:0-11230 GCA_035702645.1 Gaiellaceae bacterium
GTGAGGAACTTCCCCTCGGCGTCGTCGCGGGAGAAGCCGAGCGCGGTCTGCGTCAGGTCGTTCGTGCCGAAGGAGAAGAAGTCCGCGACCTCGGAGATCTCGTCGGCGCGGAGCGCCGCCCGCGGGAGCTCGATCATCGTCCCGCACAGGTACTCGACATCCGGCTCCTCGGACGCGACTACCTCGGTCACCTCGCGGAGACGCGCGAGCTCCTCGCGGAAGCCGACGAGCGGGTGCATGATCTCGACGAGCGGCGCGTCGCCCGTGCGCTCGGCGACCGCCCGCGCAGCACGCACGATCGCCCGCACCTGCATCTCGTAGATCTCGGGGAACTGGAGCCCCAGGCGGCAGCCACGGGTGCCGAGCATGGGGTTCGACTCCTGGAGCTGGCGAATGCGGTCGCGCATCGCGTCCGAGGTCGCCTCCTCGAGTGGGGGCAGGAACTCGTGCAAGGGCGGGTCGAGGAGGCGAATCGTCACCGGAAGCCCCGCCATCGCCTCGAAGATGCCCTCGAAGTCGGCCTGCTGCAGCGGGAGGAGACGCTCGAGCGGGCCGCGGCGCTCGTCCTCGTCGCGCGCGAGGATCATCTCGCGCACGATCGGGAGCCTGTCCTCGGCCATGAACATGTGCTCGGTGCGGCAGAGCCCGATCCCCTCCGCCCCGAACTCGCGTGCCTTCGCCGCGTCCTCGGGCGTGTCCGCGTTCGCGCGGACGCCGAGCCGGCGGAGATCGTCGGCCCAGCCGAGGATCGTCCCGAAGTTCTCGTCGATCGCGGGCGGCACGAGCGGGACCTCGCCGACGATGACGCTCCCCGTCCCGCCGTCGATCGTGATGACGTCGCCCTCGGCGAGCTCGTTCCCCGTGATCGTCACCTTGCGCGCCGGGTAGTCGATCGAGAGCGCCTCGCAGCCCGCGACGCACGGCTTCCCCATTCCGCGCGCGACCACGGCGGCGTGCGAGGTCATGCCGCCGTGCGACGTGAGCACCCCGCGCGCCTGGATGAGGCCGTGGATGTCGTCGGGCGTCGTCTCCCAGCGGACGAGGATGACCGCCTCGCCCGCCTTCCCGCGCTCCTCCGCCTTGTCGGCGTCGAGGACGATCGCGCCGGACGCGGCGCCGGGCGATGCGTTCAAGCCGCGGGCGATCACGTCGATCTTCGCGGAGGGGTCGATCATCGGGTGCAGGAGCTGGTCGAGCTGGCCGGGATCGATGCGCGCGACCGCCTCCTCGCGCGAGATCAGCCCCTCGTCGACCATCTCGGACGCGATCCGGAGGGCAGCCGCGGCCGTGCGCTTCCCGGTGCGCGTCTGGAGGATGTAGAGCGTCCCCTCCTCGACCGTGAACTCGATGTCCTGCATGTCGCGGTAATGCGCCTCGAGGCGGTCGAGCGTCTCGACGAGCTGGTCGTACGCCTCGGGGACGAGCTCGCGCATGCGGTCGATCGGCTCCGGGGTGCGGATCCCGGCGACGACGTCCTCGCCCTGCGCGTTCGGGAGGAACTCGCCGTACAGGCGCTTCTCCCCCGTCGACGGGTCGCGCGTGAAGCAGACCCCGGTGCTCGAGCCCTCGCCCCGGTTGCCGAACACCATCTGCACGACGTTGACCGCCGTCCCGAGGTCGTCCGCGATGTCGTACGTCCTCCGGTAGACCTTCGCCCGCGGAGCTTCCCACGAGTCGAAGACCGCGCGGTACGCGCGCCGGAGCTGGTCGGTCGCGCTCTGCGGGAACTCGGAGCCCGTCCCCTCGGTGTAGATCGCCTTGAATCGCTCGACGAGCTCGCGGAGGTCGTCGGCCGAGAGGTCGACGTCCTGCTCGACGCCCCGCTCGCGCTTGAGGTCCGAGAGCGCCTGCTCGAAGCGATGCCCGTCGACTCCGTCGACGACCTCGCCGTACATCTGCACGAGACGGCGATACGAGTCGAACGCGAAGCGCGGGTTGCCGGTCGAGGAGGCGAGGCCCTCGACGGCCGTGTCGCCGAGGCCGAGGTTGAGGATCGTGTCCATCATCCCCGGCATCGAGATCGCCGCGCCCGAGCGCACCGAGACGAGCAGCGGGTTCGACTCGTCGCCGAAACGTTTACCCGTGCGGCTCTCGAGGGCCGCAACGTGTTTTCCGACCTCGTCGTCGAGGCCGTCCGGAACGTCGCCACCGGCGGCCATGTAGGCGCGGCACGCGTCCGTCGTGATCGTGAACCCGTCGGGCACGGGAATCCCGAGCTGCGTCATCTCGGCGAGCCCGACTCCCTTACCGCCGAGCAGCTCACGGCCGCCGCCGGAGTCCTCCGCGAAGTCGTAGACGTAGCGCATTTGCGGGGGGAATCTACCCACACGCGGGGGAGCGCGAAAACCACGTCGGCCCCGTGACCCCTAGCTGCCATGGGTGTCGTCAATGACTTGGTGCGACACCGTGTGGCATTGGGCTACTCGCCCTGGACTTCCTCAGAGTCCGCATCGTGCGTCCACGAACGCCGCACTCTGGCGCTCCCTCTCTTCGAGAAGGCTGCCGTCGGGCTTCACGCCGGTCTCATGGATCTCTCACCAGGTCCCGGCTACCTTGGCCGACGTGTCCAATCCAACGCGGAGCGTCGAGGCGCGCCTCGAGCGCAGTTGCCGATAGCTGATCGAGGATGGTCGCAGGCACCGACTCTGAGCCCGAACGGGGCCGGACTACCACTCGGATCGCCCCCGGACTGGGGCGTTGGCTTGCGCCTGCGTTTCTGCTTGCCGGTATCGGGCTCGTCCCGTGGACGATTTACCTCGTCGCGACGCTGCCGGCTCGGCACGTTCAGATCGCGTACTACGACGTCGCCTGGGGCGGTTTCGACGTCGCGCTGGCCGCCGTGCTCGTCGCGACAGGCGTCGGCTTGGCGCGCCGGAAGGCGTGGGTGCAGATCACCGCGACTGCCGCTGGCACGCTGCTCGTCTGCGACGCGTGGTTCGATGTGCTCAGCTCGAGCTCCAGCGGTGAGCGTCTCGAAGCACTCCTCCTTGCGTTTCTCATCGAGCTGCCCGCCGGGGCCCTCTGCTTCCTCGTCGCCCTGCATGCCGATGACGTCGCCGAGAGCACGCAGAGCTACGCGCTCGTCGCACGCCGTCTGCGCGGGCGTCGCCACCGCGCCGACGACCCCCAGGCGCCGAGCAAGCTCGCCCCCTAGCGTGCGCTGTCATCGACCCCTGCACGAAAGCGGCTCGGTCGATCACCGTCGGGTCGGGGTTCATGGCGTCAGCCGGCACGGCGCGCGACTCGCGTGGAGGCTGACCACGGAGCGCGAAATAGGTGTATCCGCGGTTGTCGGGCGACACCGGAGGCGGCGATTCTGGGCACGGTGATCCGCCTCGAGCGACATAGCCGTGGTCCCCGGCTCTACCTCTTCGGGCGGCGCGTGCACGAGTGGCACCTCGGGCTCGTGGTCATCGGCGTCGTCGTGGCGGGTTGGCTCGGAGGGATCTGGTCGATCTCGGTGTGGACGGGCGTCGCGCTCGCGGTCGGGGCATGGATGGTGGTGAAGGACTGGCGGGACGTGTTCCCGCACCTGCGTGACACCGCCGTCTGGCGATTTGGGCTTCACCGTCCGTTCGTCCCTTTGCGGGTCCTGCGGTACGGAGACGACTTGCCGAGCCTGGTCGCGCTCGTCGCCTTCGTCGTTGGGGTCGTCAATCTGGCCTCGGCGCTGACGCCGAACATCGGTTGGCGTCACCACACGCTGTTGCAACTCGAGCCGGTCGAAGCCGTGCCGCTCTTCCACACGGTCGCGGTTCCGGCCAGCGCCGCTTTGATCACGACCGCGTACTACCTCCGACGCCGGCGCATCCTGGCGTGGGCCCTCGCAGTCGCCCTGCTCGTCGTGCTCGGCGTGCTCGATCTGGCAAAAGGGCTCGACTTCGAAGAGACGGCGATCAGCTGGGCCGCCGCGGCGGTTCTCTGGTGGGGGCGAGAAGCGTTCTACGTCCGACCGGCGCGACCCCGCCTGACGTCCCCGTTGTGGATGCTCGGCGTAGCGACTGCGATCGCGACGGTCGCTGCGTCGGTGACGGTCTGGATCGCGGCAGGCCCCTCGCGTACGTCGCTTGGAACGATTCGAGAGACGCTCGACCTACTCGCCTGGCGAACGGGATCGGTTGCCTTCCACGACGAGCTCTCCTGGCTACCGCTGGCGGTCGGGCTGCTCACGATCTTCGCGATCCTGATCGGCGCCGCGCTGCTCTTTCGGCCCCTCGGTGCCCCGAGCGAGCTGCCGGACGAGTCGAGTCGACGTGCGGCCGGCGCTGTACTGCGTCGATACGGCAGCGACACGCTGGCCTTTTTCAAGCTGCGGCGTGACATCCACTATCTGTTCAGCGGAGACCGGCAGGCGTTTCTCGGGTACCGGATCGAGAACAGGGTGCTGCTCGTCGCCGGGGATCCGGTCGGGCCCCCGGACCGGCTTCCGAGCCTCGTCAGGGAGGCGCGGACTTTCGCTGACGTTCGGGGTCTTCGCATCGGAGCGGTCGGCGCGAGCGAGGAGATGCTGCCGCTATGGCGCGAGGCGGGACTTCGCTCCCTGTACATCGGTGACGAGGCGATCATCGAGACGGCTCGGTTCTCGCTCGAAGGACGGTCGATCCGGAAGGTTCGCCAGTCGGTCAACCGGCTCGAGCGGGATGGCTACAGCGTGGAGTTGCATGCGCTCGACATGCTCGATCCGGCGACGCGCTCCGAGCTGGACCACGTCTCTCAGCTCTGGCGTGCCGGAACGCCCGAGCGCGGCTTCTCGATGGCGATGGACTCCCTCAGCGGAGCGCATCAGGACAGCATGGTCGTGCTCGCGCGTGACGCAGAGGGTCGCGTTCGGGCATTCCTCCACTTCGTGCCCGCATATGGACGGCATGCGATGTCGCTGTCGTTCATGCGCCGCGACCGGGACACGCCGAACGGGCTGATGGAATTCCTCGTCGTTCGGTCGACCGAGTTGCTGCGCGAGAGTGGGATCGAGGAGCTGTCACTCAACTTCGCCGCCTTTGCGCGACTGCTCGATCGGCCGGCGGGCCTGATCGACCGAACCCTCGGACGCATCGTCTCCCTCGGCAACGCGTTCTTCCAGATCGAGAGCCTGTACCGCTTCAACGCGAAGTTCGGGCCCCGCTGGGAGCCGCGCTACCTCGTCTACGAGGGACCGGCCGCACTCGGGCGTACCGGCGTCGCAGCAATGCGCGCCGAGGGCCAGCTCCCGATCAGACGTGGCGAGAAGCGAAAGCGCTCGCGTACGGAGACCGTCGCGTCGCGCTAGGCGCAGCTTCCGGCGTGGCTCACGGATTCCCTCGAGGCGACATGCCCGCTCGAGGATCGCAGCGACGAGCGTCAGCCACGCCGGCCGGAATGGTGGAGGAGCGCCACACGAACGACGCGAGCGGTAGGCTCGTGCCATGCCCGAGGCGCAGCTCACGGACTCCGGCTCCGGCCTCGAGCCTGCCGGAGACGGCTGGTTCGTCGTGAACGTGCGCGACGTCGCCTGGTTCACATCGGGCGCATTCGGCTCGGCGTGCCGGTTCGAGAGCCGCGATGCCTCCTTCTCCCAGCTCGGGATCAATCTCAGAGTCCTGGAGCCGGGGAAGTCCAACTGCCTCTACCACACCGAGTCGGAGCAGGAGGCGTTCCTCGTTCTCTCCGGCGAGTGCCGACTGCTCGTCGACGGCGAGGAGCGGCTGCTCGGGCCATGGGACTTCGTGCATTGCCCTCCCGGGACCGAGCACGTCTTCGTGGGTGCGGGTGACGGGCCGTGCGTCGTCCTGATGACCGGCGCGAGGTCGGACGACGGACAGCTGCTCTACCCAGTCTCGGAGCTCGCTGCGCGGTACGGCGCGAGCGTCGAGGAGGAGACGCCCGACCCGAAGGTGGCGTACGCGCCGTTCGAGCCGCCGCGGCGGGAGCGGCCGGCCAACTGGGACATCCTTCCCTGGGCCTGACGCAGCCGGCCTAGCCTCACGTCACGCAGCCGCGCGGGGTCTCGTGCGCCATCAGGCGGGCCGCCGTCCGGGCGACGAACGCGCGGAAGCGGGCCGGAGTCGCACCGATCGCGAGCAGCCCGTGATGGCTCATGTAGACGTACAAGGGTCGGCGTACTCGTCGCCCCAGTGGGACACAACCCGGGAGAAGCCGGGACGCGCGCGCGTGGCGAACGACGCCGGCGCGGATCCCGACGCCCCCGACATTCGTCTGGCGATACCGCGTGAACACGGTGAGCTCCAAGTAGACGCGGGTGGGATGACCGCTCGCTGAGCGCCCGGCGGCGATCGTGGCCGCGGAGACGCGGCCACGATCTTCGGATCTCTCTACCTCGTGCTGAGGAAACCCTCGAACCGGGCTTTCGTGGCTCCGCCGGGGGAGCTGATGCCGGCTCCGCGTCCGCCTCCCGCGAGGCCCGCGTACTGGCCCGTGCCGCGGACGAGCTTCCACGTGCCGGTGAAGACGGCCCAGCCGCCCGGTACGTCGACATACCCGATTACGTTCCGGGCGACGAGCGTCCCCAGCTTCCCGGTGAGCGTCATCTGCGGGTTGTCGAGGTCGACGGCCTCCCCGTTGCGCACGACGTGCCGCTCCGTCCAGCAACAGAACGTGGCGGTGCCGGTGTCCGGCTTGACGGCTCCGGGCGTCAGCGGGGTCAGATGGAACGACGATCCAGTGCCATGCTCGATCGCGATTCGCTGCTTCGTCGCGACGGGTCCGCCGGCCGCAACTGCAACCAGCGTCAGCGTTGCGGCCGCTGCGACGGCGAGAACCGCACCGGTGGTCGGCTTCACTCTCATGGCTTGCCTCCTGGTGTCGGACGACGACGTCAGAGGCGAGCGTGATCCGGGCCGCTGAGAGCGGCCTGAGGGGCGGCTGAGGCCGTCAGCCTTTCCACCCGATTCGGGACCGATCTCCGGCTTGGCGAGCTACGGCATCACTGATGACTCGAGCACGCGCCACCGGCCGTGTGGGCCGTCTCGTACGGTCATCACGAAGACCCCAAACCGCTCGGGCTCGGTGAGACCCCCGACTGCGCGGTCGTACGCGACGACGAGGAGCCGATGTAGGCGAGGATCGCGATGGTCGAAGTCCGGCTGCGGGAACCTCTTCATCGCCACAAGAGTCGCTGCGAGAGGCGGGGTCTCGATCCAGGAGGCTGCAGCCTTCTCGGGTGTGTCGAACGTCGGCCGTGAGAGAGTCCCTCGGGCGAAGACCCGCAGGCGCCACTCGTTCGAGCGCAGATGGCGCGGCGTATGGCGGATGCGAAGCTCGAGCGGATAGACGCCCCGGAACTCCGGCGCAGGCAGCGTGGCGTGCCAGGAGCCGGAGCCCGCCGTCCGACGCAGCCGAAGCCACGGAAGCGGCATGCCGAAGTTCTGCGTCGCGCCGATGAGCCGCACGTCGAGAGAGCGAGCCTCGATCCCTTTCACGAAGAGGGTCGCCGGCTGATTCCGACGCACGACTCGCGGATGGATGCTCAGCCTGATGCCACCCGGCCCGCCGGATGCTCCTCCGTCCCCAGTCTGCGGCGGAGCCGCCGGCACCGCGCCGACCTTTGCCATGCACAGGGCTGCGCCGAGCGTCGCCGGGAGGAGCGCCCAAACCAATCTCGAGGTCATGCCTCCTCCTCTCTGATCGACCGGCCGAGTGCCGAGCCCGTTCCGTTCGACGCTACGAAGGAGCGAACCTCAAGACCACGGTGCTGGCAGGCCAAATGCACGTGAGCTGGCATCCCGGGCGGCCGCGGGGCCGCTCCGCTCGACGGAAGCCGGCGCTGCGGATGTCCATCGAGTCACGACTGCACGCTTCGCCTTTCATCTCCGAGGCCGAGGCGCCCACGAGGGGGCGACGTCGATGTCGTCGGAGCTCGTCAGCCGAACCCGGTCACGACCGTCGGCGCCGATCACGTAGATGTCCCCGCTGCCTGCTCGATCGCTCTCGTAGGCGATCGATCGCCCGTCGGGTGCCCATGCCAGCGCCCCCCAGATCGACCCGATGGGGGAGTCTCGGGTGATCCTGTGGTCGTGCCGTCCGTCGGCGTCGATCACGTAGATGCCGTGGCGGTTCGCCCTGCCGTAGAGGATCTCGGCGCCGGTCGGAGACCAGGCGAACCCGTACTCGTTGTACGCATGGGTCGTGACGACGTGGAAGTTGCTGCCACCCGCGCCGAGGACCGCGATGCCGGCGTAGCGGTGGACGCAGGCGAGGCAACCCTGCCGAAGATGAACGGCGGTGTCGACACCGATGAGCGTCCCGTCGGCCGACCACTCCAGTCCCCCGCCGCCGTAGTGAACGACACGCGAACCGGTTCCATCGGGCCGGATTAGCTCGACACGGCCACTGCCTGATCCATACGCGATCTCGTCACCACGGGGAGACCACGCCGCAGAGAAACCGGCGTCGCGGACCGGGAGGCGCCGCTCGCGTCCGTCGATCGCAACCACGTAGAGCCCGGTGGGAGAATGGAGGCGCAGCGGGTCGTCTTGTGCCACCACTGCGATCGCCCTGCCATCGGGAGACCAGCTCACCGACCAGCTCCGCATGCGCCTGCTCGGGACGAGAAGCCTGAGGCCGGTGCCGTTCGAGCGAACGATCCATAAGGAGCCTCGGTCGTCGGTGTAGGCGATCTTGCTCGCGTCGGGCGACCACTGGTACGAGAAGACATGCGAGCTCAACGGCGTGAGTCGGCGAAGACCACTTCCGTCCGCCCTGATCCTGAACAGGCTCGTCTGGAGCGTGCCGCCGCTCCAGGCGCTCGGCGAGAAGCGGAGGAACGCGATGGTTCCCGTGCGGGAATCGCTCCCTGCGCGACTCGCCCGCGCCCCGGCGTCCGTCGTGACGGCTGTGGCCGCGACGATGCACGCAAGTGCGATGACTTTCATGAGCATCGCTTGCTCCTTTTGGGGCGGAGGACACCTCCTGGCACCCCCAGCGTGCAGGTCGGCGCTGAGGATGCACTGAGGCCCGGCTGAGGTCGGGTCGTCGCAGCCGAGGTGATCGACGGCGACGAGGGCCTATCGAATGCAGGGACCCCCGTTCGGTGGGTTGCCTGGGGCCGCCGTCACCCAGAGGCTTCCCGATCCCGCCGTCATCGAGGTGAGACACGGATGTCCGCTGTAAAGCCTCGTGACCTGGATCGTAGTGACGTGCCCGTTCTCGCTCTCCTGCCGGTTCACGGTCCCACTCGGCCAGTCGTACCACCACAGCGCTCCCAGAGCCCCGTTGTACTCCTCCCAGTCGGGTGGGCCGTAGTTCCCACCGAACGAAGGCGCCAGGGAGAAGGGGTCGACCTCGTACTCGGTCCCGCCGCCTTGGCCCCCGAGAGTACGGACGGTGATCCAGTGAGCGTACGGGACTATCTCCGGCCTGGTGGCACGCGAGCTGGCGACCGCGACGCTTCCCGTCCGGCGGGCCGACCGAGGCGCAACTCGGTAGAGGGTCGCGGTCGACGAGCTCATGATCCACACCCTGCCGTAGCCGAAGGCAATCGAGTCGACACGCGACCGCGAGGGGAACCGCGTCGTCGCCGTCACGCGGCCGGTGGCCGGATCGATCCGGAGCAATCGGTAGTCCCCCCCGCGGTGGCCGACGATCCAGACGGAGCCAGCACCAGTCGCGACGCCCGTCGGGGTGAGGTCGAGCGGATACTCCCGCTTCCTGCCGTCATCGGCGACGATGTGGGTGAGACGAGCCTTGCCCGCGTCGCCTCCGTTGACGAACCACGCGCCGGATACGTTCGCTGCGAGAACCGGCCCCGCGAAGAGGCTGCAGCACTCTGCCGGTATGTAACCGGACGTCGGCGTCGTCCTCAGCACGTGATCCGTTCCGGCGTCGACGTCGGAGATCGTCAGGTCGCCCTGGTTGTAGACCCAGACGCGGTGCCCGGCCGCGGCGACGACGACGGGATGCGCACCCACCTTGACGACCGCGCTGACCTTGTTCGTCGTGGGATCGATTCGGGCGACCGTGTTCGGACCGGCGAAGAGCGGCTTGGCCGCCGCCTTGGCGTGCCCGCCTGTAGCGAGCAACGCTGCCGCGATTGCGGCCGCGAGCACCGCGATGACAGCCGCGGTCGCAGCAAGCAACACGCCGCGCCGACGGAGCGGCCGCGAGCGACGGAGCCCCAACGCTTCCTCGGCCGCCGACACGAGCGCCGAACACGTCGGGTACCGATCCGCCGGATCCTTCGCGAGGGCCGTCGCGAAGACGCGGTCGACCGCATCCGGCAGCTCTCGGAGTGAGCTCGCCCTGGGCGGCGGTTCCTCCAGGTGCGCCCAAGCCGTCTCGAGCCGGGAGGCCCCGCCGAAGGGCGGCTTCCCGGTGAGGCACTCGAAGAGCATGCAGCCGAGGGCGTACACGTCTGCACGGCCGTCGACCGCGCCGCCTTCGATCTGCTCGGGCGCGAGGTAGGCGGGCGTCCCGATCGAACGACCGTCCTCGGGCTGCGCGCCCTGTTCCTCGAGACGCCGCGTGAGCCCGAAGTCCCCGAGGTAGACGTGCTCGCCCTGGTCGAGCAGGACGTTCGAGGGCTTCACGTCGCGATGGATGAGCCCCTTCGCGTGGGCGGCGTCCAACGCGTTCGCGACTTGCCGGCAGATCGCCAGCGCCCGCCCCGCCTCGAGCAAGTTCTCCTTGCGCAGGAGCGTTCGGAGATCTCCCTCGACGAAGCGCATCGCGAGGTAGAGACGGCCGTCGACGTCGCCCGCGTCGTGGATCGGGACGACGTTCGGGTGCTCGAGGGCCATCGCCAGCTCCGTCTCCCGGTCGAAGCGGGTCCGGAACCGCTCGTCGAGAGCGAGCTCGGGCGTGATGAGCTTCAGCGCGACGGTCCGCTTCAGGCGGAGGTCGTACGCCCGGTACACGACGCCCATCCCACCGAGCCCGACGAGCGCCTCGATCCGGTAGCCGACGAAGTCGGACCCGATCTCCGTGCCGTTCGACAGCTCGGTCATCCACCGTCCCTTCGGCGCTCGCAGCAGATCGTACGCATCGCCCGTCCCAACCTCCACCCCGGCGCTGAGGCGGCGCTGAGGTCCTGCTGAGCCTCTTCGGGTGGTACGTTCGCCGCCGGGAGGCAGCCATGGAGTTCCGGATCCTCGGGCCGCTCGAGGTCGTCGACGAGAACGGCCCCTTGCCCATCTCCGGGCCGAAGCAGCGAGCCCTCCTCGGCCTGCTGCTCATCCACGCGGGCGAGGTGCTCTCGACCGACCAGCTCGTCGACGTGCTCTGGGACGGGAAGCCGCCG
>DASSQE010000127.1:0-8905 GCA_035702645.1 Gaiellaceae bacterium
CGGTCGAAGATCGTGCCACGCCCCGCGGCGACGACGACCGTCTCGCGGTGCTGGCGCACCGCCATCGCCGCGTAGGCGGAGCCGTTGACGACCTGGATCCAGAACGCACGCACGAGGGCGACCCCCAGAAGGAGGGCGAAGAGGAGGCCGAGAAACGCGATGCGCCGGTTCGCCGCGGCGGGCTTCATCGCGGCAGGCGCACGTAGACCGTCTTGTTGGGATCGGCGGGCACGAGGCCCAGGTCCTTCTGTGCCTTTGCCTCGACGCGCGTGGTCGCCTCTGCGGTCGAGAGCTGCGAGCGAAGGCGCGAGATGTCGGCCTGCAGTTGCGTTCGATCGCTGCTCACCCGGTCGCGCTCGAGGTTCAGCCGGAGTACCGCCACGTTGACCGCGACGACGCCGGAGAGAAGGACGGCGAAGAACACGATCCAGACGACTCCGCCCGAGAAGAGCCTCGGCTTGGCGGCGGCCCGCTTCTTCTTCCGGACCCGCCCCACCGGGGTGCTCTGGGCGATCGACGACATCAGACGCGCGCTCCCGCCCGCAGCCGTGCCGACGCGGCGCGCGGGTTCAGCTCGATCTCGTGCGCGGACGGGCGCACGACCTTCGTCGTCAGGAGCCGGAGCTCGGGCTCGTGCCCACACACGCAGACCGGCAGCTCCGGCGGACACGTGCAGCCGCGTGCCCGTTCGCGGAGAAAGCGCTTCGTGATCCGGTCCTCGAGCGAATGGAAGCTGAGCACGGCGAGCCGTCCGCCCGGTCGCAGCATCTCGAACGCGGCCGGGAGGCCGGCGGCGAGCGAATCGAGCTCGTGGTTGACCTCGATCCGCAAGGCCTGGAAGACGCGCTTCGCCGGGTGCCCTTCGCCGAATCGCGCAGGGGCCGGGATCGATGCGCGCACCACGTCGACGAGCTGGCCCGTGCGGGTGATCGGGGCGCTCTCACGCGCACGCACGATTCCGCGCGCGATCTGCCTGGCGTAGCGCTCCTCGCCGTACCGCCGGAAGATGTCCGCGAGCTCCTTCTCGTTCCAGTCGTTGACGACGTCGGCCGCGCTGAGCTCCTCCGACCCATCCATCCGCATGTCGAGCGGCGCGTCGGTCGCGTAGGAGAAGCCCCGCTCGGGCCGGTCGACCTGCATCGACGAGAGGCCGAGGTCGAGCAGGATCGCGTCGGCCCGCACACCGTTCGAGGCGAGCTGCCTGAGCACGAGCGCGTAGTCGCCGCGCAGGAAGCGCATCTGAACTCCGCGCACGCCCGCCTTGACCCGGTCGAAGTAGGGGCGAACCGTCGGATCGCGGTCGATCGCGATCAGCTTGCCCTGACCGGCGAGGTCGGCCGCCAGGAGCCGCGAGTGACCGCCTGCGCCGAACGTCGCATCGACGACGGTCTCGCCCGGCTGCACGGAGAGGAGACGGCGCACCTCCTCCGCCAGGACGGGGACGTGATCAGCCGCGTTTGTCCGCGATACGTTCGGCAACATCGCTCACGCTCCCTTCGGTCGAGCTGCGTTCGGCCTCCCACTGCGTTCGGTCCCAGATCTCGAGGTGGTCGTGGACGCCGGCGATGACGACGTCTCGCCCGAGACCGGCGTGCTCCGCGAGCTTCTGGGGGACGAGGACCCGGCCCTGCGCGTCGAGCTCCGTCACCAGCGCCCCGGCGAAGACGTACCGCTTCATCCGGCGGGCCTCCGGTGAGAACGAGTCGAGGTCGGCGACGCGGGCCACGTTCGCGTTCCACGCTTCGAGCGGGTAGACGTCGATGCTCGGCTCGAACCCCTTCGCCAGCACCACGCCGCCTGCGAGCGGCGCGCGGAACTTGCTCGGAAGGATGAGCCGCTTCTTGTCGTCGATCGTGTGCTCGTGCTCGCCGTAGAACATGGGTTCAAGGTGGTGTCCCCTCCCACGCTGCCCCACCTTACCCCACTTTCATCCACTTGACAACCCCTACACTCCCTCGACTTCGCGCGAAGCCGGCGCACTCGGGTAGCGACGTAGAGTCCTGGCGTGTCCGAGGACCACTTCGGCGAGCGGGTGGCGGAGAGGTACGACGAGACCACCGCCGACATGTTCGACCCCGCCGTCCTGGACCCTGCCGTGGACTTCCTCGCCGGGCTCGCGGGCGAGGGAGCGGCGCTCGAGCTCGGCATCGGCACCGGCCGGGTGGCGCTGCCGCTCGCCGCCCGCGGTGTTCCCGTCCACGGAATCGACCTCTCGGAGGCGATGGTCGCGAGATTGCAGGCGAAGCCGGGTGCCGACCGGATCAGCGTGACGATCGGCGACTTCGCGACGACGACGGTCGACGCCAGGTTCTCGCTCGCATACGTCGTCTTCAACACGATCATGAACCTGACGACGCAGGACGAGCAGGTCGCGTGCTTCGCCAACGTCGCCCACCACCTCGAGCCCGGCGGCTGCTTCGTCGTCGAGGTGATGGTGCCCGACCTCCAACGGCTGCCGCGCGGTGAGGTTTTTCGCCCCTTCGACGTGAGCGAGTCCCACCTCGGCTTCGACGAGTACGACGTCGTCCACCAGGGACTCGTCTCGCACCACTTCTTCTGCCGCGAGGACGGGCTCTTCGAGAGGCTCTCGCAGCCGTTCCGCTACGTGTGGCCAGCGGAGCTCGACCTCATGGCACGGCTCGCCGGGATGGTGCTCCGCGAGCGCTGGGGCGGTTGGACGCGCGAGCCGTTCACGAGCGACAGCGCCCACCACGTCTCCGCGTGGGAGAAGCCCGGCGCGGACTAACTCTAGGGCTGGTCGAGCTCGATCCGCTCGGCGTGCACGCCTGGGCCGGCGAGCGCGCCGGCGCCGCAGCGGGACGCGAACTCGAGTGCGGGCAGCGTCTCGAGTCCTGCGCCGAGCGCGAACGCGAGCCCGGCGGCGAAGCAGTCGCCGGCGCCGTACGAGTCGTACGTCGTCGCGGGCAGCGGGGCGGCTGTGAACGGGCCGCCCGGCTGAGCCCAGCCTCCGAGCGAGCCCGAGGTCGCCACGGCGAGGCGGGGCTCCGGGTCGAGGTCACCCGGGTGATAGACCTCCGCGTCGTCCTTCGCACTGCCGACGATCGCGTCGAGCTCGACCGCGCCCTGCTCGAGCGTTCCGAGCATCCGCGCCGTGGCGACGAGAACCCGTGCACGGCGCGCGTTCACGAGCGCGTCGACGTCACCGGCACAGAAGTAGACGGCGTCACACCGGGCGAGCTCGTGCCAGGGAAGCGAGTCGTCGTGGCCGCGCGGTGCGGTCCGCGGGCCGAGCGTCGTGATCGTTCTCTCCCCTCCTTCGTCCACGTACGTGATCCCCCGCCGCTGGGGACCGTCGACGAAGGAGGCATACACCTCGACTCCCCGTCCTTCGAGCTCCGCCTTCGCGCGCCGGCCGATCTCCTCGGCTCCGAGCGCGGTGAAGAAGAGCACACTGTCCGCGAGCAGGGCGAGCTGGACTGCCGCGACGCCGCCGCCGCCGCCGGCCTGCTCCCACGAGGTCTCCGCATGGACGATCTCGCCGGGGCTCGGGACGTGTTCGACCTCGACGAACTCGATCCACTCGACGTGGCCGACGACAGCCGCCTTCACGGACGGCATGCTCACAGATCGGCGGCGCCGCGCGTTGGAACCGAGATGATGATGGCCGTGGCCGTCCCGCCGTTCGAGCGCTTCTATGCGGAGCATCGCTCCGAGGTCCTGCGACTCCTCAGGCGGACGCTCGGCCCCACGCGTGCGGACGACGCGTTCCAGGAGACGTTCCTGCGCGCGCTCCAGGCCTACGGTCGTCTCGAGAGCGGCGAGCATCTGCGCGCCTGGGTCCTGACGATCGCACGGAACGTCGCGATCGACGTCCTGCGCCGGACGCGACCCACGCAGGAGATCGTCGAGATGCCCGTCGAGGACGAGCGTCCGGCGTACGAGCAGCTCGCACCGCTGACGAACGGGCTCCCGCCGAAGGAACGCCGCGCCGTGGTGCTCCGATACGGATACGACCTCTCATACGACCAGATCGCAGCCGCGCTCGGCTCGAGCGAGGACGCAGCCCGCCAGGCTGCGTCGACGGGCGTTCGCCGGCTGCGGAGGAGGATCTCTCCATGACCGTCTCCTCGAGCCTCGACCGCAGCCTTCGGGACGCGGCGGTCACGCTGGGGCTCGTCGACGTCGGCTACGACGTCGTGGACTCGCCCGTCGGGCCACTCTTCGTCGCCGTCTCCGACCGCGGCCTGGCTGCGATCGTCTACGACACCCGCCCGGACGATCAGCTCGAGCGGCTCGCCCGACTCGGCGGGCCGCGCGTCCTGCGCTCGTCGAGGTCAGTGGACGACGCGCGCCGCGAGCTCGACGAGTACTTCACGGGGCGGCGGCGCGGCTTCGACCTGGCGCTCGACCTGCGCGGCCTTCCGTCGTTCACCGTCTCGGTCCTCCGCAAGCTCGCGCACGTTCCGTACGGCGAGACCACGACATACGGCGCCCTCGCCGCGCGCGCGGGTCACCCGCGTGCGGCGCGCGCGGTGGGCACGGTGATGAACCGCAACCGGATCCCGATCGTCCTCCCCTGCCACCGCGTCGTCGGAGCGAGCGGCGATCTCGTCGGCTACGGCGGCGGCCTCGACCGCAAGGTCAAGCTGCTCGAGCTCGAGGGTGCCCTGCACTGAGAGCCAACGGCGAAAGCCGGCTCGCATCGATACGAATGCCGCCGGGCGGCCCGCTTACCCTCGAAGCCGTTCTAGGCGCCGGCGGGCAGCACGCGAAGCCGGCGGAAGACCACCCGCATCCGCGTTCGGAGAGGCGCGCTTGCGTCACGGATCGCGGCGACGAGCTCGTGTTGCTCCTCGAGGAGCTCGCTCCTTGCGTCGAGCAGCTCGTCCGGGTGGTCGAAGTGTTGCAGCACGTCGTACTCCGTCTCGATCTCGAGCTCGTAGAGCCCGTCGTCGATCGCCTGCTCGAGGGCTGCCTCGCTGTTCGGCAACTCGACCGTCACCCACTCCGGCTCGAGGATGACGCCGACCGATCCGCTTCCGGCTTCGACGTGCTCTTCCGTCACCGGATGGACATCGACGACGGTGCCACCTGGCACGACGAGCTCATGGACGTGACGCAAGGCGTGCACGACGCCCTCCTCGAGGATTCATCAGAGAGACCAGGAGAAGAGCGCGAGATCGAACTCCCGCCGAGGCGGATCGACGTCGGCCGCGCCGGCGACCTCGAACGACACTCTCTCGACGAGAGCGCTGGGCAGGGACGCCCTGGCCGAGGCGATGCGCTCGGCGTCGGGATCGACAGCGAAGACCGACGCCGCATCGGGGGCAAGTTGAAACGTCAAGCGCCCGTCGCCGCAGCCGAGCTCGAGCACATGGAGCCCGTCCACAGGCGTCAGCTCGCGGAGCGTCCGGAGCTCCACACCCTCGGGGTCGATCTGCCAGACCACGCACCCATCATGGCAGGCGTGCTCCCGCGGCTCAGTCGAGCAGGCGGTAGCCGACGCCCCAGACATTGACGATGTAGCGATCGGCGTCGGAGACATTGAGCTTCCGGCGAAGTCGTGAGGCGTGTGACTCCAAGGTGCGAGTGCGACCGAGGGCCCGGAAGCCCCAGACCTCTCTCAGGAGCTCCTCCTTCGTGAACACTCGGTTCGGTTCCGTCGCAAGCCACGAGAGCAGCTCGAACTCCTTCGCAGAGAGCGCCACGATCGAGTCCCGCACCTCCACACGCCGCGTCCGACGATCGACGACGAGCTCTCCGGCCACGAGCACCTCGGGCGTCGCGGTGCTCGTTCGCCGGAGGAGGGCACGGATCCGCGCCAGGAGCTCCTCGTACGCGAACGGCCGACCCACGACATCGTCCGCACCTCGATCGAGGGCTCGAACTCGCTCGACGAGGTCGGACGACGGCGCCAACAGGATGACCGGGACGTTCCGGTCCCACGTTCTCCCCGGCTCCCCGCTTCGGAGCCTCAGACAGAGCTCGAGCTCGGTGAGGAGCACCACGTCGGGGTGCTCGCGCTCGACGAGGTCGAGGGCTTCACTCCGGCGCGACGCCCCGAGGACGTCGAAGCCGTCGTCGCAGAGCTGACGCCTGAGGTACTCGCGGGTCTCGGGCTCCGGCTCGGCGATGACGGCGCTCGGCATCGCGGCGACGCTAGTCGCCGATCGGGCACGGCGCCAGATGTCCTTTGCGGCGGATGCGTCACAAGCGTTCCTCAGCCGTCCGAGGTCGACCCGGCGCGGCGGGCCGCGTCAGAGACGACCGTGCCGGAAGATGCCCCAGACGAGCCAGATCCCGAACGCACCGGCGATCACGAAGCCGATCACGGCGAGGAGGTTCAGCCCGAGGGCGTGCGGCCCGCCCTTGGCGAGGACGCCGATGATCGCCGAGCCCACCAGCCCTCCGAGGATGACGAGCGAGACGGCGATCCGGTTCGTCGCCTGGTGGATGTTCTCGTCGAGCTGGTCGATGCCCGGGTTCTGGATCTGCACGGTGAACGTGCCGTCGCGGAGCCGCTCGAGCACGTCGCTCACCTGGTACGGCAGCTCCCTCGCGACCGAGGCCAGGCCGAACGCCTCCGACCGAGCGCGCTGTGCGACCACCCGCGGCTTGAACCGGTCCGCCAGAAGGCCCCGCGCGTACGGCTTGGCCACCTCGAAGACGTTGAAGTCCGGGTAGACCTCCTGGCCGACCGAGGCCAGCGTCGCGATCGCCTTGTCGAGCATCACGAACCGCGAGGGAAGGCGCAGGTTCATCGAGTAGATGAGCTGGAAGCCCTCGCGGATCACCTGCAGCGGGTCGATGTCCGACAGGCGCGTGCCGTAGTAGCGGTCGAAGAGAACCCTCAGCTCGGCGCGGAACTCCTGCTCCCGCTCGGGGGCGTAGCGCACGCCCAGCTCCCGCAAGCGGCGCGGTATCGCGTCCACGTTCTCGGTCGCGGCGTCGACGAAGAGATGGGTGAGCCGAGTCATGTCCTCGTCGGTCAGCTTTCCGGCCTGGCCGAAATCGACGAGGCCGAGCGCACCGCCCTCGAGGACGAAGATGTTCGCCGGGTGCGGGTCGGCGTGGAAGAACCCGTGGCGGAAGACCATCGTCATCCAGGTGTCCGCCATCCGGTACGCGATGCTCCGCCTCTCGTCCGGGCGGAGGGACTCGAAGTCCAGCTCCGACACCTTCCGCCCGCGCAGGAACTCGAGCGTCAGGACGCGGCCGGTCGAGTAGGGCCTGATCACCCGCGGAACGACGACGTTGCGCTCGTGCTCGAAGTTCCGGCGGAACGCATCTGCGTTACGCGCCTCGTGCAGGTAGTCGAGCTCGAGCCTGATCGAGCGCGCGAACTCGTCCACGAGCTCCTCGGGATCGATGAACTCGAGCGCACGGACCCGCTCGCGCAGCAGCTTCGCCGCCTGGTAGAGAAGCCCGAGGTCCGCCTCGATCTGCCCCGGCGCGTTGGGGCGCTGCACCTTGACAGCCACTTCGTCGCCGTTCGGGAGCACGCCCCGATGGACCTGGCCGATGGACGCAGATGCGAGCGGCACCTCGTCGAGCTCCAGGAACGCCCGCTCGACGGTGAGGTCGAGCTCCTCCTCGATGACCACCCGAACCTGATCGAACGGGAACGGCGTGACCTGGTCCTGGAGGCCGCGGAGCTCGGCGACGATGTCCGGCGGGACGACGTCCGGGCGCGTCGAAAGCAGCTGCCCGAACTTGACGAACGTCGGCCCGAGCTCGTCGAGCATCTCCCGCAGTCGGCGGCCACGATCGGAGACCGACGCATCGGCCACCTTCCCGTTGCCCCGCGCAAGGAAGTCGCCGAGGCGGTTCCGCCGCAGGAAGTAGCCGAACCCGTGCCGCGCGGCGACCTGCGCGATCTCCGAGAGGCGCCCGAGGCTCCGCGGCGGCTTCGCCTGCCGGGTCGACATGTGCGGATTGTAGGGCGGCGCTCAGCCGCGACTGGAGCCGGCGACTACGGCGTGCGCTCGAGCAGGCGCAGACGATGCTCGAGCTGCGCCACGCGGAGCTCGAGATCGACAAGCGCCTCGCGAGAGGCGACGCCGAGGTCCGACGAAAGGCGCGCAGCCGCGTCTCCCGTCTGATCGCCCAGCCGGCGGGCCTCACGGCGCCAGCTGTCGAGGACGTCAGCGACGGCGCGACGAACCTCGTCCCGCTCCATGCCGAGACGCCGTGCGAGCTCGTCGGCCAGCTCGTCGGCTCGCTCCGCGACGAGCGCGAGCGCGCCCAGCCCGGCGAGCGTGAGCGTCTCGAGCGGGCTGCGGTCGTTCGAGCTAGCGCGCTCTGCCATGCGGCCTCGAGGCCCGGCGCTGGCGACGTCGCTCTCGCTTGGAGCTCGTCGGAGCGGTCCCGGACCCAGTCGGTGTCGGCACGCGCGGGGCGGGCGCCTGCTCCTCCTGCTCCGCGGGCTGTCCGTCTTCCTCGGCGTTCGTCGCTGCCGCGACCTCCGCGGCCTCCTGCGCGAGCGCGCCGCCGACCGAGGAGACGCCCTCGAGGGCGCCGAGGTCGTCGCGGCGGCGGGAGAACTCGGGTTCCCGCTCCTTGAGGACGGCGAACAGCGGAGCGGCGACGAAGATCGACGAGTAGGCGCCCGAGCCGATGCCGACGAGCAGCGCGAACGCGAAGTCCTTGAGCGTGTCACCGCCGAGCAGGTAGAGCGAGGCGACGGGGAGCAGCGTGATGAACGTCGTCGCGAGCGAGCGCGGAAGCACCTCCCACAGCGACACGTTCCCGATCACGCGGACCGACGCCTTTCGCATCAGCGGCAGGTTCTCGCGGATCCGGTCGAAGATGATGATCGTGTCGTAGATCGAGTAGCCGAGAACCGTCAGCACCGCTGCAACGGTTGCGGTGCTCACCTCCCGCTGCGAGATCGAGTAGACCCCGATCGTGATCAGGATGTCGTGCGCGAGGGCGACCAGCACCG
>DASSQE010000128.1:0-6954 GCA_035702645.1 Gaiellaceae bacterium
CGTGACGAGGTCGAGGGGGAACTCGGGCTCGGTGCGCGCGTCTGTCTCGAAGACGACGAGCGCTCCTTCGTTCAGCACCGCCGGCACGAGAGTAGAGAGAGCGGCACCGTACCGCTCCCAGTCGTCGTACGGCGGGTCGGCGAGGACGAGCTCGTAGCGATGCCCGCGCTCCTTCTCTTCGCGCACGGCCTCGACCGCGGCGCGGCGGAGCACGACCGCCCCCGTCAGGCGAAGCTTCTCGAGGTTCCGCTCGATCACGCGGCATGCCTCGCGGTCTTGCTCGACGAAGACGCAGCGAACGGCCCCGCGCGAGAGCGCCTCGAGGCCCATCGCCCCCGAGCCGGCGAAGAGATCGAGAACGCGAGCGCCCTCCACCGGGCCGATCAGCGAGAAGGCGGCCTCGCGCACGCGGTCGCCGGTCGGTCGGGTGACGACCCCGCGCGGAGCCGCGATCCGGTGTCCCTTGCGCGAGCCGGCGACGATTCGCATCGCTACGACTCGCCGAGGTGCTCGGCGTCGCCGAGCAGCCGATCGACCTCCTCGGCGAGAAGGCCCTCGCCTCCGAGGTCCCGCGCCGCGTCGCGTGCGCGCTCGAGCAGCTCGCGATCCTTTCGCAGTCGCACGAAGCGGAGGTCGGAGAGGCCCGACTGGCGGGCTCCGGCAACCTGCCCCTCGCCGCGGATCTCGAGGTCGCGCTCGGCGAGGTCGAACCCGTCCGTGGTCTCGACCATCGCGTCGAGCCGCTCGACGGCGCTCTCGGTGAGCTCCTCGCGCGGACGCGAGACGAGGAGGCAGAACGACTGCTCCGCCCCTCTCCCGACACGACCGCGGAGCTGATGGAGCTGCGCGAGCCCGAAGCGGTCGGCCTCCTGCACGATCATCACCGTCGCGTTCGGGACGTCGACCCCGACCTCGATCACCGTCGTCGCCACGAGGACGTCGAGCTCACCGGCCCTGAAGCGCGCCATCAGCTCGCGCCTCTCCGGCGGGCGCAGCCTCCCGTGCAGGCAGGCGACACGGAAGTCTCGGAGCTCGTGCTCGCGCAGCCGCTCGGCCTCGTGCTCGGCGGCGCGGGCCCGGCTCGTCTCCGACTGCTCGATCAGCGGGCAGACGACGTAGGCCTGTCGTCCGTCGCGAAGGAGCCGCGTGAGCCGGGTGTACGCCTCCGACGCGCGCTCCTCCGGAATCCATCTCGTGACGATCGGCTTCCGCGCGGCCGGGAGAGTCGCGAGCTCGCTCACCTCGAGATCGCCGAAGAGCGTCAGCGCGAGCGTCCGCGGGATCGGCGTCGCCGTCATGTGCAGCACGTGCGGGCTTCGCCCCTCGACGAGCGCGCTCCGCTGGCCGACCCCGAACCGGTGCTGCTCGTCGACGACTGCGACCGCGAGGTCGTGGAAGTCGACCTCCTTCTGGATCAGCGCATGAGTCCCGATCACGACCTGCGCGTCACCCGACGCGATCACCTGCCGCACCGCAGCGTGCTCGCGAGCGCGGAGCGAGCTCGTGAGCAGGGAAACGCGAACGCCGAGGCCGGCGCAGAGCTCCTCGACCGTGAGGAAGTGCTGCTCGGCGAGCGTCTCCGTCGGTGCCATGAGCGCGCCCTGCCGCCCGGCCTCGACAGCACGGAGGAGCGCGTACAGCGCGACGACCGTCTTCCCTGCGCCGACGTCGCCCTGGAGGAGACGCTGCATCGGCAGCGTGCGGGCGAGGTCGTGCTCGAGCTCGACGATCGCCTTCTCCTGATCGGCCGTGAGCGTGAACGGGAGCGCTCGGCGATAGCGATCGATGAGCTCTCTCGGCGGAGGAAGCGGCTCCGCAACCGCGTTCTCTCGTACCGCCGACGAGCGCGCGAGGGCGAGCTGGAGCACGAGCAGCTCGTCGAACGCAAGCCTGAGACGAGCGGCCTCGGCCTCGGGCAGGTCGCGCGGCCGATGCACGGCGAAGAGCGCGTCGGCGCGGAGCGGGAGCCCCTTGCGAGCGCGGAGCGTCGCCGGAAGCGGCTCCCCGACGTCACGCACGGCGCCGAGGACCTGCGCCCGCAGTTCGCGGAGGCGCTTCTGCGCGAGGTCCTCCGTCGCCGGGTAGACGGGCGCGTAGGCGGCGGTCTCGAGCTCTCCGTCGAGGTCGTACGAGGACACGGCGAAGCCGTAGCGGTTCGCCCGCCCGCGCAGCCGGAGCTCCGTCCCCGGCTGCAGCCGCTTCTCGAGCCACGGCTGGTTGAACCACGTCGCCTTGATCGAGCCCGTGTCGTCGTAGACCGTCGCGGTGAGGATCTTCAGACGCCCGCGGCGGCGGCTCGTCACGGATCTGACAGCGACCTCGATGACGGCCTCCTCTTCCCCGAAGAGGTCGCAGATCCGCTTCGTCGGCGCCGATGCTTCGTAGCGACGTGGGCCCTGCCGGAGGAGGTCGCCGACGGTCTCGACCCCGACGCGCGCGAGCCGCCGTTCGAGGGTCGGGCCGACGCCGTCGAGCTCCAGTACGGACGCGGCCAGGCGGATAGGGCTCGGGAGGCTCGGGGGCGGGGGCCACGCGGCGGGCGGGTCAGCGCCCGCAAACCCGATCGGGATACGGACCAGGCTGCTCGCGCCCGTGGCCATTCCGTCCACTATAGGTCCCGCTCCCGGACGGGCGATGGGCGCGGGGGTCAGGACGGGTAGAGCGTGTAGAACCAGCCTTCCCGCCAGCGGAAGGGCGCCCGCACGAGATCCGGAAGCGCCACTCCCTCGAGCAGATGGTCGAGCGCCCAGCGAGTCGCTGTGTGCCCGATCACGAGGACCCGGGCTTCGTCGTAGCGAGGAGACAGGTCGCGGAGGAAGCTCCGCACGCGGACGACCACGTCGTTGTAGCTCTCGCCACCCGGGAACGGCTCGTAGACATGGTGCTCGCGTGCCGCCTCGACGTCCCTGGAGGGCCCGCCGTTCAGATCGCCGTAGTCGCATTCGCGCAGACGCCAGTCGTGGAAGATCGGGATCCCAGACGCTCGGAAGGCGATCTCCGCCGTTTCGACGGCACGACCGAGATCGGACGTGAACACGGCCACGATCTCGCGCTCCTGATGGCGCTCGCCGATCTCCTTCGCCAGGCTCCGACCTTTCCGGGACAGCCGTCCGTCGAGCCAGCCCGTCGCGATCCACCCCTCGTTGTCGGTCGTCAGCGAGTGCGTCTCGAAGACGATCTCGATCTTCGCGCGCTCGCTCAGTCGTCTGGGAACCAGAAGAACCCCACCGCTCCCGGGCCGGCATGGGTGCCCACGACGGCACCGAGCACGGCCGTGAACTCGATCTCGGCGTGCGGCCGCACGCGCCAGACGAGCTCGCTCATCGTCCCCACCCACTCGGCGGCGTCCGCGTGCGCGATCGCGACACGGAGCCCGGGGCCGTCGTCCGTCGACTCCGCGAACCGGCGCTCGAACTCAGCGAGCGCCTTCTGACGACCGCGGACGCGGGAGACGGCGGTCACGACGCCGTCCTCGATCGCGAGGATGGGACGGACGTTGAGGAGCGAGCCGGCGAGGGCCCGCGCACGCCCGATCCGGCCCCCCCGCTGCAGGAACTCGAGCGTCTCGACGGTGAAGACCACGCCCGAGCGCGTCCGGAAGCCATCGACGAGCGCGTCGATCTCCTCGTCGGTCGTCCCGCGCGCGAGCCGGCGCTGCACTGCGTGGGAGAGCATCGCGACGGCGAGCGAGACGCTGAGCGTGTCCACGATGCGCACCTTGTCCCCGCCGAGCTCCGCAGCGGCCACCTCGGCACTCTGGATGGTGCCGCTCACCTTGGACGACACCTGCAGCGAGTAGATCCGCTCGTACTGCTCGAGCTCGCGATAGGCGTCGAGGAAGTCCTGCGGGGTCGGTTGCGCAGTCGCCGGGAGCTCCGGCGAGGTTCGCAGCTTCTCGTAGAAGCCGCTCGGCCCGAGCTCGACGTAGTCGCGGTACGTCTCGTCGCCGAAGCGGACGTACAGGGGGACGACGCGCATGTTCGGAAAGCGGGCCTGCGCTTCCGGATAGTCCGAGGTCGAGTCGAGGACGATCGCGGTGTTGTCGGTGGTCAGGTTCATCCGCTCCTCCCGGCGGCTGTGCGCACGACGGCGACGAGCGCGTCCACCCCCGCATCCTTCCCGACGAGCGGCGCCCCGGCGATCCGAGCCGCGTCCGCCTCGTCCGCCCCGACGGACGCGCTCAGGAACACGACCGCCGTCTTGGGACGGAGGTCGCGGATCTCGCGGGCGGCCTCCGCGCCGTCGAGGTCGGGCAGGCGGTAGTCGACGACGGCGACGTCGACCTGCAGCTCGGCCGAGGCGCGGGCTGCCTCTCCGCCGAGCGCGACCGATCCCACGACGTCGATCCCTTCGTACGCGCCGAGGAGGAAGGCGAGCGACTCGCGGAAGACGTCGTTGTCCTCCACGAGCAGGACGCGGATCGGCTGCTCCACGCCTATTCCGCGACGAAGAGCAGCGGATAGTGCGGCTGCCCGCCCTCGCGAACGTCGACGTCGACACCCGGATGAGCGCGCTGCACCGCCTCGAGGATCCCGTCGAGCGGCGGAGCGGATTCGCCGGTGAGGACGCCGAGCCAGCCGCGATCGCCGTCCAGAACCCGCTCGACCACGCCGAGTGCGACCTCCTCGAGATCGTCGCCTGCCGTGACGGCCGTGTCTTCGACGAGTCCGAGGTATGCGCCTTCGCGGATCTCGATCCCGTCGAGGTCGGCGTCACGCGAGGCGACGGTTACCTCACCGGTCGCGAGCGAGGCGAGCGCCTCCAGCATCGCGGCCTCGTTGTCGGCAGGTGAGTTCGTGGAGACGTACGCGCCGAGGACGGCCCATCCCGCCTGCGGCGACCGGGAGGGCACGACGCGCACGCGCTTCGTGTGGACGAGCTTCGCCGCCTCCTCGGCCGCGAGCACCACGTTCGAGTTGTTCGGAAGGACGATCACCTCGGGCGCGTCCGTCCTCTCGATCGCGTGCACGATCTCGTCGACGGACGGGTTCGAGGTCTGGCCGCCGTCGACGACGGTCGCGTTCTCCGCCTCGAACAGCGCACTGATGCCCGCTCCGGGGCTCACCGCGACGACTCCGGTCTCGAACGCGGGGAGCTCGACCTGGGTGATCCCCAGGAGACGCCGCTCTCTCGCCTCCGTCTGGGCGTACATATTGGCGATCTCGACGTCGCCGATCACGCCGACCGCCGTGGAAGCCGTGAGCGCCGCTCCCGGATCGTCGGTGTGGACGTGCACCTTCAGCATCATCTCGTCTCCGACTACGAGGAGCGAGTCCCCGAGGCGCGCGAGCTCGTCCTCGAGGCGGGCCGCATCGAGCCCGTCGCCCTCGACGACGAAGCCGGTGCAGTAGCGGTACCTCGAGAGCTCCTGGTGGATCGCGTCGAAGCCCAGCGCTTCGTCGTCGTGCCAGGCATCGGGCAGGGGCCGACCGTTCGCCGAGAGCGCGACTCCGCGCACGATCTCGACCAGTCCGGCGCCGCCGGCGTCGACGACGCCTGCCTGGCCGAGGACGTCGAGCAACTCCGGAGTCCTGGCGAGTGCCGCTTCACCACGAGCGAGCACGAGGTCCAGCAGGTCGCTCGGCGACGGCTCGTCCGGCGCGGCCGCCTCGGCTTCCTCAGCCATCTCGCGGACGACCGTGAGAATCGTTCCCTCCACCGCGCCGACCCTGCTCACCGCGCGATACGCGGAGTCGCTCGCGGCCCGGAACGCGCGTGCGAGCGTCGCCGCGTCGACCTCGCCCTCGTCGCCGAGCACGTCGCAGAGCCCGCGGACGATCTGGGAGAAGATCACGCCCGAGTTGCCCTTGCTCTTCCCGAGCGCGGCGCGCGCGATCTCTGCCGCGAGCGCCCGGCGGTCGGTCGTCGGCGACGCGTCGATCGCCTCGACGATTCCGCGCAACGTATGCACGAGGTTCGTCCCCGTGTCGCCGTCCGGCACGGGGTAGACGTTCAGATCGTCGATGTGCTGTCGGTGGGCCTCGAGGTTCCGAAGCGCCGCCGCGGCGAGAGTACGAACTGTCTCGAGCTGACCCTCGCTGTCCACGGGTGCGCAGCTTAATCCGTGGGCAGAGCGTGCACCCAGCGACGAGCCACAGCGTCCGCTGGCGTCGCTCGGTCGCCGGCGGAGGGCGGCCTCAGAGTGCCTTCTGGACCTTGCCGGCCTTGAGGCAGCGCGTGCAGACGTAGGCCCGCGTCGGGCGACCCTCGAGCAGCACGCGGACGCGCTGGAGGTTCGGGTTGAAGCGCCGCTTCGTCGCGACCATGGAGTGGCTCCGGTTGTTCCCGAAGCCGGGCTTCTTCCCGCAGATGGCGCAGACCTTCGACATGCGGCCGAGCAGTGTACCGGTCGCCGCGAGGAGAACGGTGGGCGAGCTCGGCGCTACCGGCTCGCCGCTGCGCGAAGGTGGGAGAAGACGTCCGCCATCTCAAGTGCCGTGCGAACCGCCTCGGCGCCCTTCTCGATGCGCGCGTCCGCCTGCTCGACGCGATCGAGCGTGAGGACGCCGAAGGACACCGGCACGCCGGTCTCGAGCGCGGCGAGCTGCAATCCGCTCGCTGCCTCGCTCGCGATGTAGTCGAAGTGTGGCGTGTCCCCACGGATCACGCAGCCGAGCGCCACGACGCAGGCGTACCGGCGGGTCTTCGCGAGCGCCGTCGCGGCGAGCGGGAGCTCGAAGGCGCCGGGGACGACGAGGATCGTGACCGCCTCCTGGCGAACTCCGGCCGTCTCGAGCTCGTCGAGCGCGCTCTGGAGCAGGCGGGACGTGACGTCCCCGTTGAACCGAGCCGCGACGACGGCGACTGCCCGCTGAGCCCCGTCCGCGACGCCCTCCAGGACCGCGTAGCCGTCGGGGATGTCGAGGTCGCCGGCGGCGTGCTCGGAGGACATCGGCTCGAGGTCGTGCACCGTGCGGTCCTCGGCCTCCTCCGGCTCGACCTCCACGGCTTCCT
>DASSQE010000129.1:0-6641 GCA_035702645.1 Gaiellaceae bacterium
CCCTCGCGCGCCGCGACCGTGATCGCCCGCGAGAGCTTCGAGAAGAGCTTGCCGCGCTTCGCGTCGGCCGCTCCCTTCTTGTGCTTGATGCTCGACCACTTGCTATGCCCGGACACGTGCCGCCTCCTCTGCGAGCGCCGCGCCGGGAGAGCGCGAAGCGCCTCGACGCACCAGCTGCAGGAACCGCTCGTGGACGCGGGTGTCCTCGGTCAGCTCGGGGTGGAAAGTCGCAAGCAACAGCCGCCCGTCGCGGACGAGCACCGGGTCGCCGTCGAGCTCTCCGAGAACCTCGACGTCCGCTCCGAGCTCGCGCACTCGCGGCGCGCGGATGAAGACCCCTCGGAACGGACGGTCGTCGCCCACAAGGTCGACGTCCGCCTCGAAGCTCTGCACCTGCCGACCGTAGGCGTTGCGCTCGATCGCGAGGTCCGCGCGGGCGAGGTGGTCGCGGTCGAGCAGGATCATGCCCGCGCACGTCCCGAAGATCGCTCCCTCGAAGCCGCGGATGGCGTCGTCGAGGCCGTACAGCTCTGCCAGCTTCATGATCGTCGTCGACTCGCCGCCGGGGATGACGAGGCCGTCGAGCCCCTCGAGCTCTTCCGCGCGGCGCACCTTGCGCACCTCGGCGCCGAGGCGGCGGAGCACTTGGGCGTGCTCCCTGAAGGCGCCCTGAGCGGCGAGGACTCCGATGCGAACGGATTCGCGCACGACGCTGATTCTAGGGAGAGCCGTGTCGCGTCCGAGGCCGTCTGGACGAGGCGTGAAGGCCGCTACCAGCCGCGGATCTCGAGGCGCTCGTCGTCCGGGATCGAGCTCGCCGAGATGCCCACCATCGGCTGACCGAGACCCGTCGAGACGTCCGCGAGGACCTTGGCGTCGTCGAAGTGAGTCGTCGCCTCGACGATCGCGCGTGCTCTGCCGGTGACGTCGTCGACCCAGCCGTCGTGGTCGTCGAGCGGATCACGCCCCGACTTGAAGATGCCAGAGCCGACGAACACGCCGTCCGCGCCGAGCTGCATGCAGAGCGACGCATCGGCCGGAGTCGCGATTCCGCCCGCCGTGAAGGTGACCACCGGGAGTCGACCGTTCTCGGCGACGAAGCGCACCAGCTCGTACGGCGCGCGGTGTTCCTTCGCGGCAGCGTGGAGCTCGTCGTCGCGCATTGCCTGAAGCTGCCGGATGGCACCGAAGACCGCACGCATGTGGGTGACGGCGTTGACGATGTCGCCGGTGCCCGCCTCCCCCTTCGTCCGGATCATGGCCGCGCCCTCGGAGATCCTGCGCAGAGCCTCACCGAGGTTCGTGGCCCCGCAGACGAACGGAACCGTGAAGCCCCACTTGTCCACGTGGTTCTCCACGTCCGCCGGCGTGAGGACCTCGGACTCGTCGATGTAGTCGACCTCCAGCGCCTCCAGGATCTGCGCCTCGGCGAAGTGCCCGATACGGCATTTCGCCATCACCGGGACCGTCACCGCCTCCTGGATCTCGATGATCTTCTGCGGATCGGCCATCCGCGCGACACCACCCTCGGCACGGATGTCGGCAGGGACGCGCTCGAGGGCCATCACCGCGCAGGCGCCGGCTTCCTCGGCGATCCGGGCCTGCTCGGCGTCGACCACATCCATGATGACGCCGCCCTTGAGCATCTCCGCAAGGCCCGTCTTGACCCTCAGGGTGCCGTATTCGGCCACGCGCGGAGTGTATCCACGCCACCCTTCCACCCGAGCCCGACACCTCCGCGACGGCGCCTGTGGACGGGCGAGAAGGACTTTCCCGATTTTCCGACCTTCGCGCTGTGGAAAAGGTGGGGAAAGGCTCGCACGCACCCGCACGATGTGCCACAGATAGCGGCTACCGGCGCGACTCCTCTCCCCGCAGGCGGATCCGCCTGGCCTTGAAGTTGCGCCGCACGATGGCAGGGGGCCCGCCCACCCGGGCCCTCTGTCGTTTCCGGCTTCGAATCGCTACCCGGGTGGCTCGGGGTCGTCGACCCCCGTGTCGCCGCGATGGAGGATGCGGCTCACGCGACCGCCCGACTCCTCGTGCTCGCGATGGCGCTCCTCCCGCTTCGCCGTGAACTTCTCGCGCCGCTCGTCCTTCATCTCGGCGGCCTTCTCCTTCGCGCCGCCGTATGAGTCCTTGACGAGCTGGGAGCCCCCGCTCCAGCCGAACACCACGCAGATGAGCACGATCGCGAAGCCGATGTTGAAGGCCGTCGTGATGAGCTGCTGACCGAGGGAGTAGGCGGTCGCTGTCGTCGAGCTCGTGTAGCTGTCGAGCGCGAACGTGTTGAACGCCTGGTTGACGCCCACACCGCCGGGGGTGAGCGAGAAGAGGTTCGCGAGCTGGTTCGAGCCGAGGACGCTCATGACCGAGCCGAACGTGACGGGGATCCCGTACGCGGCGAGGAAGACGACGATCACGCCGATCTTCGCGACGTAGCCGCCCGCCTGCGGGAGGAGGACGTCCTTCACGTAGGCGCGGAAGTCGCCGAGGATCGCCGCGCCCTGCTTCGCCTTCTCCCACAACCCCTTCAGCCAGCGCCAGAAGATCCGCAAGAGCAGCACGACGAGGACGATGCCGCCCAGGATCACGCCGAGCGTGATCCCCGGGTGGTTCGAGATCGGCTGCCATTCGCTGCCGAAGCGGAAGTCGAACGACCCCGCGATGGCGAGGAAGAGATAGAGGTAGATGAGGGTTCCGACGACGAGGTAGAAGATCTTCTGGACCATGTAGCCGGCGAGGATGCCGGGGAAGGTCGCACCCTCCACGATCGCGACGTACATGAGGAGCGTGACGAACGTCCCCATGTTCGCCGGCACGACGTTGTTCAGGGCGACGCCGGTCGCGTACGAGGCGAGCACGCCCATGTACGTGACTCCGCCCGGATACGCGTAGCGCAGGATCCCGTACCAGCCGAGCGCCGTCAGCGTCGTCTGCAGGCCCTGGAAGATGCATCCGAGGATGACGTAGCCGAGCGAGATCTGGGTCATCGTGTCCCAGAGGCTCTCGAGCCATCCCACGACGTCGATCCCGGCCGCCTGCAGCAGCCCGAGGACGATCAGCGTGCCGACGATCCAGGCGGCGATCCTGAGGATGCGCCGACGCGGCCGCTCCTCCGACGAGCTCGACGGCGGCGGAAGCACTGCCTCGGACATCGCGGCCAGAGCCTAGAGCATCGCTCCGGCCGGCAGGCCCGGCCCCGCTGACACCGTCGCTATTCTCGCGCCGAACGACGACCGGAGGCCGCGATGTACCTGGCGCTCGAGCTTCGCGCCGAGATCGAGACCGCGCTCGACGCAGCGACCGAGGCGGATCGCGCCGAGCTGCGCGTGGCGGTGAGGCTCGACGCCTGGCAACGCGAGGGCGGCGCGGCGTATTCGGACGGGCCTGTCAAGACCGTCCTCGACGCGCTCCAGCGCTCCTATGCCGCCGAGCTCGACGAGTCGCTCGCGCGCGGGTCGACGGACGAGCTCCGCGAACGCGTCCGCGATCGCGTCGGCTGAACTGCTCCGTCCGCTCGCGCTCGACGTTTCGGGCACTGCTCGCCAGGGCACGGATGGAGTGAGCCCACGAGAGAGGAGGCCCAATGTCGAGTCCTGCCCCAGTCGGAGCCCAGGTCGTCACAGGCGAGATCTACCGTTGCACGAACTGCGGATACGAGATCGACACGCTCTCGATCGACCACCTGCCCGCATGCCCGGACTGCCGGAGCGAAGACGGCTGGGAGCTCGTGACGGACGAGGACGACGAAGCGCTCGCCTCGTGAGCGGGAGCCGTCCCGCCTCGAGATTCGGCCGGAGGCCTGACGCTCGCGCAGACGCCAGGCTCCGGCACTAGTCGTTGAGACGTCGGTCGCCCGGGTTCGCCGGACGGCTTCACGGACCCTGAACATCAGGCCTCCCGTCTGGCGTTGTCGCCGAGCGAACGCCGGAGTCCGGCCACGGTTCCTGCGCGCGTAGATTGGAGCTTCTGTCGAAGCGCGCTCGCAACCGTGGGTCGCACCCAAGACGCCGGCTTGTCGAGCATTGGGCCGCGGTGTCGGTCCTCGCTGTGGCACTCGGGACGGCCGGCTGCGGCAGTGGATCGAGCGACACGCCGCCCTCGACCGCTCGTCCGCCGGGGTCTTGGTCGACCACGGTGTGCGAGCAGGTCGCCGGTGCGGTTGCGAGGGAGGGCCTGCAGGCGCTGGCCCACTACCGGCCGCCGCTCTCGAACTACCCGCCGGATGTCGCGTTGCTCCAGGTCAGGCTCTCCGTCGGAGGTCTGAAGGGGCACCACTGCCCACCGGCGATCGCCGGCGCAGTCCTCGCGCGCCGACTCTCGGCTACGCAGCGCGCCGAGCTCTTCACGCACCTCCCACCGGGCGTCGTGCGCTACCTCCGCGAGGGGCTCGCCCAGACCTGATCGAGCTGGCGATAACCCGCACTGCGGATCGATGCTGTGAGCGCTTACGATCCCTCGGCGATGCCGCTCATCGACGGCTTCCACCACATCGCGTTCCTCACGGCAGACCTCGATCGCCTCATGGGCTTCTACGAGCGCGTCTTCGACGCACGTGTGCTCGGCGACCGCGAGGACCGCGGGCGGCGCCATGCATTGATCGCGCTCGGCGAGCACACGGTGCTGCATCCGTTCGAGGTTCCAGCAGATCGTGTGCCCGACCGGCAGGCGATGTTCGAGCGCGGACGCCTCGATCACCTTGCCTTCAACGCGGCGAGCAAGGACGCCTTCCTCGAGATCCGGCGTCGGCTCATCGCGGAGGGCGTCCATGCGACCGAGGACGGGCTCGTCACGGACATGGGCGGGTCCGTGTGGAGCGTGAGCTACCACGACCCCGACGGTATGTGGGTCGAGGTCATGTGGATGCCTCCCGGCGCCCGCTTCGACGACATCAAGCGTCCGCCCGAGTGGGAGATGATCGATCCCGAAGCGGGCGGCGCCGCGTAAGGCACGAGTGGCGGGTGCGCGACGGCTCGGTTTCCCGTCAACCGCTCGTTTGCAGGGGTTTATTTGGGCCCGCCTGGACTCGAACCAGGGACCAACCGATTATGAGTCGGCTGCTCTGACCAGCTGAGCTACGGGCCCGCCGCGCGGAGCGTACCGCGATGCTCGACGAACTCGGGAGGCGCGCACTGTGCCCCGGCTGACAGAATGTGCCCGGCGTGGAGACCTTCCAGTACGAGGCGCACCTGCGCACTGCCGGCGGCCTGACGGTGACGGACATCACGGACGAAGTCCAGGACGCCGTCACGCAGAGCGGCATCCGCGACGGGATCTGCTGCGTCTACTCACCGCATACCACCTGCTCGGTCCGCGTCAACGAGTGGGAGCGAGGCTTTCTCGAGGACTTCGCCGTCCTCCTCCGCAGGCTCGTGCCGCGTGAGCACTACTACGCGCACGACGACTGGGACCGGCGCACCGAGAACGTCTGCCCTGAGGACATGGACGCCGGGAACGGCCACGCACACTGCATGTCGATGCTGCTCGGGCCGGCCGGCGAGGCAATCCCGGTCCGCGGCGGGGAGATCCAGCTCGGCCAGTGGCAGCGGATCCTCTTCCTCGAGCTCGACCGCGAGCGCGACCGCCGCTGGACCGTCCAGGTCGTCGGCGTCTAGCCGAGCTCGACGACGCGGTCGCTCCCGGTCCGCCCCGCGCGGTAGGCACGAGCCTCCTCGACGAGCGCGTCGAACAGCCGCTGATCCTCCCCCGCCTCCGGATGCCACTGGACGCCGAGGAGGAAGCGCAGCTCCGGGTCCTCGACGGCCTCGAGCGTTCCGTCGGCCGCCCAGGCCGTCTCGACGAGACCTTCGCCGACGCGGCCGATCCCCTGGTGGTGATGCGAGGCCACCGCCGAGGGGGCGCCGAGGATCCCGGCCAGCCGCGTCCCTTCCTTCACCTCGACCGCGTGGTGCGAGAACTCGCCCGGAACCCGCTTGTGGTCGTCGGTCCCGATCTCCTCCGGGAGGTGCTGGACGAGGTCACCGCCACGCGCCACGTTCAGGAGCTGGAATCCGCGGCAGATGGCCAGCACGGGCATGTCCCGCTCGAGCGCCGTCGTGAGTAGGGCGAGCTCGCCGTCGTCCCTCCGGGCTTGCGGGTCGTCGGTCTGCGGATGCGCGTTCGCGCCGTACAGCGCGGGGTCGACGTCCGCGCCGCCCGAGAACACGACTCCGTCGAGCACGTCGAGCACCTCGTCGACGCCGTCTCCGGACGGCGGGATCACGAGCGCCCGGCCGCCCGCCTGTTCGACCGCGTCCACGTAGTCGAGCGGGACGAGCGCCGCCGGCAGCGTCCACACCCCCCAGGTCGCCTCCTGGGCGTACGACGTGATCCCGATCACCGGCTTCACGGCGCCTCCGTCTCCACGACCCAGATGGTGCCGTCTCTGCAGGTCACCGCGCGGGCACCGTCGACCGGCTCGAGGCTCGTCCGCAGGATGCGAACCGTCTCGCCGCCGAGCTCGGCGAGAGCGCCGCGCTCTCCCGGGGCGACGGAGGCGAAGCGCCACGCCTTCACCTGACGATAGACCTCCAGCGCAGGCTGCTGCCAGTCGACCCAGACGTAGTCGGGACCGAAGAACCCCGCATAGCTCGCCTGCGACGCGTCCTGCTCGTCGCCCGGATCGCCGCTCTCGAGAC
>DASSQE010000130.1:0-23423 GCA_035702645.1 Gaiellaceae bacterium
GCTCGAGAACGTCGAGAACGAGCGGGTCACGGTCAGCGCGGGCGTGCCGACGATCTGGCTCGGGCTGCTTCAGCAGCTCGATCGCGAGCCCGACCGCTTCGACGTCTCCTCGCTCCGCGCGATGCTCGTGGGCGGCTCGGCCGCACCGCGGTCGTTGATCGCCGGCTTCAAGCAGCGTCACGGCATTCAGATCGTCCACGGGTGGGGCATGACCGAAACCTCCCCGCTCGCCTCGGTCGCCGACTTCGTCGGGGAGCTGCACGATGCCGACGAGGAGACGCAGATCGACGTCGTCGCCATGCAGGGCCTGCCGCTGCCGCTCGTCGAGCTCCGCGCGAAGGGCGACGCGGGCGAGGAGATCGCGTGGGACGGCGAGACGATGGGCGAGCTCGAGGTTCGCGGGCCGTGGGTGGCGGCGAGCTACTTCGAGACCCCGGAGCAGAGCGACCGCTGGACCGCGGACGGCTGGTTCAAGACCGGCGACATCGTCTCCTTCCATCCGCTCGGGTACGTGATGATCAAGGACCGCGCGAAGGACGTCATCAAGTCGGGCGGCGAGTGGATCTCCTCCGTCGATCTCGAGAACGCGCTCATGGGCCACCCGTCCGTAGCCGAGGCGGCGGTGATCGCGATCCCCGACCCGAAGTGGGACGAGCGGCCGCTCGCCGTCGTCGCACTCCGCGAGGGCGAGGCCGCCTCCGAGGAGGAGCTCCGCGCCTACCTCGCGCCGAACTTCGCGAAGTGGTGGCTGCCGGACCGCTTCGAGTTCGTGGACGAGATCCCGAAGACGGCGGTCGGAAAGTTCCGGAAGACGGCGCTCCGCGAGCAGTTCGCCGCCGAGCCCGCGGAGACAGCGAGCTGACGAGCGCCGTGGCCGAGTTCATCTCGTCGGAGCTGGACGGAGCAGTCGCTGTGGTCACGATCGACCATGCGCCCGTCAACGCGCTCTCGGCCCCGCTGCTCGAGGAGCTCGAGGCCGAGCTCGAACGCCTCGACCAGGACGACGGCGTTCGCGCGATCGTGCTGACCGGCGCGGGCGAGCGCGCGTTCGTCGCGGGGGCGGACATCTCCGAGTTCCCGTCGCTTCGAGAGGCCTCGCAGGAAGGCGGCTCGGCGCGCGGGATCCAGAAACTGGGCGCGCGGATGGACGCGGCACGGACGCCGTTCGTCGCGGCGATCCACGGGTTCTGCCTCGGCGGCGGGCTCGAGCTCGCGATGTGCTGCGACATTCGTGTCGCCTCCGAGGACGCGCTCCTCGGCCAGCCGGAGATCAAGCTCGGGCTCATCCCGGGCGGCGGCGGAACGCAGAGGCTCCCCCGCCTCGTCGGGCTCGGGCGGGCGATGCTGCTGAACCTCACGGGCGACTGGGTCGATGCACGCACAGCGGAGCAGTGGGGGCTCGTCGAGAAGGTCGTCCCGAAGGAAGAGCTTCGTGACGCCGCGCTCGAGATCGCACGCTCGATCGCCGCGCGCTCTCCGGTCGCAGTCTCCGTGCTCCGCGAGCTCGCGCGCACGACCCGCGACCTCCCGCTCGAGGAGGGCCTCCGCCGTGAGGCGGAAGGGTTCAGGCGCTGCCTCGCGAGCGAGGACGGCGCCGAGGGCGTTGCCGCCTTCCTCGAGAAGCGCGAGCCGAACTTCGTCGGTCGATAGGTGCGCGCGGCGGTCCTGAAGGCGACGGGCGGGCCTGAGCAGCTCGTCGTCGAGGAAGTGCCCGAGCCCGACGCAGCGCCCGGAGAGGGCCTCCTCGACGTGCGCGCGGTTGGCGTCAACTTTGCGGACGTGCTCGTCCGGCTCGGCCGCTACCCGCAGATGCCCGAGCTGCCGACCGTCCTCGGCGCCGAGATCGCGGGTGAGATCGACGGCGCTCGCGTGATGGGCTTCGGGTCGGGCGGCTACGCAGAGCGAGCGCTCGTCGACGAGACCTGGGTGCTTCCCCTTCCGGAGGGTGCGAGCTTCGCCGAGGGCGCCGCGTTCCAGACGGCGTTCCTGACCGCGTGGATCCCGCTCACGGAGCTCGTGCGGATCGCGTTCGGCTCGCGCGTCCTCGTCACCGCCGCCGCAGGAGCGACGGGGACGGCCGCGCTCCAGGTCGTGTGCACGCTCAACGGACATGCGATCGCGGCCGTCGGGAGCAGCGAGAAGCTCGAGCTCGTGCGTGGGCTCGGCGCGGTCGAGGCGGTGACGTACGACGAGCTCGAGGGCCTCGAGCCGGTCGACGCCGTGTTCGACCTCGTCGGCGGCAAGATCTTCGCGCGGACACTGACGCTCCTCCGCCCGCTCGGGACGGCCGTCGCCGTCGGCTACGCGGGAGGGCCGTGGGAGGAGGTGAGCCCGACGTGGCTCGTGGGTAGGAACATCGGCGTGCACGGCTTCTATCTCGGACGGCTGATGAAGATCCGGCCCGACCTCGTCCAGCGGGCCGCGGGCGACGTCCTACGCCTCTGGGAAGGTGGGGCCGTGCGACCGATCGTCGGCCACGAGCTCCGGCTCGAGGAGGCCGGCGAGGCGCACCGGATGATCGAAGCGAGGCAGACGACGGGAAAGGTGGTGCTCGTTCCGTGACCGCGTTGGTCACCGGCTCGGCCGGAGGGATCGGGAGCGCGATCGTGCGGAAGCTCTCCGCCGAGGGCTTCGACGTGAAGGAGCTCGACCTTGTCGAAGGATTCGACGTGAGCGATTCGGACGCCTGGGAGCACGTCGGCTCCGTCGACCTGGCATGCCTGAACGCCGGCGTCCTCACCGGCGACGAGGACATCGCGTCTGTCACGGACGACCAGTACCGCCGCGCCGTGGGAGTCAACGTCGACGGCGTCGTCTTCGGCGTCCGTCGCCTCGCGCGCGTGATGCCCAAGGGGAGCACGATCGTCGCAACCGCCTCGCTCGCTGGGCTGACTGCGGTTCCCGACGACCCGATCTACGGGCTCACGAAGCACGCGATCGTCGGGTTCGTGCGCTCGGTCGCGCCGAAGCTCGCAGAGCGCGAGATCCGCATCCAGGCCGTGTGCCCCGGCTGGGCTGACACCGGGCTGATGTCGACCGAGTTCAAGGAGGAGCTCGGCGACCGCGGCTACCGGCTGCTGCGCCCGGAGGACGTCGCCGACGGAGTCTGGGCCGCCTACAAGAGCGAAGGCACCGGCGAGGCCTGGGTGGTCCAGCCGGGCCGCGAGCCCTTGAGCTACGAGTTCAAGGGCGTCCCCGGGCCGCGCTAGCCCGGACGATCGGACGCCACCTGTCGGTGGTGGCGTCCGTCCTCCGAGGGAGGACCTTGGCTGCTCCGCTGCCATCCGCGGAGCGGCTGCCGTCGGATCAGTTCACACGGTTCCGGTCGACTGCGGGCGATGGCTCCGTCCCTGGCGGACCACTAGGAGTGCGGCGCCGAGACCGGCCAGCACGAGCATCGCGCCCACGGCGACGGCGATCCCGATCCCGAAGTCCGCCCAGTCGAACCCTCCGTTCGCAGCGCCGACCACGACGGGCGCATCGCGGAAGTAGTCGTCGACGATCGTGTTCGGAGTCTGCGGCTGTGCGCGAGGTGCATCGCGGAAGTAGTCGTCGACGATGGTGTCGTGAGCCTTGGTCGTCAGCGTCGCCTGGTCTCTCCAGTAGTCGTCGACGGTCGTGTTCCCGGCTCCCGCCACGGGGACGGCGACAGCGAGCGCCGCGATCGCGACGGCGATACCGATCGTGAAGCGTCGAGTCTTCATCTCCGGCTCCTCTCGTCTCTCCGGCTCGTCGGTGCGGCCGGTGTGCGTGGGAGGCTCCTCGACGGCGGTAAACGCGCTGCAGCAGACCGGTAAACGGGACTAGGAGGCGCTGGAGGAGCGTGTTAGGTTCGTCGCTGGATCAACGCCATGGACATCCGCATCCTTGGGCCGCTCGAGGTGGCCCGCGACGGGCAGGCGCTCGGGCTCGGCGGGAGCAAGGAGCGGGCCCTGCTCGCGGTCCTGCTGCTCCATGCGAACGAGGTCGTCTCGACCGACTCGCTGACGGAGCATCTCTGGGGCGGCAACCCTCCGCCAAGTGCCGCCAAGGCGCTCCAGGTCTACGTCTCCCGGCTGCGCAAGGCACTCGGAGCCGAGGTCATCGCCACGCGAGCGCCCGGCTACGTCGTGCGCGTCGAGCCGGCCGAGCTCGACCTCCATCGCTTCGAGAGCCTCGTCGAACGATCCCACGGCGCCGATCCCGAGGACGCCGCGGCCATCCTCCGGGAGGCGCTTGGTCTGTGGAGAGGAGCACCACTCGCGGACTTCGCCTACGAGGCGTTTGCGCAGGCAGAGATCGCCCGCCTCGAGGAGCTGCGATTCGCAGCTCTCGAGCAGCGCATCGATTTCGATCTCGCGCTCGAGCGGCACGAAGGGCTCGTTGCCGAGCTCGAGCGCCTGCTGGCCGACCATCCTCTTCGCGAGCGCCTGCGTGGCCAGCTCATGCTCGCCCTCTACCGATCGGGACGACAGGCCGACGCACTCGAGGTCTACCGACAGGGTCGACAACTCCTCGCCGACGAGCTCGGTCTCGAGCCGAGCGAGAGCCTGAAGGATCTGCAGCGGGCGATCCTCTCTCACGACCCCGCGCTCGAGACGCCGCAGTCGACGGTTGCCGAGGTCGGCTCCGGGGAGCGCTCGATACTCGTCGCGGCGCGGACGCTCGTCGGACTCGCTGCCATCGCCGCACTCGCCGAGCCGCTCGCACGGTCCGAGCCGCCGCGAGAAGTGATCCTCGTACACGTCGCGCCACCCGACTCCCTCGCGGAGGCGACGACCGTGCTCCACCAACAACGCCAGCAGATGCTCTCGGCCGGAGTATCGGCTCGCGCCGCTGCCTTCACGTCGCCCGTGCCCAGCGAGGACCTCCTTCGTCTGGAGTCCGAGCACGGCGTCGACCTGATCCTGCTCGATGTCGGCGACGATCCGCTCGATCCCGAGACGGCCGAGCTCCTCTCGCGCGCGCCATGCGACGTCGCTCTCCTCGTCGCTGCCGGTGGAGCACCCCGAGCGGGACCGGTCGTCGTCCCGTTCGGAGCTGCGGAGCACGACTGGGCGGCGCTCGAGGTTGCGGCGTGGTTCGCCAAGACCGCCGGCACCACGTTGCAGCTGATCGGCGCCGCATCCGGCGCGTCGGAGAACGGGCGGGACGCCAGCCGACTTCTCGCCGACGCGTCGCTCATCGTGCAGCGAACCGCCGACGTCCCTGCTGAGCCGCTTCTCGCGTCTCCAGGGCGCAACGGCGTGCTCGCGCTGGCCGTAGGGGCCGGGTTGCTCGTCGTCGGCCTCCCGGAAGCCTGGCGGACGGAGGGACTCGGCCGCATCAGGACGGAGCTCGCTGCGACACCACCCGCACCGACCGTCTTCGTCCGGCGAGGGCTCCGCCCCGGCGGACTCGCTCCCAAGGACGCGCGCACGCGCTTCACGTGGTCGCTGACAGCGGCGGCCAGTCGATGACCACCACCCAGTTCGATATCGGCGCGACCTTCGCCGGGTACCGGATCGAGGCCGAGATCGGGCGGGGCGGGATGGGGGTCGTCTACCGCGCAACCGAGATCTCGCTGGAGCGCCCGGTCGCGCTCAAGCTCATCACGCCGGAGCTCGCCTCCGAGGACGACTTCCGAAACCGCTTCCTGCGCGAGTCGCGCATCGCCGCCTCGCTCGACCACCCGCACGTCCTCCCCGTGTTCTCGGCGGGCGAGGTGGACGGGCAGCTCTACCTGGCAATGCGCTACGTCGAGGGTGAGGACCTGAAGACGCTGCTCGCGAGGGAAGGACGACTCGAATCGGAGCGCGCGCTCCGGATCTGCTCGCAGGTGGCAGAGGCGCTCGACGCCGCGCATAGTCGCGGCCTCGTACACCGCGACCTGAAGCCGGCGAACGTTCTCCTCGACAGCTCGGGCGAGGCTTACCTCTCGGACTTCGGCCTCACCAAGCAGGTGGGCAGCGCCTCGACCGAGACGGGCCGTCTCGTCGGCACTCTCGACTACCTCGCTCCCGAGCAGATCCGTGGCGAGGCCGTGGACGCCCGAAGCGACGAGTACGCCCTCGCCTGTGTCCTCTACGAGTGCCTCGAGAGAGAGCCGCCCTTCCACCGGCAGACGGAGGCAGAGCTCCTGTGGGCGCACCTGCAGGAGGATGCGCCTCCCCTGCCCGGCCATCCCGAGCTCGACCCCGTCTTTTCGCGCGCGCTCGCGAAGGAGAAGGGGGAGCGCTACGAGAGCGCGGGCGGCTTCTGCGACGCCGCCGGGCAGGCGCTCGGGCTCGAGACTCCGCGCCTGCGCCGCCGCCGGAAGCTTCTGCGCCGGAGCCGAGTGCTGATCGCTGCAGGAGCACTCGTGCTTGCGGGAGCCGCCGCGGTCATCGCGGTCGAGGTGACGAACGGGTCCTCACGCCCGAAGACCGTCGGAAACGCCGTCGGGGCGATCGACGCGACTTCTGGACGCCTCGTCTCCTACACGCCGACCGGCACGACTCCGAGCAACGTCGTCTTCGGGGGCGGAAGTATCTGGGTCCTGAACGCGGATGACCGGACGATCTCCGAGCTCGACCCCGATACGCGACGGCTCGTCACGACGTTCGGAACCGGCGGCCTCCCCACCGACCTCGCCTACGGCAACGGCTCACTGTGGGTAGGAAATGGCACGGTCCCACCGGGAGGCTGGGCTGCGTTCACGTCGAGCGTCGTACGTATCGATCCCCAGACGCATCACGTCACCGCATCGGTCGCGCTTCCGCGCAAGCCCGCGGGCTCTCCGACGTTCGGAGCTCCCGGAGCGAACCGGTTGGCAGTGACGGGCGGAAGTGTGTGGGCCGTCAACCCCGACGCGATGTCTCTGTCCCGGATCGACGCCACCACCGCTCACATCGTTTCCCGTATTCCGGTCCCCTATGCGACAGCCGTCACTGCTGGACGGGACGGCGTCTGGGTCGCGAACGCGGGGGTCAAGGGACCCGAGGTCAGCCGGATCGACGCACGGACCGGGAGGCTCGCGAGGTCGATCCCCGTACCCACAGGCAGTTTCGGCGGCATTGCCACGGGCGACGGTTCGGTCTGGGAGACCGACCCCGAGGGGGGGACCGTCTGGCGCATCGAAACTCGCCCTCATCCGATCCTGAAGACGATCCCCATCGGGTACGGCGTCGCCTTCGTCGCGTTCTCGCGAGGCGCGGTCTGGACCGCGAACCCCGTCGACGGAACCGTCTCGCGAATCGACCCTGCGACGAACTCGGTCACCTCGACGACGCCGGTAGCGGGTACGTCCCAGGGACTCGCCGTCGGCGGCGGGCTGGCCTGGGCGACCACCGCCGGCGGATCCCAGGACGGCACCCTTCCGGTCTCCGCGTGCAGCAAGGTCGAGTCCGGCGGTCGAAGTCCGGATGTGCTCGTCGCCTCCGACCTCCCCCTCCAAGGGTCGAGCGATGAGCAGACCCAGCCGATGGCGGCGGCGATCCGATTCGTCCTCCGCCGTCACGACTTCCGCGCCGGGAAGTACACCGTCGGCTACCAGTCCTGCGACGACTCGACGGCCCAGGCGGGCGGCGCGACGTTCTTCAAGTGCGCATCGAATGCGAAGGCGTACTCGCAGGCCGCGCAGCTTGTCGCTCTGATCGGGACCTACAACTCCTCCTGTGCTTCCACCGAGCTGCCAATCGTCAATCGCGCGCCGCTCGGAGGCGTTCCGATGATAAGCCCGTCCAACACCGACACCGGGCTTACCCGCCCCGGACCGAACATGCCGCAGGAGATGCCCGAGGCGAACTACCCGACCGGTGTTCGGAACTACCTCCGCCTGGTATCGCCCGACGATCTCCAGAGTGCAGCGGACGCCGTCTTCGCCAAGCGACTCGGCGTTCGCAGCGTCTACGTTGTGGATGACGTCGACGGAGGCTTCACGAGAGCCGCCCGCCGGATCGGCCTGAGAGTGGCAGGCTCGTGGACGCCGGCATCGAGCCCGGCCGGACCCTCGGCACTTGCCACCACGATCTCGCGGTCAGGCGCCGACGGTGTCTTCATCGGCGCCCGCATCCTCTATCCCGGGACCGCGGAGGCCAACGCTTTCCAGACACTGAGAGCACGACTCGGGCGAGGCGTTGCGATCATCCTCACCGATCAGTGGGAGACGGTCTCCGACCTGCTGAAGGCCACCGGGCCGTCCGTGGTCGGCACCTACATGAGCAACGGCGGGCTGGGTGACCTCGGCGCACCCGGGCGGAGGTTCATGCGGGGGTTCGCCGCCGCCCAGCCCGGCGGCGTGACTCCCCCTCTGGCCGACTCGTATCTCCCGTATACGGCGGAGGCTGCAGAGCTGGTGCTGCGAGCAATCGCCCGCTCGGACGGGACACGGGCCTCCGTGCTTCACGAGCTACGGACGATCCGAGAGACGAACGGGATCGTCGGCAGCTTCCGCTTCGACCGGAACGGCGATGTGACCCCGGCGCGCGTCACCATCTTCAGGATCACGGGAAACACCCCACGCGGGTCACACCTGATTCGGGAGTTCCACGGCGCCGTCGTCGACCGCGTGATTTCGATCCCGACGACTTTGATCGGCGGCTGACGATCAGTCGCCTCCCGACGGGCTCGACGTTCGCCGGCTACCGGATCGACGCCGAGATCGGTCGAGGTGGGATGGGAGTCGTCTACCGCGCCCACGACATCGGCCTCGACCGTCCCGTCGCCCTGAAGCTCATCTCTCCAGACCTCGCCACCGACGAGGCCTTCCGTCGGCGATTCCTCAAGGAATCGCGGCTGGCCGCGTCCCTCGACCACCCGCACGTCCTCCCCGTCTTCGCAGCGGGCGGGGAAGGCGGACGGCTTTACATCGCCATGCGCTACGTGGAGGGCGAGGATCTGAAGACCCTCATCGCGAGAGAGGGACGGCTGGATCCGGCGCAGGCGCTCCGCATATGCGGGCAGGTCGCGGAAGCCCTCGACGCGGCACATCGGCGAGGCCTCGTGCATCGAGACGTCAAGCCCGGAAACGTGCTTCTCGACGCAGCGGGCGAGGCGTACCTGGCCGACTTCGGTTTGACGAAGCAAGTCGGGAGCGCCTCGACCGACACGGGCAGGCTGGTAGGCACCCTCGACTATCTCGCGCCCGAGCAGATCCGCGGCGAGGAGGTGGACGGGCGAACGGACGAGTACGCCCTCGCCTGCGTCGTCTACGAGTGCCTGGCGGGCACGGCACCCTTCCATCGCCCGACCGAGGCCGAGCTGCTGTGGGCGCACATGCAGGAGGACCCACCGTCGCTCGCCACCTACCCCGAGCTCGACCCCGTCTTCGCCAGAGCGCTCGCAAAAGAGAGGGGGGCACGCTACGAGGGCGCCGTCGACTTCGTCGAGGCCGCCGCGGGAGCGCTCGGGCTGGAGACCCCGCGACTTCGTCGCCGGCGCAGGCTGCTGCGCCGGAGCCGAGTGCTGATCGCGGCAGGGATCGTCGTGCTGGTGGGCGCAGCGACCGCAGCGATCGCGATCGGGACGACCAGGGGAGCCTCACCCCCCAAACCGGTCGGCAACGCCGTCGCCGCAATCGATGCTGGGAACGCGAAGCTCTCGTCCTACACCGCGACCGGCACGACGCCGAGCAACGTCGTGGTGGGAGGCGGAAGCGTCTGGGTCCTGAACGCGGACGACCGCACGATCTCGCGGATCGACCCCCGGACGAGGCGGATCGTGAAGACGTTCGCCACCGGCGGCCTCCCGACCGACCTCGCCTTCGCGGACGGCTCGCTCTGGGTCGGGAACGGCTCCGTTGCCGCAGTCGGGCTCGGCAGCCAGGGGTACACGTCGAGCGTTTCGCGGATCGACCCCGAGACCTACCTGGTGACCGATACGGTCACGCTCCCGTACGACCACAACGTCGATCCGGGGTACACCTCGCCGCTCAGCCGGCTTGCCGCGTATCGCGAGAGCGTGTGGGCGATCAACCCCGACCTGACCGTCTCCCGTATCGACACACGGACGAACCGCATCGTCGAGCGTGTTCCCGTCAGCTCCGCGAACACGATCGCGGCCGGGAAGGAAGGAGTCTGGGTCACCCGCAACAGCTCGGACGTGACACGCATCGATCCGCGAACGGGCCGGATCGGTCAGACCATCTCGGTTCCTGCCGCCGGCTTCGCGGGGATCGCCGTGGGGGGAGGATCGGTGTGGGCGGCCGACCCGGAGGACGGAACCGTCTGGCGCATCGAGCCGGGACCGAAGCCGACGACGCGGACGATCTCGGTCGGGTTCGGCGCCACGTTTGTGGCTTTCGCCGACGGGACGCTGTGGACGGCGAACTTCATCCAGGAGACGGTCTCGCGCGTCGATCCTCGGACCAACACTGTGACCTCGACGACGCCGGTCGCCGACACTCCGCTCGGAATCGCAGCAGGCCCTGAGCTCGTCTGGACGAGCACCGCAGGTGGATCGCGCGCTGGAGCCCTCCCCGCAAGCGCCTGCGGAGAGGTGGAATCCGGCGGGAAGAAACCGGATCTGCTCATCGCCTCGGACTTCCCCCTTCAGGGAGGGGGCCAGAGCCATGTCAGTCGGTCCATGGCCGATGCCATCCGGTTCGCGCTCCGACGCCGCGGCTATCGCGCCGGCAAGTACGTCGTCGGGTACCAGTCCTGCGACGACTCGACGGCGCAGTCGGTCGGCGCCGACTACTTCAAGTGCGCATCGAACGCGAAGGCCTACTCGCAAACTGCGCAGCTCGTCGGGCTGATCGGCCCGTACAACTCGTACTGCGCCGAGATCCAGCTGCCGATCCTGAACCGGGCGTCGAGCGGGAGCGTGCCGACCATCAGCCCGGCGAACACCGATACGGGGCTGACCCGGGCAGGACCTGGTGTTCCACGGGGCCAGCCCGAGAGCTTCTATCCGACCGGGGTCCGGAACTACGTGCGCGTCGTGCCGGGCGACGATCTCGCTGGCGCCGCAGACGCCGCCTTCGCGAAGCGGCTGGGTCTGCGGAAGGTCTACGTCCTGCGAGACGACTACGTCGGCTTCTCGAGCGGCTTCACGAGGGCGGCGCGCAGAATCGGGCTGCCGATCGCCGGCTCTGCCGTGTGGCCGGCGCAGGGCGAGACCACGAAGGAGCGCAGGCGCACAGCGAATATCTACGCCGCGCTGGCCAGTCGGATCGTGCGCTCGGGTGCCGACGGCGTTTTTCTCGGCGGCCTGTCATTCACCGGGGGCTACGACGTTCTCCGCGCGCTAAGAGTCCGGCTCGGCCGAGAGTTCCCGGTCATCGCCACCGATGGCTTCTTCCCGGTGCCGGCAATCATGCGCGAAGCAGGGCCCGCGGCCCTGAACACGTATGTGAGCTTTCCCGGGCTCGGAAAGCTGTCACCCGGCGGACAAGAGTTGTGGCGCGCCTTCGAGGCGACTCAGCCGGGCCGGACGCTTCCGAACGGCACGTACGTTCCGCAGACCCTGCAAGCCGCGGAGCTCATGCTTGCGGCGATCGCACGCTCGGATGGAACCCGCGGCTCAGTACTCCGCGAGCTGCGCGGGCTCCGCGCAGCGAACGGAATGTTCGGACCGTACGGCTTCGATGCCAACGGGGACGTGACTCCCGAGCACGTCACGGTATTCAGGATCACGGGCCGCACACCGAAGTCCGCGAACCTCGTGAGCGACTTCCGGGGATCCGTGCCGGTCCGGGTTGTCTCTGTTCCGACCAACCTGATCGGCTCGAATGCGCCGCGCTAGTCGAAGCGCCAGGGCTCCGCGTCGGAGAACGACGTCAGGATCCGTCGGGCGACAACCATTCGGTGCACCTCGTCCGGCCCGTCGTAGATCCGCGCGCCGCGCGCCATCGCGAGCATCGCCGCGAGCGGCGTCTCGTCGGTCAGGCCGCGGGCGCCGTGCGTCTGCACGGCCCGGTCGATGACGTCGTTCAGCACGCGCGCGGCGTAGAACTTGATCAGCGAGACCTCGACGCGCGCCTCGTCGCCCTGGTCGATCTTGTGCGCGGCGTCGAGCGTGAGGAGGCGGCAGGCCTGGATCTCGGCGGCCGAGTCGGCGATCCAGTTCTGCACCGTCTGCTTGTCGGCGAGCGGGCCGCCGAACGCCTCCCGCTCGAGCGCATAGGAGCACATCAGCTCGAACGCGCGCTGCATCTGCCCGAGCCAGCGCATGACGTGGTGGATGCGGCCCGGCCCGAGGCGCTTCTGCGCGATGCGAAATCCCTCCCCTTCGCCGCCGAGGGTGTTCTCGATCGGGACGCGGACACCCGAGTACGTCACCTCGCAATGCGTCGACCAGCCGCGCCCGCGGTGGCCCATGGTCGGGGTCGCGCGCACGATCTCGACTCCCGGCGTGTCAGCGGGGACGACGATCTGGGTCGCCCTGCGATGGGGATCGGCGTCCGGGTCCGTGACGGCCATGACGATCCCGAACGCGGCCCCCTCGGCGCCCGACGAGAACCACTTGTGGCCGTCGATCACCCACTCGTCCCCGTCACGGACGGCGCGCGTGCGCAGGCCGGTCGGGTCCGATCCGGACACCTCCGGCTCCGTCATCGAGAAGAACGAGCGCACCTCGCCGGCGACGAAGGGTCGCAGCCAGCGCTCCTTCTGCTCGTCCGTCCCGAACTGCCACAGGATCTCCGCGTTCCCCGCGTCCGGCGCCTGGCAGCCGAGGACGAGCTGGCCCCAGACGGAGCGGCCGATCTCCTCGTTCAGCTGTGCGTAGACGAGGAAGCTGCCGTTCGAGCCTCCCGCCTCGGGCGGGAGGTGGGGCGCCCACAGGCCCTGCTCCTTCGCGATCGCGCGGAGCCGCTCGACGAGGGCATCTGACTCGTCGTCCTCGCGCGAGAGCGCAGCCTCGTTCGGGTAGACGTGCTCCTCCATGAACGCGCGGACGCGCGCGCGGAGCTCGAGCACGTCCTCGGTCGGGCGCAGATCCGCGATCGCCACGCGGTTAGCATCGCAGGCATGTCGTCCGGCGGCCACGGGAGCTAGGCGTGCGCCTCGGCTTCTCCATGGGCTACGCCACGCCCGGGACGAGCCCGCTGGAGCCGATCGCGCTCGCGCAGGAGGCCGAGCGGCTGGGCTACGACTCCGCCTGGGCGGCGGAGGCCTGGGGCACCGACTGCGTCACGGTCCTCTCGTGGCTCGGTGCGACGACGTCGACGATCAAGCTCGGGTCGGCGATCATGCAGATCCCGGGCCGCTCGCCGGCGAATACGGCGATGACGGCGGCGACGCTCGACCTCCTCTCCGGCGGACGCTTCCTGCTCGGGCTTGGCACCTCGGGCCCGCAGGTCGTCGAGGGCTGGCACGGCCAGGCGTGGGGCAAGCCGCTCGCAAAGACGCGCGAGTACGTCGAGATCGTGCGTGCCGTGCTCCGGCGCGAGCAGCTCGAGCACCACGGCGAGCACTACGACATCCCGCTCCAGGACGGTACGGGCCTCGGCAAGCCGCTGAAGCTCATGGCGCGGCCGCTCCGCGCGGAGATCCCCATCTACCTGGCGGCGATCTCGCCGAAGGCCGTCGATCAGGCGTGCGAGATCGCCGACGGCTGGCTCCCCATCTTCTGGTCGCCGGAGAAGGCACGCGAGGGGTTCTCGTCAGCGCTCGGGCGCACGAAGCCGGAGTTCGACGTCGCGCCGAACGCTCCAGTGATCCTGATCGACGACGTCCAAGCCGGGCGGGAGTTCCTGAAGCCGTACTACGCGCTCTACGTCGGCGGCATGGGCGCCCGTGGCAAGAACTTCTACAACGACCTCATGTGCCGCTACGGATACGAGGCGGAGGCGGCGCGGATCCAGGAGCTGTACCTCGGGGGTTCGAAGCGAGACGCCGCGGGAGCGGTGCCGGACGCGTTCGTCGACGAGGTCGCCCTCGTCGGGCCGAAGGAGCGGCTCGCGGAGCGGCTCGACGCCTGGCGCGAGTCGGGCGCGACATCGCTGCTCGTTTCGACGCAGCAGCCGGAAGCGCTGCGCGCGCTCGCCGAGCTCGCGTTGTAGTCAGGCTCGGGACAGGGCCGCGAGTGCCGCCTCGGCTAGCTGTGGCACTCCCTGCTCGAAGCGCGCCGCCCGCTCGTCCTCGGCGCCGAGCTCGCCGCGCAGGAACCTGCCGTAAATCGCCTCGCAGAAGACAGCCGCCTTCCAGAGCGCGAGCGCCTCGAACCAGGCGAGCGGCGCGACGTCGCGTCCGCTGGCAGCGACGTAGCGCTCGACGAGCTCAGCTCTCGCAGGGAATCCGGGAAGGGCGGTGACGGGCGACGTGCCGAGCGGGTTCGGCGGGCCGCCGGGCTCGCTGTACGTGGCGAGGAGATAGCCGACGTCGGCGCGCGGATCGCCGATCGCCCCCATCTCCCAGTCGAGGACAGCGACAACGCGCGAAGGCTCCGCCGCCCCGACCATCGTGTTCCCGAGCCGGAAGTCGCCATGGACGACCGTGTCCGGCAGAGGCGGAGGGACGGTCCCGGCGAGGCGAGCGCCGACCCGCTCGACCGCCGGGACGTCACGCGTCCTGTTGAGCTCCCAGAGCTGCGTGAACCGCCGGACCTGGCGCTCGTTGTAGCTCCCAGGCCGCGCGAAGGCGGCGAGGCCCGGTGAGGTCGGATCGGCGGCGTGGATCTCCACGAGGCAGTCGACGAGGTCGTCCACGAGCGCGTGGCGCGCCGGCTCGCTCTCCAGACCCGGAGGCAGCACCTCGGTCGGAACGTGGCCCTCGATCTCGTCCATGACGTAGAACGGGACGCCCAGGACGCTCGCGTCCTCGCCCACTGCGCGGATCGTCGGTAGCCGAGCGAATCCCGCATCGCGCAGCGCGAGCTGCAGCCGCGCCTCGCGCGCGACGTCGTGTGCGGACGGCGGCAACGGTGGGCGCGGAGGACGGCGGAGGACGAAGCGCCCCTCGTCCCGCTCGAGCAGGAACGTGAAGTTCGAGCCGCCGCCCTCGCCGATCCGCCACGCCCGTAGCCCACCCGACCCGAGACCGTGCGCGTCGAGGAACGCGCGCACGCGGTCGAGCACGAGGAGCGGCGGCTTTCCGCTGCTCGGCACATCGGCCTTCGTCTCGACGATGTCGCTGGACGGCCCGGGCGCCGCCTGCATCACGCGTGCGTCACCTCGAGCAGGTACGCGACCATCACGTCCTCGTCCGCGAGCTGCAGGTGGTACGCGTCCGAGAGCTGCTCCACGCGCTCGATCTGGTCCCGGTTCTCGGAGAAGAGCGGGCCGAAGGGGAAGAAGCTGAAGTCGACAACCCGCGCGGTGAGGCCGCCCTCTGCGAGCAGGCGCTCGGTCTGCGCCTGCCCGATGATCGAGAGCTGCATCACGTACGCCTTGCCGCCGCGGGCGAGGAGTCGCGGGAGCAGGCGGAGGAGGTGGTCGAGCATGCTCCGGCCCCAGTAGTCGAGCGGCCGGTGGCCCGTCGGCTCCGCGTACGGGTCGACGGGCATCTGGTAGAGGCTCGCGACGACGAGCTCGAAGGTCTCGTGCGGCTCCCACTGAAAGAGGTCGACGTCCTCGCCCGTCATCCGCTCGGCGACACCGTTCCGGAACCCGTTGGCGAGCGTGTTCGCGACGGCGTTGCGGTCGATGTCGATCGCGTGCACCCGCTCGGCCCCGTTCAGGCCCAGCTGGACGGCGAGGATCCCGCACCCGCAGCCGACGTCGAGACAGGTCCGCCCCTCTCCCGCCCGGGTGTCGAAGAGCGTCTTCCAGACGAGGTAGCTGCCGGTCGTCGGCACGAAGACGCCGGGATCAACCGTGAGCTCGGGGAAGGGGAGCGGGTGGACGACGCGTCCTCCCGTGTCGCGCCAGGGCTCGGTCGGGGCGACCTCCGCCTCGTCGCGGAGGAGCCGCTCGTCGAGCGCGGGCCGCCGCCGACCCGGCTTCGTGCCGCTGAGCGCTCGGACGGCGGCCTCGATGTGCTCCGGGCCCACGCCGCAGCAGCCGCCGACGATCTGTGCGCCCTCGTCGCGCCAGCCGAGTGCCAGCTCCGCGTACGCCGGCGGGTCGATCGAGTCGTCGAACCGCCACTCCGTGCCGACGAGGTGGCCGAGGTTGGGATAGACGCCGAGCGGGAGCGAGGTGAAGTCGCGCAGCCAGCCGATCATCCCGGGAACGTGGTCGACGGGCAGGCAGTTGACGAGGATCGCGGCCACGCCCATCTCCTCGAAGCGGCGCGCGGCGCGCCCGAAGAGGTCTCCCTCGGGCGGCCCCCAGTGCTGGCCGAAGACGCCGCATACCCCGTGCCGGCACCGCCGGAACGAGAGCCAGACGGGCAGCCCCGTCTCGAGCAGGAGCTCGATGGTCTCGAATGTCGAAGGCTCGCGGATCAGCGTCAGCGTCTCGAGCAGGATCAGGTCGGGCGGCTCTTCCTCGAAGACGCGCGAGAGAAGCTCGATCGTGCCGCGGCGCTCGGCCGAGTTCACCTCCTCGGAGATCGCGAACGCGACCGCGCACTCGCCCGCTCGCGCGGCCTCCTCCACGCCACGCCTCGCGAGCCCGATGCCGAGCCGGGCGACGTCCATCCAGTGCTTCGTCTCGGACCCCGGTCCGGAGCGCGATCCCGCCTCCGGGGCGGAGAGTATCGACCAGGTGTTCGTCGACACGACATGGCAGCCGGTCTCGGCGTAGCGGCGGTGGACCTTGAGCACCGATCCGGGAGCCCGATACAGCGCCCACGTTCCCCAGAGCTCCGCATCGGGGCGTGCGCCCGTCCGGATTCGCTGAAGCTCGGTCGCGACGCCGCCGTCGAGAACGACGCACTCGTCGGACGAGATCATCGCTTCGAGGCGGGCGTACGTCGTCGAGGGTGAGGTCGTCGCGCCCACGGGCTCAGCGGAACCTACTCTGGCAGCATCCCGTCCTCATGCGCAGGCGCATCTATCTCATGCGGCACGGTGCCGTCTCGTACGTGGCCTCCGACGGGCGGCCGGTCGCACCCGACGACGTCGTGCTCACCGACGAGGGCCGGACCGAGGCGAGAGCAGCACACGACCTCTTCGCGGGCGTCCACTTCGATCGCGTGCTCACGAGCGGGCTCCCGCGCGCGGTCGAGACGGCCCGCATCGTGGCGCCTGGGGCGACGATCGAGGAGTGGCCGGAGCTCCACGAGCTCCGCGGCGACCGCCTCTCCGCGATCCCCGAGGACGAGCTCGAGGACGAGTTCGTGCATGCCTTCAGGGGAGTCGTCCCGAATGACAAGCGCTTCCTCGGCGGAGAGACGATCGGTGAGCTCTTCGACCGCGTCCTCCCCGCGCTCGACCACCTCCTCGACGACGCCGGCTGGGACACCGCGCTCGCCGTGCTCCACGGCGCCGTGAATCGAGCGATCCTGTCGTACGCGCTGACGGGCGAGCGCATGTTCCTCGGCCACTTCGAGCAGGCCGCCGGGTGCGTCAACGTGCTCGACGTCGGCGACGAGTGGATCGTGCGCGCGGTCGGAGTCTCGCCGCTCGACCTGCTCCACCGCTCCACGCGGCAGACGACGATGGAGGGCTACTGGGACGAGCTCCAACCGTACCTCGACCGCATGCAGTAGGGGCCGGACGAGCCGGCCCCTACGTGCATCGGAACGAGTCGGGCGACTAGCGCGGCCGCGCCTGCACGAGCGGCCCGATCGAAGTCCACACGCCGTTGTTGTAGCGTTGGGGCTGCATCTGACTGATGATGAAGTGGTCCTTCGGGCTCGTCTTCTGCACGACGCCCGGGAGGGCGAACTTGTTCTTCGAGTTCATGTGCAGGAGCGCGTTCATCAAGCTCGCGCGCGTCGGGTTCTTGCCGGCCGCGTACATTGCCTGGACGAATGTCTCCGCCTTGGCGAACCCGTAAAGGTTGAGCGCATCGGTCGGGTCCGCCTTCGCGTTGTACTTCGCCATCAGCTGCTTGTAGAGCTTGATGGTCGGGTCGTTGGCCTGCGCGGGGTTGGACGGGTCCTTGAGGAAGCCGATGGAGATCGACCCGTTGACGTATGCGGCACCCGCGGCGGCGACGTAGAGCTTCACGTACGCGCCCGTCGCTGCGACGTGGTTCAGGTAGATGGTTGTCGGCTTGAAGCCGAAGGCCTTGCCGAAGGCATACGCCTGACCCGCGAACTTCGGAGTCGCGAAGATCATGAAGACATCCGCGCCGGAGGCCCTGATCTTCGCCATCTGCGAGCGCACGTCGGGGGCGGTGACCTCGTAGGGTTCCTCGGCGACGATGTTCGCCTTCGAGTATTGCGTGCCGAGCGCGATCTTCAGCCCGTACAGGTAGTCCTTGCCATAGGCGTCGTTCTGGTAGAGGACGGCGATCTTCTTCCCCGGCTGGTTCTTCTTGATCTGCAGGCCAAAGAGCCGGCCCTCGGCGATGTAGTCGGGCTCCCACCCGATTGTCCACGGGTTCTCCCTGTAGTCGGAGCCGAACTCCGTCGCCCCCGTGGAGACGAGAACCTGAGGGACCTTCCGCTGATTCAGGTAGCTCTCGACCGAGAGGCACGGCTCGGTCCCGAGCTGGCCCACGACCGCGAAGACCTTGTCCTGCTCGACGAGCTTCCGCGTCAGCTGGACCGTGTTCGCCGGGTTGTAGCCGTCGTCGTAGTACTTGAAGACGATCTGACGGCCGTAGACGCCGCGCTTCCCGTCCGGTCCCCTCCGGGAGTTGATGTAGGCGAAGTACGCCTTCATCGCCGGGGCGATCGGCGCGTACGCCGCCGCGGGCCCCGTCAGCGGAAACGTCCCGCCGATGACGATCGACTTCGATGTGATGCCCGTTTCGCTTGCCCCGCCGAGCGCTCCGGGCACCGTGAGTACGAGCGCCGCGAGACCGGCTACCGCGGCGACGATGAGCTTACGCACCGACTCCTCCTTCTGTACGCCCTCCGACTCCTGCCTGTACGCGCGAGGGTACAGCCGCGGATTGCGCGCCGCCAGAGTCCGAGAGTGGCCGACGTGATGCGTCGAGCGCAGGGCCGCGACACGTCCGAGACGTCCGAGGAGGCGGTCGTCCTGCGTTCTCCATCCGCGGTGGAGAATCATGACAGACCGGCGGCGTGTTTCAAAACATCTGTGCCGTCGTGTTCCGAATGCCATATGCTCGCGAGGTCGTGACCGCCGCTCCCGTGTCACCGCCCAGACGCGGACGACCCGCCGCAGCCGCGCGCGAAGACGTGCTCGAGGCCGCGCTCCAGCGCTACCTGCGCGGACGCCGGATCGACGTTCGGGCGATTGCCGCCGAGCTCGGGCTCGGGCGCACTACGATCTATCGCTGGTTCGGCTCCCGCGAAGGGCTGATCGGCGAGGTCCTCATTCGAGCGGTAGAACCGCTCTTCGACGACGCGCACGCGGCGGCGCGCGGTCGCGGCGCGGCTCGCCTGCTCGACGCCTTCGAGCGCGTCAATCGGGGGCTCGCCGAGGCCCCGGCGTTACGCCAGTTCCTGGAGCAGGAGCGCGATGCAGCACTCCGAATCATCACCTCGAGCGCGGGCGTCGTGCAGCAGAACGCCGTGCATCGAGTGACGGAGTGGATCGAGGAGGAGACGCGCACCGGCGCGTACGTGGCACCGGTCGAGCCGGCGACGCTCGCCTACGCGATCGTCCGGCTCGCCGAGGCGTTCATCTACAACGACGCGGTCGCGGGCATACGTGGCGACGTCGCGCGGTTGCGCGAAGTCGAGGCGGCGATTCTGGGAGCGGCGCCCGCCCCTCAGAACGTGCGCCGCTGACCGGGGTCGGGCTTCGCGCCCCCGGGCACGAACTGCAAGGTCCCCGGAACGCGAAGCCCGACCCGGCCTCCTCAGCGGAGAAAAAGGACGTCCGGGCCGCGGTACGAGAGCGAACGAAGATCGCGCCGTCGAGGAGAGAAAAGGGTGGAAACCGGCAGGCCGGATCCGCCCGTGACTGACTAGCCAGTCAACGGGGCTTCTCGCTGGCAGAAGAGCGGGATTGCCACAGCGATTGACTGGTCGATCAGCAGAGGCAAGGTCGTGCTCCGTGCCCGAGTTACCTCGGCTTTCGTCCCAAGACGCGGGACCGAACCGCCTCCGCCTTCCGTCCTTCAGCGAGCGAGCCGGATCGGGCTCTCAGCCCAACGACCCGGTTCGCGTGCAGCGGGGTCGGGTCTCGTGTTCCGGGACCTTGCCCCCATCTCGTCCCGGGACGCGAGACCCGACCCCGCCTACGCAGAGCCTGCTTCGAGCCCTACCCCAGCCCGATCTGGCTCGCGAGCGCCTCCGCTTCGTCGAGCTCTGCGTCGAGCGCGTCGATCCCGCTCTCCCAGATGCCCGGGTCGGTCAGATCGAGGCCGACGATCTGCGCGAGCTCCTGCGGCGGCTTCGAGCCGCCGAGGCGCAGGAGCTCGAGGTACGGCTCGACCATCGAGTCGCCCTCGGTCTCGTAACGCCGGAAGATCGCGAGCGCGAACAGGAACCCGTACGCGTACGCGTACACGTAGCCGGGCGTGCCGATGAAGTGCGGAATGTAGCTCCACCAGGTCCCGTAGCCGTCGGTGTCGAGCGAGTCGCCGAAGAGCTGCCCCTGGGTCTCGAGCCAGCACTCCTCGAAGCGCTCCGGCGAGAGCTCGCCCTGGTCTCGACGCTCGTTGTGCACGACGTCCTCGAAGCGGTTCATCGAGATCTGGCGGAACACAGTGGCGATCGAGTCCTCGATGCGCCCGGCCAGCAGGTTCAGCCGCCGGCGCGGGTCCTCCTCGAGCGCGAGCAGCCGCTTGAAGGTCAGCGCCTCGCCGAAGACGGACGCCGTCTCGGCCGTCGTCAGCGGCGTGTCGGCGTTGAAGAGGCCGAGCGGGAGCGCCAGGTAGCCGTGCAGCCCGTGGCCGAGCTCGTGCGCGAGCGTGAGAATCGAGCGACGGTCGCCGGTGTAGTTCATGAACACGTACGGATGGACACCGGGGACCGTCGTCGCGCAGAAGGCGCCCGTCCGCTTGTTCTCGCGCACGGGTGCGTCGATCCAGCTCTCGGCGAAGAAGCGCTCGACGATGTCGCCGGTCTCCGTCGAGAAGTCGGAATACGCGCCGAGGACGATCTCGCGCGCCTCCTCCCATGAGATCTTGCTCGGGTCGTCGGCGAGCGGTGCCATCCGGTCGTAGTGCGCGAGCCGCTCGAGTCCGAGCAGACGCGCCTTCAGTCGGTAGTAGCGCTGGACAACGCCGTAGCGGGACACCGCGGCATCGATCAGCGCCTGAACGGCCTCGTCGGTCGTGTCGTTCCGGAGGTTTCGTGAGGAGATCCAGGTCGGATACCCACGGAGACGGTCGTCGATCGACTTGTCGACGAGAATCGTGTTGAAGATGAACGCGCGTGTCCTGAGGCCGGGCACGAGACCCTCGGTCACGGCCTCGGCAGCGGCACGCCGCACCTCGCGGTCGCCCGAGTAGAGCTTCGCCATTGCCTGCTCGAGGCCCAACTCCTCGCCCCCGAGCGGAACCCGAATCGCTCCGAGGAGCTCCTCGTGCAGTCGCCCCCAGGCGCTGACGCCCGAGACGGACTTCTCCGTGAAGATCTTCTCCTCCGGCTCGCTGAGCAGGTACGGCCGGAACTTGCGGAGCGAGCGGAGCCAGTGGTGCCAGCGCTCGAGCTCGGGCGCCGCAAGCAGCGCGTCGGCCGCATCGTCGTCGAGGTCCGCGATCTCCAGTCCGAAGAAGAGGACCTGTGTCTCGAGCGCCGCACCCTTCTCGGTCAGCTTGGCGACGAGCGCGCCCCGCTCCGAGTCGGCCATGTCCGTCGAGAACCAGAGGTGCGCGTAGTAGATCGCGCGCGTGAGGATCGACTCGATGCGCTCCTGCTCGTCGATCGCCCCGGCGAGCCCCGCGGCGTCGAGCGTCGCGACCTTCTCGTAGTAGCGCTCGCGGAAGGCCTCCGCCGCTTCTTCGGCCTCCGTGACGTCGGCCTCGAGTCGTGGGTCGTCACCGCTCTCGTAGAGGTCGGAGAGGTCCCACGCGACGTCCTCCGCCCCCGTCAGCTCAATAGTCGTCATGGGCGGGGACTCTACGTGACGAGCTCGAGCAGCCGTTCGCCGACGAGTCCGACCATCGCGTCGTCCGAATGGTTCAGATGCTGGAGGAAGACGCGGGTGACGCCGAGAGCTCGGAGCTCCTCGATCCGCTCCGCGACCTCCTCGACGGTCCCGACGAGCCAGCGGTCGCGCCGGTCGGCGACGAGCTCCTCGGGGTCCGTATCTCTGCCGCCGAGGGCCAGGAACGCGCGCACGCGATCGACGACCTCACCGTGGTCGGCGCCGACGAAGCATGCGGTCATCACCGAGAAGCCGAGCGTAGCCGGGTCTCGGCCCGCTTCCTCGCAGGCGCGGACGAGACGCTCTCGCCGCTCGCGGAGCTCGTCGTTCGGAGCGCCGAGCGTGTTCACCTCGGTCGCGTAGCGCGCGGCCAGCGCGGCGAAGCGGGGACGCACGGTCCCGCCGAGGACGAGCGGCGGATGCGGCGACTGGACCGGTCGCGGGAGCGCGGTCTGGTCCTCGAGCCGGTACGCGGGGCCTGCGTGGTCGAAGGCGGACTCGGTCCACGACCGGACCACCACCTCGACCTGCTCCACGAACAGGTCGAAACGCCCGCGTGCGTCCAGGAACGGGATCCCGTTCGCCACGTGCTCGCGCTCGAACCAGCCCGCGCCCATCCCGACGTCGAGGCGGCCGCCCGAGATGTGATCGACGGTGACCGCCATCCGCGCGAGGACGCTCGGGTGGCGGAACGTCGACGGCGAGACGAGGGTCCCCAGTCGGATGCGCTCGGTGCACGCGGCGAGACCCGCGAGCGTCGTCCACGCGTCGAGTGCGCCCGAGTCGTCCTGGATCGTCGCGAGGTAGTGGTCGGAGCGGAAGAGCCCCTCGAGCCCGTGACGCTCGACGAGGCCGGCGATCCGCACCCAGTCCTCCCAGGTGACTCCCTCCTGCCCCTCGATCATGAGACAGACGCGCACGTCGTCTCCGCTCAGGCCGCGGGCGCGTTCGCAATGATGCGGCGCAGGCGCTTCACCCCGCGACCTCGCCGTTCAACAGCTTGCGCCACTCCTCGCTCTGACGCACGTCGGGCTCCATCACGGGTCATTCTGCTTCACGGAGAGCCGCGGGATCGGTGACGGGTGCCCGGCAGACGAAGCGCTCGCAGACGTACACCACGGGCTTCCCGTCGACGAGCCCCTTGCCCGCGAGCAGCGGGACGTCATCGGTGGGGCCGACGGCGACCACCGTCGCGGGCTGGAACGACGCCAGCGCCGCGCGGGCGACGGGTGCCTCCACGGGACCGACGATCGCGATCTCCCGCGCCGGGCTCAGCAGCAGGTCGAGCCCGCAGAGCGCCCACGCGAACGCGCCGGGGGCGCGCCGCAGCGCCGGCTCGACGACACGAAGGGTCGAGACCGCCGTCCGCTCGAGATCGTCGTCGCCCCAGATCCGAGCGAGTCGGAGGAGCACCCAGCAGAGCATCGAGCTCCCGGAAGGAGCGGGTGTGTCCTGCTGGTCCTTCGTCCGCGGCACGCGCG
>DASSQE010000131.1:0-3495 GCA_035702645.1 Gaiellaceae bacterium
CGCAGCGGGCTCCGGCTCCGGCAGGTGCAGGTCGACATGCGGGAGCGCGAGACGGGCTCGTCCTCGATCACCTTCGTCCGCTCGCTGTACTACATCGTCAAGGTGATGCTCGCGCTGCTCGTCGCCAGCCTGCGCCGTTACCCACGCATGGGGGAGGCTCGGCCGTGACCCCGCTCCGAGTCTCGCTCGTCGGCGTCGTCGCGTCCGCGCTCCTGATCCTCGTCGTGCTCGAGCTCGTCCGTGGGCGTCGCCTGAAGGAGCGGTATGCGCTCCTCTGGCTCGCGACGGGGGTCGTGCTGCTCGTGCTCTCGGCCTGGCGCGGAGGCCTGAACACGGTCGCCGGCTGGCTCGGAGTGACGACCTATCCGCCGGCGGTGCTCTTCGCGGTCGCCACGCTCTTCATCCTCCTTGTCCTGCTGCACTACTCGACCGTGATCTCGCGGCTTACGGACGAGAACGTCGATCTCGCCCAGCGCGTCGCCCTGCTCGAGGAGCGGATGCGTGCGGTCGAGGAAGACGCCGCCGACCGGGCGGAGTCGACCTCCGTCTAGCGTCGCGGCGTCGCCGGCTCGCTGAACGCGAAGATGTCGCCGAGATTCGGGTCGTTCGCCCAGTTCGTGCCGGCCCCGATCCTGTAGGTCGCGCCGGGCGGCGCGTTCGGATCCACGTACGTCGTGTCGCGTGTGGTCTGGACGGGTTGGCCCAGCAGGTAGCACGTCCAGCTGACGCTGTTCCCGGTTGCGCACTGAAGATCGCTTCCCGGCCGGTCGTTGCGGAAGACGCGGTAGAAGACGTCCGCGTGCCACGGTCCCCCGCTCGTCCACCGCAGGACGACCCGCTTCCCCACTCGCTTCGCCGATAACGCGATGCCGTCGTCGATGGGCGTGAGCAGGTTCGTCCCGTCCGACTGCACCTGGGCGATCGCGGGCGTCGGCGGTGAGATGCGCGTCGAGGCGGCGGTCGCCGCCGCCGGAACGAGGACCGTCAACGCGACCGTCACTCCGATCCAGCGCCAGCGCACCGGCTTCGGATCGGGCGCCGCGAGCCGTCCTCCGAGGCGCTGCGCGAACGTCGGGACGAGGAGCGGGATGGAGGCGAAGAGCAGGAGGTAGGCCGGCCACGCGGGCATGAGCAGGCGCCAGAACGTGTTCGCCTCGATGCTCGCGCGGTCGGAGAAGCCCTTGACGAGGATGAAGGCGCCGAGCCACCCCGCGAGCAGGCAGGCGATCGCGCCGCGGCGCACCCGGAGTACGGCGAGGAGCCCCGCGAACGGCGCCCACTGCGCGATCCGGGCGCTCCAGAAGAACTCGCGGAGGCTGTTCATCTCCCCACGCCAGTGGTTCGTGTCGAGCTGGAAGTACTGGTGCAGCGGGTTCGAGAGCGCGATCGGCGTCGTCGCGCCTGCGGCCATGCGCACCTGCTCGGCGGCGAACGCGGGGATCGTCCCCAGTCCCCGCTCCTTCCAGAAGGCGAGCATCAGGAGCGTCGGGACGATCGCCGCGCCGAAGACGACCAGCTCGCGCCAGCGACGGGCGACGAGGTAGGCGAGAACGGCGCCGAACGCCATGAGGAAGTTCGGCGGCTTGAGGCCTGCGGCCGCACCCAGGAGGAGGCCCGCGAGCACGGCGTCGGGGATCCGATTCGGCGCGAGCGAGCGGGTGACGAAGTACGCAGCAGCGAGCACGGCGATCATCGACGGGAAGTCGGCCATCGCCGTCAGCCCCGTCGCCTGTGGGAGGAACTGCTCGGTCCACTTCTCGTGGTAGCGCGCAATGAAGAGCGGGATCGCCGCGTATGGGGCGATCACCCACAGGAGCGCCGTCCAGTACCCGAGCAGCCGCCCGCCGATGTGGGTCGCGATCCCGTACACGCAGAGGAGGCCGATCGGCCCGAGCACGAGCACGTTCAGGACGACGATCGCGGGCAGGGCTTGGACGAACGTCGGCCCCGTGACCCACGTGATCGGTGCCTGCACGAGCGGCCACAGGTAGCTGATCTCGGTGGGCGGGAGCTGGAGCTGCCCGAGGAGCCAGCCGGTGGTCGTCAGCAGGATCTGGTCGCCGCCCTGGAAGTAGACCCAGCCGTTGTGCTGGACGCGGACGGCGAGCACGAGCGTGAGCGCGATCTGCGCGCCGACGAGCGTCCCGAGGACCGTGCGGGGCCGCTCGAGGAGGCGGTCGACCGTGCGGCCCGCCCCGCGGGCCGCGGCGACGCTAGCCGTCGTGACCGACACGGGCAGTCGTGCGTGTCGAGCGGTACCAGGCGACGGTGCGCTCGAGGCCCTCGCGGAGCGGCATCCGCGCGCGGAAGCCGAAGAGCTCCTCGGCCCGGGTCGTGTCGAGCCGGCGCCGCGGCTGGCCGTTCGGCTTCGAGGTGTCCCAGCGGATCTCGCCCGTGAAGCCGGTGAGCTCGGCGACGAGCGTCGCGAGGTCGGCGATCGAGATCTCGTCTCCCGTGCCCAGGTTCACGGGGTCGGGGCCGTCGTAGCGCTCGGCCGCGAGCACGAGCCCCTCGACGCAGTCGTCCACGTACAGGAACTCGCGCGTCGGTGAGCCGTCGCCCCAGAGGACGATCTCGTCGCGGCTCTCCTCTTCGGCCTCGACCATCTTCCGGATCAGGTCGGGGATGACGTGCGCGTTCGTCTCGTGGAAGTTGTCGCGCGGGCCGTAGAGGTTGACCGGGAGGAGGTAGATCGCGTCGAGGCCGTACTGCTCGCGGTACGCCTGCGCGCCGACGAGGAGCGCCTTCTTCGCGACGCCGTAGGGCGCGTTCGTCTCCTCCGGGTACCCGTTCCAGAGGTCGTCCTCGTGGAACGGCACGGGTGTCAGCTTGGGGTATGCGCAGATCGTCCCGGCGAGCACGAGCTTCCGCGTCCCGTGCTCCCGCGCCTGCTCGAGGACGTGTGCGCCCATCATCAGGTTCGCGTACCAGTAGCGGCCGGGGTTCGCGCGGTTCGCGCCGATGCCGCCGACCTCGGCCGCGAGGTGGAACACGAGCTCGGGCTCCGCGTCCTCGAACACGCGCGCCGTGTCGTCCATCGACGTCAGGTCGTAGTCGGCGCTGCGCGCGGCGACGACGTCGTGGCCGTCCTGCTCGAGCCGCTCGACGAGGTGGGAGCCGAGGAAGCCTCCGCCGCCGGTGACGAGGACACGCACCGGCGCAGGGTATCGAGGCGTTCGGCCTCTGCCGCTCCTATGATCGGCCGAGTGGCGGGACAGCCGCCGAGAAGTGTCGTTTCCCGTCTCGCCGAGCGGCCGGCGGCGCTTCTCGCGCTCGGTGCAGTCCTCGCGGTCGCCGCGTTCGAGCTCTGGATCACGCCGACCAACCCGCCCGGCTTCCATCGTGACGAGGCGTCGATCGCCTACAACGCGTACTCGATCTCGACGAGCCTCCGCGACGAGGACGGCGGGCTCCTCCCGCTCTTCTTCCGCTCGTTCGACGACTACAAGAGCCCGGTCTACCCGTACCTGCTCGCGGGTGTCTTTCGTGTAACCG
>DASSQE010000132.1:0-6931 GCA_035702645.1 Gaiellaceae bacterium
TTCACCACCGGGATCCTCGTCGGCATCGGAGAGACGCTCCGCGAGCGAGCCGAGTCGCTGTTCGCGATCCGCGCCCTCCACCGGAAGTACGGGCACGTGCAGGAGGTCATCGTCCAGAACTTCCGGGCGAAGCCGGGGACGCGCATGGCCTCGCACCCGGAGCCCTCGCTGGACGACCACCTGTGGACCGTCGCCGTCGCGCGCATCCTCCTCGGCTCGGAGTGGCACGTGCAGGCGCCTCCGAATCTCGCGTACGACGACTTCCCGTGCCTGCTCGATGCCGGCATCGACGACTGGGGCGGCGTCTCGCCGGTGACGATCGACCACGTCAATCCGGAGGCGCCGTGGCCGGAGATCGAGCGGCTCGCGGAAGCGACACACGCATGCGGGCTCGAGCTCGCGCCGCGTCTCCCCGTCTACCCCGAATACGTGTCCGAGCTCGACCGCTGGTGCGATCCCGCGGTCGCCCCGCACGTGCGCCGGGCGGCCGACGCGAGCGGGCTCGCGCGCGACGATTCCTGGGCGCCGGGCGAACCGGGCGGCGTCCCGTTCGTCGTCCGCCGCGACGCGCTCCCGCTCGAGCTGACGGGCGACGAGCTCGGCGAGGACGAGCTCTCTGCCCTGCTCGCTGCGCGCGGAGAGTGGGCGCAGCGGGTGTTCGCAGCCGCCGACCGGCTCCGTCGCGAGGTGTGCGGCGACGAGGTCACCTACGTCGTCACCCGGAACATCCAGTACACGAACGTCTGCTACTTCCGCTGCGGCTTCTGCGCGTTCTCGAAAGGGAAGCTCGCCGAGAACCTGCGCGGCGCGCCCTACCTCGTCCCACTCGAGGAGATCGTCCGCCGCACCGAGGAGGCATGGGAGCGCGGCGCGACCGAGGTCTGCCTCCAGGGCGGGATCCACCCGGCGTTCACGGGCGACTACTACGCGGGCGTCGTCGAGGCGATCAAAGACGCGATGCCCGGGATCCACGTGCACGCGTTCTCCGCGCTCGAGGTGTGGCAGGGCGCGGCCACCCTCGGGCTCGGTCTCGAGGATTACTTGTCGCGGCTCCGCGACCTCGGCCTCGGCTCGCTTCCCGGGACGGCGGCGGAGGTCCTGGACGACGAGGTCCGCCGGGTCATCTGCCCCGACAAGGTGACGACCGAGCAGTGGCTCCGGGTGCATGACGCCGCGCACCGGGTCGGGCTCCGCTCGAACGTGACGCTCATGTTCGGCCACGTCGACACCCCGAGGAGCTGGGCGCGACATCTCCTGCGGGCGCGGGAGCAGCAGCAGCGCTCCCTGTCCGGAGGCTCGGACTTCGCTCGCGCGGATTCCGAGCGCGCGAAGACCGACGGCTGCAAGCAGCCGCCCTCTGGCGGGTTCACGGAGTTCGTGCCGCTTCCGTTCGTGCCGATGGAGGCTCCGATGTATCTCCAGGGGCGCGCACGCCGCGGGCCGACCTTCCGCGAGACGCTGCTCGCGCATGCCGTTGCGCGGCTGGCCTTGCATCCATGGATCACGAATGTCCAGGCCTCGTGGGTGAAGCTCGGCCCGGAGGGCTCGCGCGAGGCGCTCCGCGCGGGCGTGAACGACCTCGGCGGGACGCTGATGAACGAGTCGATCTCCCGCTCTGCGGGCGCCGAGTTCGGACAGGAGCTCGCGCCGGAGGCGATGGAGGCGTTGATCCGCTCGGCGGGGCGGGTGCCGCGCCAGCGGACGACGCTCTACGGCGAGCCGCCCGAGGAACGGGTGCTCGCGTCGTTCGGCGCTCCGCCCGTCGCCGAGCCCCTCAACCCGCCGGTGAAGGACGCCGGCCTCGTCGCGCCGCCGCGGCTTGTCCGGCCCGGCCTCGTCGCCGCGCGCGCTCGCTAGCTCAGGGAGCGACCGCGAGCCCGGCTTCGAGCGCGGCGCGGCGAAGCTCGGCGTCCCACGTCGCGAAGACGAGCTCCGTCGCATCGACCGTCAGCGCTGCCGCGAGATGGATCGCATCTCCCGCGGTCAGCTGCAACACGTCGGCAGTGTCGGCCGCAGATCGGATCAACACGTCGTCGAGCTCGATCACATACGTCTCCGACCAGACACGATCTAGATCGTCGCGAGCTCGACGGCGACGAGTGGCGCTCAGCCTCCGGTCTCGAGCGATCCGACCGAGCGCCGACTGCGCCTCGACGTACCCGATGCTCGCGCTCGCGAGCTCAACGGCCGACCCGAAGAGGTCCAGCGCCGATTCGGACTCAGCCTCCCGGACGATGAGCTTGACGACCGCGGACGTGTCGTAATAGAGGGTCAGAAGCGCCCAGTGCGCCTCTGCTCGATCACGATGTCCGACAGGGTCGGGCCTGGCCCGAGCTTCGGAAGCTTCGAGACGTCGATGTGGTGTCGCTTCTTTCGGAGCGGAGGTCGCACGCGTCCGAGTGCAACCAGCTCCTCGAGCGTCTTGCGCCCGGAGTCCAGCGGCATCAGTTGTGCGATCGGCTTGCCGCGTTCCGTGACGACGAGCTCCTCGCCGTCCTTGACGCGCTCGAGCCAGGAGCGAAGGTTCTCGCGGAGCTCTCTGATGCCGACGTTCACGGCCACGAGTCTAGTGTACGCAGAAAGCCTTGAGAAGTGTCCACGAGGGACACGGTCGTGCCGCTACGCGTTCGGGGGAGGCATGGCGCGAACGGCCTCCAGCTGCGCGGTCACGCCCTCGTCCACTTCGATCGGATAGCGGTAACCGAGGGCGGCGGCCACCTCGGTCGCGACGCGGCGGAAGAGCACGGTCGTGAGGAAGAGCGCATCCCAGTTCTCCTCGATGTCCGCACCGACGTACGTGGCGTGGAGCTCGGCGGCGAGGTCCGGCGGCAGCCGACGTTCGAGCTTGCGGCCGTAGACGCCCGGCAGCAGGCTCCAGTCGTGGTCGAGCTCGATCCTCCACTCGAGGACGCGGCGCAGTGCGCCGAGCCTCATGTCCTGGTCGAGCACGAACTCGGCGAAGACGACCTCGCCGCGCCAGAGCGCCTTCGCCACGTACGTCGTCGACCACCAGAACTCGTCGACGATGGCCTCGAACTCGGCCTGCGTCGGCGGCTTGGGGATGTGCGCGCGGTAGGTCGGCGTACCCCACCGCGCCGTCGATCCGTCCTTGTCGAGGAGGATGCGAAAGCCGAGATCGAGGTCGTCCGGAACGGCGTCTGCGTCGGCGATGCGTTCGAGCAGCACCGCCGGCCAGATCGTGAAGTCCACGCGCACACCGTCCGGGTAGACCACGCCACGAAAGGTCGTCCTCTCTCCGAGCAACTCGTCCTCGTCGCTCCAGCTCACGAGCTTCGGCCCTCTCGCACCGACCCAGCCGCTGCGGGCGACGAACCCGTCGGGATCGCGGACCGCGACGATCAGGTCATAGTCGGAGAGCGCGTCCGCCGAGTCGTCCTCCTGCGCCCGCGTGCTCGTGAGGACGAGCGCGCGCACGTCTTCCTCTCTTCCACCCCATGCGACGAGCTCGGCCAGGACGTTCTCTTCACGCGGCGTGTTCGGCAACACGTCCGCTCAGGCCTCGAGCGAGAGCAGGTCGTCGACGGTCTCGCGGCGGCGGATGAGCCTGACGTCGCCGTCTTTGACCAGCACAGCGGCTGGGCGCGGCGTCCCGTTGTAGTTCGAGCTCATCGCGAGCGTGTAGGCGCCGGTCGCGGGCACGGCGAGCAGGTCGCCGCGGCGCGGTGAGGGGAGGCGGACGTCGTCGATGAGGACGTCGCCCGACTCGCAGTGCATGCCCGCGATGCTGACGTCCTCGTCCGGGTCTTCGTCGGCACGCAGCGCGGCCAGCGCCGTGTAGCGGGCGTCGTAGAGCTGCGGGCGCGGGTTGTCGGACATGCCGCCGTCGATCGCGACCCACGTGCGTTCCGGCAGACGCTTCACCGCGCCCACGCGGTAGAGCGTCGTCCCGGCGCGGCCGACGAGCGACCGGCCGGGCTCGAGCCAGACCTCGGGCTCGGGGAGTCCCGCGGCAGCGAAGGAGTCGCGCGCGGTCGCGACCGCCGAGGCGGCGAGTGCGGTCGCGTCCGGAACCTCGTCGTCCGGGTGGTGCCGGATGCCGAAGCCGCCGCCGAGGTCGGCGACCCGCGCCTCCCAGCCGAGCGCGTCGCGGGCAGCCGCTGCAAACGCCGCGAGCCGCTCGATCGTCTCCGCCTGTGCGCTGAAGTCCGGGAGCTGCGAGCCGACGTGGACGTGGAGCCCGAGGACGTCGAGCCCGAGCTCGCGCGCGTCCGCGATCGCCTGGAGCGCCCGCTCCGGAGGCAGCCCGAACTTCGACCCGTGGTGACCGGTGACGACGGCCTCGTGCGTGTCGGCGTCGACCCCGAGCGTAACTCGGACGAGCGCCGCCCGAGCGTCCGTCGCCGCGGCGATCCCGGCCTCGTCAGGTGCGTCGAGAACGACCGGAGCGCGGACTGCAGCTGCCTCGCGCAGGAACGCCCCGTCCTTGTTGTTCCCGTGGACCACGAGCTCTTCGCCGCCCAAGCCGGCCGCGAGCGCGAACGCGAGCTCGCCCGAGCTGGCCACATCCGCTCCGATTCGTTCCTCGCGGAACAACTGAAGCAGCGCCACGTTCGGAAACGCCTTCGTTCCGAAGAACACGCGACCGCGGCTGCCCACGGCGTCCCGGAACTCCCGCGCGCGGGTCCGCAGGGTCTCCTCGCAGTAGACGACGAGCGGAGTGCCGAAGCGCTCGGCCAACTCGGACGCGCCCACACCTCCAAGCATCAGCTCGCCACCCTCGACCCGTGTCGAGTCGGGAAACAGCTCGAGCGCACCGGCGCTAGGCATCTGGCGATTCTGCCTGCTACGTTTTCGGCTCATGAACGAGCTTCTCGCGTAGGGCAGGGAGCGAGCGCGGCGAGAGCCGCGGACGTTCCCGTGGAGCCTCTCGAACGAGAGGCTTTTTTGTTGGCCGAGTCGAAATCGGAAGGCGAGATGGAGCAGTACGAAGCACAAGCGATCGAGGAGAAGTGGCAGCGGGTCTGGGCGGACGCGCATGCGTTCGAGGTCTCGAACGACCCGATCGAGCCGAAGTCCTACGTCCTCGAGATGCTCCCGTACCCGTCCGGGACGCTGCACATGGGCCACATGCTCGTGTACACGATCGGCGACGTGGTCACGCGCTTCCGCGCGCGGAACGGGATGCACGTGCTCCATCCCCAAGGCTTCGACGCCTTCGGGCTCCCGGCCGAGAACGCCGCCATCCGCGAGGGCATCCCACCCCGGGAGAGCGTCGAGCGGAACATCGAGCACATCACGCGCGAGTACCGGCGCGTGGGCTGGGCGTACGACTGGCCTCGCCTCACCTCGACGCACGAGCCCGAGTACTACCGCTGGCAGCAGTGGCAGTTCCTGCGCTTCCTCGAGCGCGGGCTCGCGTACCGGAAGGCCGCGCCGGTGAAGTGGTGCCCGAACGACCAGACCGTGCTCGCGAACGAGCAGGTGCGGGACGGTCGCTGCGAGCGCTGCGGCGCCGAGGTCGAGTCGCGCCTGATGGAGCAGTGGTTCTTCCGCATCACGGACTACGCGCAGGCGCTCCTCGACGATCTCGAGACCGTCGACTGGCCGGAGTCGATCAAGGCGCGGCAGCGGAACTGGATCGGCCGCTCGGACGGCGCGGAGATCCTCTTCCGCATCGAGGAGCTCGGCGAGGACGTGGCGGTGTTCACGACCCGGCCGGACACGCTCTACGGCGCCACCTTCTTCGTGCTCGCGCCCGAGCACGAGCTGGTGCCGAGGATCGACTCGGACGAGGTGCGTGACTACGTGCGGCGCGCCTCGGCGAAGAAGACGGTGGACCGTGCCGCCGCGACCGAGAAGACCGGGGTCCGCACCGGCCTACACGTCGTCAACCCCGTGAACGGTGAGCGGCTGCCCGTCTACGTCGCCGACTACGTTCTGCCGGACTACGGGACGGGCGCGATCATGGCCGTGCCCGCGCACGACCAGCGCGACTTGGAGTTCGCGCAGGCGTTCGACCTCCCGATCCGGCAGGTGGTGAAGCCGGCCGACGGCGAGGCGGAGGAAAGCGCCGCGTACGTCGAGCACTCCGAGGGCGAGGTGCTCGTCAACTCCGGCGAGCTGGAAGGCGTGCCCGCGCCCGAGGGTGGGCGCCGCATCGTCGAGCGCCTGGCGGCCGAGGGCCGGGGCGGCTTCACGATCAACTACCGCCTCCGCGACTGGGGCTTCTCGCGCCAGCGCTACTGGGGCTGCCCGATCCCGATCGTCTACTGCGACGCCTGCGGGATCGTCCCTGTGCCGGACGAGGAGCTCCCGGTCGTCCTCCCCGAGATCGAGGACTACAAGCCGAAGGGCGTGCCGCCGCTGGCGCAGGCCGAGGAGTGGGTGAACGTCGCCTGTCCGTCGTGCGGGGGAGCGGCGAACCGCGAGGTCGAGACGATGGACACCTTCGTCGACTCGTCCTGGTACTTCCTCCGCTACTGCGACCCGGCGAACGACACGGCGCCGTTCGATCGTGCCGTCGTCGACTACTGGAGCCCGGTCGACCTCTACATCGGCGGGGTCGACCACGCGACCGTGCACATGATCTACGCCCGCTTCTGGGTGAAGGTCCTGAACGACATGGGCATGGTCGGATTCCGCGAGCCGTTCGCGGCCTTCTACTCGAACGGCTGGGTGACGCTCGGGAAGACGAAGATGTCCAAGCGCGCGGGGAACATCGTCGGGCCGGACGACTTCCTCGCCCGGTACGGGGCCGACGCGTGCCGCCTGAACATCCTCTTCCTCGGACCGGCGAACGAGGACATGGAGTGGACGGAGACGAGCGTGGAGGCGATGTCGCGTTTCGTCAAGCGTTTGTGGAACGTCGTGAACGAGGTCGTCGAGCGTGCTCCGGCCGGCGAGCCCGAGGGGGGCTCGCTGGCGCGGAAGACGCACGCGACGATCGCGAAGGTGACCGACGACATCGGTC
>DASSQE010000133.1:0-8211 GCA_035702645.1 Gaiellaceae bacterium
CGCGTCTTCGGTGTGCAGGAACCACTTCGTGCGCGCGAACGGCCCCTCGTCGACCGAGAAGCGGACGAGCTCGACCCCTAGCCCGCGCCCGCGGTGCTCCCCGAGCACGTACACGTCGGCGAGGTAGGACTGCGCGTGGCCGTCCGAGAGCGTCCGGGTGAAGCCCACCTGGGCGCCGTCCTTGTAGAGGCCGACTACACGCGCTGCGCTGTCGACGAGCTCGTCCTGCACCTCGCGGGAGCGCCCCCGTGCCCAGTAGGACTCCCCGCTCAGGTAGCGGTGGACCGTTTCGCGGTCGATCCGGGCAGGATCGTCGTCGAGCTCGTAGCCGTCCCCGAGGTCCCGTCGCACGCTCAGGCCGTGAGCGTCCGCAGGCGGAAGCCGCCGTGGAACTCGTACGAGCTGACCACGACCGCGAGCGCATCGCGCGTCGCGCGTTCCCCGAGCCCGAGGCCGTGCGCGTCTGCGAGCGGGCTCCTGACGAGTGCGCGGACACCGCGAAACCCCTCGGGCGAGAGATCGACGGTCTCGGGAGGGGCGCACGCCGCACACACGGCTCCGCCGGCACTCGGGAGGTAGCCGACGAGCCCCACCCCGTCTTCGCCGCACTCCACACAGCCGTCGAGGTGCGGGAGGTAGCCGGAGAGCCAGAGGAGCTTGAGCTGGAACGCGAGCGCGAGCGGATCGAGGGACGCCTTGCCGCGGAGACCCTCCGGCACGGCGTCGAGCACGGTCAGGAAGCGGATGAGCGCCTCGAACGCGCGCTCGTTCCGCTCCTGCTCGACGAAGAGGCGGAGCATCGCCTCGGCGCCCACGAGCCCGACCGAGAGCCGGTACGGGTCCTCGCGGGTCGGACGATGCGAGTCGACGAGCGACGCGCCCGTCACCGTTTGCAGCTCGCCCGAGCCTTGATGGAGGAGGAGCTCGACGTGCGAGAAAGGCTCCAGCCGACCGCCGAACCGCGACGTGGTCTTCCGGACACCTTTTGCGAGCGCTCCGATCCGCCCGCGGTCGAGCGTGTACACGTGGAGCACGCGGTCGGCCTCCGCGAAGCGGAACGACCTGAGCACGACGGCCTCCGTCTTGTAGGTGCGGGCCACGTCGGCCAGTCTAGGCCGCCGAGGTGTCGGGCCCGGGCTGGCAGCGCGGGCAGAACCAGGTACCGCGGCCGCCGACACGCGTCTTCGCGATCGGCGTCCGGCAGCGCGGGCACGGCTTCCCCTCGCGCCCGTACACGCGGAACTCGTCCTGCATCGAGCCCGCCTCTCCGTCGGGAGTCCGGTAGTCGCTCAAGGTCGATCCCTGCCTCTCGATCCCGGCGTCGAGCGCAGCACGGATCGCACGCTGGAGCCGCCGCACCTCTGCCGACTTCACCTCGTTCGCGGGCCGCAGTGGGCTCAGACGGGCGCGCCAGAGTGCCTCGTCCGCGTAGATGTTCCCGAGCCCGGCGACGACGCGCTGATCGAGGAGCACCGCCTTCACGGCCGCCCGTCTCCCCGCGAGGCTCGCGGCGAGCCAGCGGGTCGTGAACGCCGGGCCGAGCGGCTCGGGCCCGTTCTTGCCGGAGAGGTAGCCGAGCGCGTCCGTGTCCTCGAGGACGAGCCAGGTCCCGAACCGGCGGACGTCCCTGAACGCGATGCGCGACCCGTCGTCGAGCTCCAGCACCGCGCGCTCGTGGCTCGTCGGCAAGAAGCCGAAGCTCCCGGTCATCCGCAGGTGAACGAGCAGCGAGAGCCCGCTCTCGAGGCGAAAGACGAGGTACTTGCCCCGGCGCTCGACCGCGCGCACGCGGCCGCCTTCGAGCTCCTCTGCCACCTCGAAGAGGTCGTATGGCCGCGTGAGCCGCGGATCGAGGATCTCGACTCGCGCGAGCACGCGGCCCTCCAGGCGCGAAGCGAGCTGCGCCCGGATCGTCTCGACCTCGGGCAGCTCGGGCATGAAGGGCATCGTAGGCTTGCGGCCCGTGACCACCCAGCGGCCGCAGACCTGGCACTACGGCTTGATCGCGCGCTACTGGGCGGAGTTCAACGACGACTTCCGTCCCCACGAGATCCCGTACTTCCAGCGTTTCATCGAAGACGATGGCCAGCCCGCGCTGGACGTCGCCTGCGGCACGGGCCGCCTGCTCATTCCCTTCCTCCGCGCAGGGCTCGACGTCGATGGTTGCGACGTCTCGGCGGACATGGTCGCGCTCTGCCGTCAGAAGGCCGAGCGCGAGGGCTTCTCACCCAACCTGTACGTCCAGCCGATGCACGCGCTCGATCTCCCGCGGACGTACCGGACGGTCTACGTCTGCGGCGCGTTCGGGCTCGGGAGCACGCGGGAGCAGGACGTGGAGGCGCTCGCCCGCTTCCACGATCTCCTCGAGCCGGGAGGGACGCTACTGCTCGACATCGAGGTCCCATATGCGGACACGACGCACTGGAGGTACTGGCTGAAGGACGAGCGCGAGGCGTTGCCGCGGCCGGCCGAGCCGCCTCGCACGAGGCAGGAAGCGTCGGACGGGTCGGAATACGGGCTCCGCTCGCGCGTCCTCGCCGTCGATCCGCTCGACCAGAGCATCACGTTCGAGATGCGCATCGAACTGTGGCGCGACGGCCTCCTCGAGGCGGCGGAGGAGCACGCGCTCGACGCCCGCTACTACTTCGTGCACGAGCTGCGCCTGCTAGTCGAGCGGGCGGGCTTCGTGGAGCTCGTCGTCCATGGCGACCACGTCGAGGCCGATCCGACGGCCGACGACGAGTTCGTCGTGATCGTCGCCAGGAAGTAATCGCTACTCGACGACGTCGAGCAGGAGACCGTGCCCACGCGGGAGCTCGTCGCCGATCCCGTACGCGGATCGCACCTTGGCGACCGCCGAGGCTGCGCTCTGGTCGTCGCGTGCATGGACCTCCGCAAGAACGCCGCCGGTGGAGACCGCGTCTCCCCGCTTCGCATGGCAGACCACGCCGACCGCATGGTCGACGTCCTCGTCCTTCGTGCGCCGCCCCGCGCCGAGCTCGAGTGCGACCTGTCCGATCGCGAGTGCGCCGAGCCGGACGACGACGCCCTCGTACGGCGCCGCCACCTCCCGCACGACCGGGGCGGTCGGAAGCGCCTCGGGATCGGGCTCGCCGCCCTGCGCGCGGATCCAGCGCTCGTAGGCGGCACGCGCGGACCCGTCGGCGACCGTGGCCTCGGCGAGACGGCGTCCGTCGTCGACGCCGACACGGAGATCGGAGAGCGCGAGCAAACGGGCACAAGCGTCCAGCACCAGCTCCGTGAAGTCGGCCGGGCCTCGCCCAGCGATCGTGTCCACCGCTTCCCGCACCTCGAGCGCGTTCCCCACCGCCGCGCCGAGCGGCTGGTCCATGTCCGTGAGTAGGCACACCACCTCGCGGCCGGCGCGCTTCCCGAGGTCGACCATCTGCTCGGCCAGGATCCGCGCGTCCTCGAGCGTCTTCATGAACGCCCCGTCCCCGACCTTCACGTCCAGGACGATCGCGTCCGCGCCGGCGGCGATCTTCTTGGACATGATCGACGAGGCGATGAGCGGGACGATGTCCACCGTCGCCGTCACGTCGCGTAGCGCGTAGAGCTTCTTGTCCGCCGGGACGAGGTCTTCCGTCTGCCCGATGATTGCGAGCCCGACCTCGCGCACCTGCGCGACGAACTCATTCGTCGGGAGCTCGACGCGAAAACCCGGGATCGACTCGAGCTTGTCCAGCGTCCCGCCCGTGTGACCGAGCCCACGCCCGGACATCTTCCCGAACGGGACACCGCACGCTGCGACGATCGGGCCGACGGCGATCGACGTCTTGTCCCCCACGCCGCCGGTCGAGTGCTTGTCGACGACCTTCCGCCCGAGCGCCGCGCCGAGGTCGAGCGTGTCGCCTGAGCGGATCATCGCATCCGTCAGCGAGTGCGTCTCGCGTCCCGAGAGTCCCTTGAAGTAGACCGCCATGCACCAGGCAGCCATCTGGTAGTCCGGGACTTCGCCCCGTGTGAACCCGAGAACCAGGTCCGTGATCTCGCCCTGCGAGAGCTCAGCCCCGTTTCGCTTCCGCTCGATAAGGTCAGCCGCTCGAACAGCCACGCCGCCGATCATGCCCGAGCGACGAGTGAGATCCGTGCTCAGGCGTCGCTGCGGGCCGGTCGCCCAGAGAGGCGCCATTCGCGAAGCTCGGCGTGTGCGACCGCGCGGAGTTCCGTCGTCGTGACCTCCGAGTCGGGGCTCCTCACGCCGCGCGCCGCCGCGAGGTCGAGCTAGCCGACCGGGCTGACGAGGATCGCAGCGATCACGCCGACGAGCCCGACCATGATGCCGCCTCCCACGCGGAGGAGCGTCAGCCTCAAACCGCCGATCTCGGCGCGTAGCTCCGCGCGAAGCTCACGGATGTCGGCATCGACGCGCGCGAAGCCCGCGTCCATCCGGTTCGCGAGATCGTCGAGCCGCTCGTCGGTCCACGCGGTCCTATCTACAGACTCAGGGTAAGGCTGTCGCAAGCCCGGAGCAGGCCGAACCCCACAGAAACCGCGACCGAACCGTCACATCTTCTCGGCGACGTCGAGCCTCACAGCTCGATGACGCGCCCGGGCAGGCGCCGGCCGGGAGACTTCCCGCCGAGCCACGCGTTCACCGTGGCGCCCACGTCCGCGAACTCGCCCTCCTCGTGGATGCGGCCCGCGGCGTTCTTCCCGGCTGCGTAGGCGAGCAGCAACGCGTGCTCCCGCGAGTGGTCGGTGGATGGCGTCGTCGGGTCGCAGCCGTGATCCGAGGTGAGAACGAGGAGGTCCCCCGCCCGGAGCGCCTCGAGGATGTCCGGCAGCCGGCGATCGAAGTCCTGCAGGCAGCGGTGGAAGTTCACCGGGTCATTGCGGTGGCCCCAGAGCATGTCCGTCTCGACGAGGTTCACGAAGACGAAGCCCTCCTCGATCTCCTGCATGAGCTCCAGGGTCGCGTTGATCCCCTCGACGTTCGACTTCGTCGGCCGCGAGTCGTCGATGTCCTCGCCCGCGAAGATGTCGCCGATCTTGCCGACGCCGTACACGGTGCTCCCCGACTCGCGAATCGTGGTCAGGTAGCTGGGACGGGGCGGCACGAGCGAGAAGTCGTGCCGATTTGCCGTGCGCGTGTAGTTGCCCGGCTCACCGGTGAACGGTCGCGCGATCACACGGCCGACCGCGTGGCGTCCCGTGAGGATCTCCCGCGCGACCCGGCAGCCGTCGTACAGCTCCTCGAGCGGAACCGTCTCCTCGTGGGCGGCGATCTGGAAGACGGAGTCGGCGGACGTGTAGACGATCCACTTGCCCGTCCGCTGGTGCTCCTCGCCGAGCTCCTGGATGATCTCGGTGCCGGACGCCGGCTTGTTTCCGAGGACGCCGCGGCCGGTCTGGTTCATGAACGGGTCGATGACGTCGTCCGGAAACCCGTGCGGATACGTCGGAAACGGTGTCGCCGTCACGATCCCCATGTGCTCCCAGTGACCCGTCGTCGTGTCCTTCCCGGCGGAGAGCTCGACGAGGCGTCCCGCAACGGCCGGCGCGCCCGGCTGCGGGGGACAGCCGTCGAGCGGCATCACGTTGCCGAGCCCTAGTGCCTCGAGATTCGGAAGATCGAGCCCACCGACCGCACGGGCGACGTTACCGAGCGTGTTCGAGCCCTCGTCACCGAATGACGCGGCGTCGGGCAACTCTCCCGCCCCGACCGCGTCGAGGACGATCACACACGCGCGCGCCACTACGTCCCCGGCGGGGGATTCACGCGGGCGCAGGCACGGTCGGGCACGCGGCTATTCTACGTCGGCTGTGGACCGCATCTTCGGGCTACTCCTGCTGGTCGTGTACGTCGCGGCCATCGTCGGACTGTCGGCCGGCGTCACGTTCCTCGTCATCAAGCTCTTCCCCGTGAAGAGCAAGCCGAGCGAGCCCGACGAGCCGTCGAACGACGGAGGCGGCCCCGCCGGGAAGCTCTTCCGCAGGGCGAAGCGCGAAACTGCCTGAGGGTCCGTGCGTGCTCAGGCCACGCCCGCGGCGAGCGCGTCGTCGAGAGGCGTGTGCGTGAGACCGTGCGCCGCGGCAACGGCCTCGTAGGTCACGGTGCCGCCGAACACGTTCACGCCTCGAGCGAGCTCTGGGTCACGGCGGATCGCGTCGACGACGCCGTGGTTCGCGAGCTCCTCCACGAACGCCAGCGTGACGTTCGTCAGAGCACGCGTCGACGTGATCGGAACCGCGCCCGGCATGTTCGCGACGCAGTAGTGGACGACCCCGTCGACGACGTACACGGGCTCGTCGTGTGTCGTCGGCCGCGAGGTCTCGGCGCAGCCTCCCTGATCGATCGCGACGTCGACGAGCACCGAGCCCTCCTTCATCCCGCCGAGCATCTCGCGCGTGACCAGCTTCGGAGCCCGCGCACCGGGAATGAGGACGGCACCGATGACGAGGTCCGCCTCCTTGAGCGACTCCTCGACCTGGAGGGTGGACGACATGAGGAGCGTCACGCGCCCGCTCAGGATCTCCTCGAGGTGGCGCATCCGCTCCACCGAGCGCTCGAGGATCGTGACCTGCGCTCCGAGCCCGAGCGCGATCACCGCGGCGTTGTAGCCGACCATCCCGCCGCCGATGACCACGACTCGACCGGGCGCCACTCCCGCGACCCCTCCGAGCAGGAGCCCGCGTCCGCCCATCGGCTTCTCGAGATGGTGGGCGCCCGCCTGCGGCGCCAGCCGGCCCGCGATCTCGCTCATCGGCGCGAGCAGCGGCAGGGCACCGCGGTCCGTCTCGACCGTCTCGTAGGCGATCGCGGTGATGCCGGAGTCGACGAGCGCGCGGGTGAGCGGCTCGTCGGCCGCGATGTGCAGATAGGTGAAGAGCGTCAAGCCCTCGCGCAGGCGCGGATACTCCGAGGCGACCGGCTCCTTCACCTTGAGGAGGAGCTCCGTGCTGCCCCAGACGTCGTCCACCGAGACGACGGATGCCCCGGACCGCTCGTACGCCCCGTCCGGGAACGCGCTGCCCACGCCCGCACCCGTCTCGACGAGGACGTCGTGGCCCGCCTGGACGAGCTCGCGCGCGCCTGCCGGTGTGAGCGCGACCCGGTACTCCTGCGACTTGATCTCGCGGGCGACCCCGATCCGCATGGCGCGCGGCACGATAGCGCCTGGGCTGCGCGTGCGGAAGACTGCCGACGAAAGGAGACGAGATGATCTGCACGTCGGGAATCTGGACCGTCAGGCAGGGCCGTGCGGACGAGTTCCAGCGCAGATGGCAGGAGATGGTCGACGGAATGACGCTCGACTACCCCGAGCTGAAGTGCCGACTGCTTCGAGACCACCGGGAGCCCACGCGGTTCGTGAGCTTCGACGAGGGGTGGCGCAGCATCGAGCAGGTGGAGGAGGCGTCCTCCATGCCCTCGTACCAGGATGCAATCGCCGCCGTATGGCGCGTCCTCGACGAGGGCGAGACCGCCACGCTGGAGCTCGTGGCCGAGGTGAGCTGATGGAGCAGCGCATCAGCCTGGTGACCCTCGGCGTGTCGGACCTGGCGCGCTCGCGTGCGTTCTACGAGGCGCTCGGCTGGACGACGAACGCAGGGCCCGAGGACGACGTCGTCTTCTTCCAGGCCGGCGGCACGGTCGTCGCGCTCTGGGGACGTGCTCAGCTCGCCGAGGACTCCGTCGTCACGGACCGCGGAGGCTGGGGCGGGATCACGCTCGCGTACAACACGGGATCGCCCGAGCAGGTCGACGCGGTGCTCACCGAGGCGGAAGCCGCGGGGGCAACGATCGCACGTCCCGGCGCGGAGACGTTCTGGGGCGGCTACTCGGGCGTCTTCCACGATCCCGACGGCCACGCATGGGAGGTCGCGCACAACCCCCACTGGACGCTCGAGGCAGACGGCTCCGTGCGTCTGGGCAGCTAGACCGGCGCCGTCTCGCGTGCGGCATCGACGAGGGCCAGCGTGACCTCCACCATCGCCTCGAGGTCGGAGACCGCGATGTGCTCGTCCGGCGTATGTGTCCCCACCGTGCCGTTCGCGAGGTTCACGCACGAGAGGCCGCGGGCGTTGAAGACGTTGGCGTCTGCGGCGCCCCCGCCGAGCGCGTACCGCGGCTCGAAGCCGGTGCGAACGAGCGCCTCCGCGCCGAGCCGGACGGGGAGATCGCTCTCGCGGAACCGGTAGCCGGGATAGCTCTGACGAACCTCCGTCTCGAGCCCGCATTCCCCGAGG
>DASSQE010000134.1:0-9319 GCA_035702645.1 Gaiellaceae bacterium
TCTCTAGTCGACCGCGGCCTCGCGGGCGGCGTCGACGAGGGCGAGCGTGACGTCGACCATCGCCTCGAGGTCGGCGACCGCGATGTGCTCGTCAGGGGTGTGCGTCCCCACGGTGCCGTTCGCAAGGTTCACGCACGAGAGGCCGTGCGCATTGAAGACATTGGCGTCCGCGGCGCCGCCGCCGAGTGCGTAGCGCGGCTCGAAGCCCGTGCGGACGAGCGCTTCCGCGCCGAGACGGACGGGGAGATCGCTCTCGCGGAACCGGTAGCCGGGATAGCTCTGACGAACCTCCGTCTCGAGCCCGCATTCCCCGAGGCTCGCAGCGAATGCGGCCGTCTCGAGCATCTCGCGCACGAGCTCGGTCGCCTTTCGCTCGTCGTGCGAGCGGACCTCCGCCTGGAACGTGCACCACTCGGGCACGACGTTGCGGCCCGTGCCGCCCGAGATCACGCCGACGTTCGCACTCGTCTCCTCGTCGATCCGCCCGAGCCGGAAGTCCGCGATCGCCCGGGCGGCGGCTGCCACTGCAGAGCGGCCTTCCTCGGGTGACAGGCCTGCATGAGACGCCTTCCCGTGGAACCGGAAGTCGAGCGTGCGTCCATAGGGCGAGCCGAGGAGGATCTCGCCGATGGGCATCCCCTGGTCGTAGACGAAGCCGATGGACGATTGGAGCCGCGCATGGTCGAACGCGCCGGCGCCGAGGAGCCCGACCTCCTCCTTCGGCGTGAAGACGAGCTCGATGCCGGCGTGCGGGCGGCGCTCCTCGAGGACACAGCGGGTCGCCTCCAGCATGACGGCGATCGCGGCCTTGTTGTCCGAGCCCAGGATCGTCCCGGCGGAGTTGCGCACCACTCCGTCCTCGACGACGGGCTCGATCGCCGCTTCGAGGGGAACCGTGTCGGTGTGCGCGCAGAGGAAGATCGGGAGCCCGTCGGCGTTGCCGGGGATACGCGTGTAGAGGTTCCCGGCCGTCGAGCCGATCGCCGCCCCGGCGTCGTCCTCGTCCCACTCGAGACCGAGCTCGCCGAGGTAGGACCCGACCCGATCGGCGACAGCGCGCTCCTCGCCCGACGGGCTCGGGATCGCGCAGAGCTCGAGGAAGAGGTCGAGATAGGGTGCCCTCAGCTCCTCCTGCACGGACAGCATCCTACGATCGCGTTCCGCCCTTCCGCGCTCGCAAACGGCGCGATAGTCTCGGCGCTGGAGACGCACATGGCGTCAGTCACATTTGATCACGTCACCAAGCGCTTCGGCGAGGACGTCCGGGCGGTCGACGATCTCGACCTCCAGATCGCCGACGGCGAGTTCATGGTGCTCGTGGGACCCTCCGGATGCGGGAAGACGACGGCCCTGCGGTGTCTGGCCGGGCTCGAGGAGATCACGGAGGGGACGATCCGCATCGGGACACGCGCCGTCAACCGGGTCCCCTCGAAGGACCGCAACATCGCCATGGTGTTCCAGTCGTACGCGCTGTATCCGCACATGACGGTGTTCGACAACCTCGCCTTCGGGCTCAAGCTGCAGAAGACGCAGAAGGCCGAGATCCGCCGCCGCGTCGACGAGGCGGCCAAGATCCTCGACATCGAGCATCTGCTCGACCGGAAGCCCAGGGCGCTCTCCGGCGGCCAGCGCCAGCGAGTCGCGCTCGGGCGGGCGATCGTGCGCGAGCCGGACGTCTTCCTGATGGACGAGCCGCTCTCGAACCTCGACGCGAAGCTCCGCGTTCAGACGCGTGCCGAGATCCTTCGGCTGCAGAAGCGCCTCGGCACGACGACGGTCTACGTCACCCACGACCAGATCGAGGCGATGACGATGGGCGACCGGATCGCGGTCATGCGGAGCGGCGTCCTTCAGCAGGTCGGCACGCCGCATGTGCTCTACGAGAGCCCGCGCAACCTCTTCGTTGCAGCGTTCATCGGGTCTCCGGCGATGAACTTCGCGACAGTCCGTGCCGACGGCTCGGCCGTGGTGCTCGGAGACAGGAAGCTCGAGCTCACCGACGGCGCCGCCATGTCGATCGCCGGGCGCCCGTCCGGCTCGAACGTCGTGATGGGCTTCCGCCCGGAGCACATGAGCCTCGCTCGGGCCGACGACGCCCGCGCGCTCAAGATCCCCGCGACGGTAGACGTCGTCGAGTACCTCGGCAACGAGGAGCTCGTGCACGCACGGGTCGACGGCACGGAGATCGTCGCCCTCAGCGAGCCGCACCCGAGCCTCAAGGCGGGCGAGCTCGTCGAGTTCGCCGTGCCGGCGGACAAGCTCCACTTCTTCGACCCCGAGAGCGAGGAGCGACTCGTCGCCTCTGCTTGAACGTCTCGCCCGACGGACGTAGCATCCACCCCGAAAATCCGAACGGAATCGGCAGTCGGTTCTCGGGGGGGCGGCACGTCGGGAGTCGACTCCATGAGTTGAGGAGGGTCGATGGGACGATTGCGACGTGTTCCGATCTTGCTCGCAGCGGGCGTGCTTCTCGCCACCGTGCTCGTAGGCAGCAGCAGCGCCCGCCCCGCCGGCAAGTCGGCGGGCTCGATCGAGGTCTACTCGTTGTGGGGAGGGAGCGAGCAGGACGCGTTCCTGAAGGTGACAGCAGCGTTCACGAAGGCCACCGGCATCGACGTCAAGTACACCGGCGGCCGTGACTTCACCACCGAGATCGCCTCGCGCCTGGCGGCCGGCAACCCGCCGGACATCGCCATCGTGCCCCGCCCCGGGTACCTGGCGAGCCTTGCTAAGCAGGGTGTGCTCAAGGACCTCGGGACGATGGGCTTCACGCCGTCGTACATCAAGGCGCGGTACAGCCCTGCGCTCATCGGCTACGGCACGGTCGGAGGGAAGCTCTACGGGATGCCCGCCAAGGGCAACTCGAAGAGCGTGATCTGGTACCGGCCGAACCAGTTCGCGAGGTACAAGTTCCGGACGCCGAAGACGTGGACGCAGATGCTCGCCCTCACGAAGGCGATGAAGGCGAAGGGGCTCGTGCCGTGGGCGATCGGCGACGGTCCCGACCAGAGCCAGTGGGTGCTCACGGACTGGTTCGAGAGCATCTACGCGCGGACGGCGGGCCCGGCGAAGTACAAGGCCCTCTTCAGCGGCAAGCTGCCGTTCACCGACCCGTCGGTGGCGGCCGCGCTGAAGATCATGGTGCAGATCGTCAACAACAAGTACGTGCTGAACGGGATCCAGGGGATGCTCGGCCAGAGCTTCGTCGGCGGCATCGGCGACGTGTTCGGGACGAAAGCGAAGGCGCAGCTCTACTACGAGGGCGGCTTCGTCGGTGGCATCGCCCTCGGCCAGGTGAACACGAAGCTCAAGATCGGCAAGACGATCAACGACTTCGCCTGGCCGACGATCGTCCCCAAGTGGGGCAATCCGGTCACGATCGGCGGCGACTATGAGGTCGCCTTCAAGGACTCGCCGGAGATCCGGCAGTTCCTGAAGTACATCACCTCCCCGGCCGCCGGAACGATCTGGGTCTCGACCGGAGCGATCATCTCGCCGAACAAGCTGGTTCCTGCGAAGGCGTATCCGAACCTGCTCGTCCGGAAAGAGGGAGCCCAGCTCGCAACGGCGAAGACGATCCTCTTCGACGGGTCGGATCAGATGCCGGGCGCGTTCGGCGACACGTGGGGTTTCGCGCTCCAGAAGATCGCGCAGAACCCCTCGGCCTCGAACATGAAGACGGTCCTCACCGGCTTCCAGAACCAGATCAAGGGTCAGTGGGGCAAGTAGCGTGAGCCTGCGAACGGCGGAGCTCCCACTGCGGGGCTCCGCCGCTCCTCCCTCGACCCGCGAGGCAGGATGAGCCAGGAGCAGGAACCCGTCTTCGTTCCGCTCGACCTCGCCGAGCGTCAACCGCGCGGCGGGATTCGGGCGCTCCGCGATCGCCTCGACTTCGTGCTCTTCCTGTCGCCGGCGCTCCTCGTGCTGGCGATCTTCCTCGTCTATCCGGCCTACTACACGATCCGTCTTTCCTTCTACGACAGCAACCCGTTCCTCTTCACGTTCACGAACTGGGTGGGGCTCGACAACTACAAGAACCTGCTCACGAACGATCCCGCCTTTCTCGACCTCCACACGTTCCCGCCGAGCGGGGCCGTGATCAACAACCTCCGCTGGGTCGTCTTCTACATCGGGCTCTCGCTCATCTTCGGCCTCGGGCTCGCCGTGCTCGCCGTGCGCGTCCGCTACGAGCGCGCCGTGAAGTCGGTGATCTTCGTCCCGATGGCGATCGCCGCGACCGCCGTCGGGATCATCTGGCTCTTCGTCTACAGCCCGGACATCAACACGGGCGTCCTGAACGCGACCATCCATGCGTTCGACCACGGGTTCCACCCGATCGCGTGGACCGGGCGCGACAGCACCGTCAACTACGCGCTGATCTTCGCCTACGTCTGGGCGTCGACCGGGTTCGTGATGGTCGTGATGGCGGCAGCGATCAAGGGGATCTCGACTGAGGTGCTCGAGGCCGCCCGGGTCGACGGCGCTGGGGAATGGGCGCTCTTCCGGCGGATCATGCTTCCCATGCTGAGCCTGCCGCTCTCGATCGTGACGGTCTGGCTCTTCATCAACGTCATCAAGCTCTTCGACATCATCTACGTGATGACGGGCGGCGGCCCGGGGACGTCGAGCCGCGTGATCGCGTTCACGATGTTCCAGGAGACGTTCGCGAACGGCAGGCCCGGCTACGGCGCCGCCGTCGCCGTGGTCATGCTGCTCGTCCTCCTCCCGGTGATGATCTTCAACGTCCGCCGCTTCCGGAGCGAGCGGGTGATCGCATGACGACGATCGAGGCTCCGACGGTCGCGCGGCCGACCACGTTCTTCGGTCGGCTCGGGGCGTTCGCGAAGCGGGCGCCGATCCACGTCGCGCTGATCGTCATCGCGATCATCTGGCTCATTCCGACGATCGGGCTGGCGATCACGTCCTTCCGGCCCCGTCCCGACATCGCGTCGAGCGGCTGGTGGACGGTGCTCGCGCACCCCCACTTCACCCTCCACAACTACGGCCTGGTGATCCACGCCACCGGTATGGGCCACGCGTGGGTGAACAGCCTGATCATCACCGTGCCCGCGACGCTGCTCCCGCTCACGCTCGGCGCGCTCGCAGCCTATGCGTTCGCGTGGATCCCCTTCCCCTTCAGGGACACGATCTTCCTCGTGGTGATCATCCTGATGATCATCCCGATCCAGACGTCGCTCGTGCCGCTCCTCAAGCTGTTCCGGGACCACGGCCACCTGAACAACGGCTACGCGGGGATCTGGCTCGCCCACACCGCGTTCGGGCTCCCGTTCGCGATCTTCCTGTTCAGGAACTTCTTCATCACGCTCCCGAAGGACCTGATCGAGGCGGCGCGCATGGACGGCGGCTCGAACTTCATGATCTTCCGCAAGGTCGTCATCCCCCTCTCGGTCCCCGCCCTCGCCGCGTACGCGATCTTCCAGTTCCTGTGGGTCTGGAACGACCTGCTGATGGCGCTCATCTTCGTCTCCGATCCCGCCAAGCGGCCGATGACCGTCCGCATCCCCCAGCTCCTCTCGACCTACGGCGCCGAGTACCACCTGCTGAGCGCCGCGGCGTTCCTGCTGATGGCGGTGCCGCTCGTCGTGTTCTTCAGCCTGCAGCGCTACTTCGTGCAGGGCCTCTTGGCCGGCTCGGTCAAGAGCTGAGCCGGGGCGCTCGCACGATGTCCCGCCGCCTCGCGGTCGGCCTGATCGGGTGCGGGAACATCGCGCTCAATCACCACGTGCCGGCGTACCTCGAGCTCGCGGATCGCTGCTACGTGGCGGGCGTCGCCGATCCGACGCCGAGCCGGCGCGAGCTCGTGGCCGCGCAGCTCGGGCTCGGAGACGAGACACTCTTCGCCGACGGCCGCGAGCTCCTGGAGCGCATGGACGTCGACATCGTCGACGTCTGCACGCCGCAGCATCTCCGGAAGGACGTCATCCTCGAGGCGATCCGGCGTGGACGCGACGTCCTCTCGGAGAAGCCGCTCACGGCCGCTCCCGCGGACGCGGCGGAGCTGGTGGACGCGGCCGCGGCAGCCGGTGTCCGGCTCGGCGTCGTCCACAACTACGGGTTCTTCCCGGAGATCGCCGCCGCCATGCAGGCGATCGTCGCCGGCGACATCGGAGATCCCGAGGTCGCGATCGTCAACTACCTCGGCGTGCCGGACATTCCGGGCACCGGTGACTGGCGGCCCGACTGGCGACACGATCCCGCGGCGTCCGGCGGCGGCGTGCTCATGGACATGCTGCATGCCGTCTACGTCGCGGAAGGACTCCTCGGCTCCGCGTTCACGGGCGTATCGGCATTCGTCTTCGCCCGGACGCCGGGGTCCGTGGTCGAGGAGGTCGCGCTCTGCCGATACGAGGCGCCGAGCGCCGCGGCTCTCGTCAACGTCGGCTGGGGACACGGCCCAGGCGGCATCCAAGTCAGCGGGACGGACGGTCGCCTTGAGGTGCGGTACGCGGACGGCGGGACAGCGCCCTTTGTCCCCCTCGAAGGCGTCTGGGTCCACGGGCCGGACGGCCCGCGGGAGATCGAGGTCGGCCCGTCGGTCGACACCGTCGTGGCGGCGATCACCGACTTCGTCGACGCGCTGATCGAAGGCCGACCGGCACTGACGTCCGGGGCGGACGGCCTGCACGTGCTCGAGGCGGTGGTCGGCGCGTATGCCTCGTCGGCGTCGGGGCAGCTCGTCTCGCTGCCGCTCGAACGGGAGAGCGCGATCTTCGAGCGGGGGCTCGTCGGACTGGGCGACGCGGAGCCTTTGAAAGGTGCAGCGGCGCACGGGCTCGCCTCCGGCGCCGGATGAAGCTCGCGCTCTATACCGACTCGATCGGGGGACAGTCCTTCGACCGGGTGCTCGAGATCGCGGTGGAGGCCGGCGTCGAGGCGCTCGAGCTGGCGACGGGCGGCCAGTCGGCCGCGCCGCATCTCGACCTCGAGCGATTCCTCGCCGACGCGAACGCCCGCAGGCGACTCCTGGGCAAACTCGAGTCGCACGACCTCGAGCTCTGCGCCCTGAACTGCTCTGCGTGGCCGCTGCACCCCGTCGTCGGCGAAAAGTCCAGACGGCTGATCGAGGACACGTTCTCGCTCGCCGAGCTCCTCGAGGTCTCGACGATCGTGACCATGTCGGGGACGCCGGGCGACGTCCCCGAGTCGACGACGTTCACCTGGCCGTGGTACCCGTGGCCTGAGGACCAGGTCGCGTTGCTCGAACGGCAGAGGGAGGCCACGCTCGTGCTGTGGGAGGAGCTCGCTGCCAAGGCTGTCTCGCACGGAGTCTCACGTGTTGCCTTCGAGCTGCATCCGCTCCACCTCGTCTACAACGTGCCGACCCTCGAACGCCTCCGCGAGGCAGTCGGCCCGGCGATCGGCGCCAACGTCGACCCCAGCCATCTCGTCTGGCAGCGCATGGACCCGGCCGCGGTCGTCACGTCGCTCGGCGCAGCCGTGCAGCACGTGCACCTGAAGGACACGAGGTACGACGAACGGGAGCTCGGCCTCGCCGGGCTGCTCGACGCTCGGCCGTTCGCCGATCCCGCGAAGCGGGCCTGGACGTTCTGCACTCCCGGGCGGGGCGGGACGGTCGACTGGCCGGCGTTCCTCCGGGCGCTCAGCGACGTCGGATACGACGGACCGGTCTCGATCGAGAACGAGGATCCGTTCGTCGGCGAGGTCGAGGGCGTGCTCGAGGCCGCGCGCTTCGTGCGGCCGCTGCTGCAGACGCCCGCGTGAGCGACCGCTGGTGGCGCGACGGCGTCCTCTACCAGATCTACACACGGTCGTTCGCGGACTCCGACGGTGACGGCACCGGAGACCTCGCCGGCATCGTCGAGCGGCTCGACTACCTCGAGTGGCTCGGGATCGACGGGATCTGGCTCAACCCGATCAACCTCTCGCCGAACGTCGACTGGGGCTACGACGTCTCGGACTACACGGCGGTCCATCCCGATCTCGGCACCCTCGCCGACATCGACCGTCTCCTCGCCGAGTCGTCTCGACGTGGGATCCGGGTGCTCCTCGACCTCGTCCCCAACCACACCTCCGACCGTCACCCCTGGTTCCGCGAGCATCCCGAGTACTACGTCTGGGCGGACGACGTGCCGAACAACTGGCTCTCGTTCTTCGGAGGGAGCGCGTGGACGCTCGACCCCGACCGCGGGCGGCACTATCTCCACAACTTCGCGCCCGAGCAACCCGACCTCGACTGGTGGAACGCGGACGTCCGAGCGGAGTTCGAGCGCATCCTCCGCTTCTGGCTCGATCGTGGGGTCGCCGGCTTCCGGATCGACGTCGCCCACGCGCTGATCAAGGACCGGGACCTGCGGGACGAGCCGGATCCCGGTGCGCCGTTCGACCGCGTCTACGCGCTGAACCGGCCGGAGACGCACGAGATCCTCCAGAGCTGGCGCCGCATCGCCGACTCGTACGAGTCGCGGCGCATCCTCGTCGGCGAGGCGTACGTGCTCGACCTCATGGCGTGGGCGCGATACTACGGCTCGGGCGACGACGAGCTCGACCTCGCTTTCGACTTCCTTCTCGTGCACACGCCGTTCCAAGCCGACGAGATGCGCCGAGTCGTTGCGTCGACCGAGGCCGAGCTCCCGGCGGGAGCGGTGCCCTGCTGGATCGGCTCGAACCACGACGTCGGACGGCTCGCAACGCGCTGGTGCGGCGGGGACGAGGCGCTCGCCCGCTGTGCGCTCCTCGTCCTCCTCGGACTTCGCGGAACTCCGTGCCTCTACTTCGGCGACGAGCTCGCGCTCAAGGACGGATACGTGCCGGCAGATCGCATCCTCGACATCGCCGACCCGCCACGCGACCCGTGCCGGGCGCCGATGCCCTGGACCCGCTCCGGAGGATGGACGGATCCGTGGCTGCCGCTCGAGGACACGTCGCGGAACGTCGAGGACCAACGCGCTGATCCGGGCTCCACGCTCGTGTTCACCCGCGATCTGATCGCCCTCCGCAAGCGCGTCCCCGATCTACGCACGGGCAGCTACTCGGAGCTGCCCTCACCTCCCGGCGCGTGGGCATGGCAGCGCGGGGCCGATCTCACCGTGGCCGTCAACCTCGGCCAGGACGCACGTGAGATCGACGGCATCGACGGCTCCATCCTCCTCTCGACGACGCGCTCCCGAGACGGGGAGCGCGTCGCGGGGTGCATCCGCCTTTCGCCTCGCGAGGGCGTGGTCGTCGCACGCGGCTAGCTCGTCGCGGCGGCGCGCACGCCGAGACGGGACCGCGATCGTTCGAGCGCGGCACCGACGAACTCGCGGAAGAGCGGCGCTGGGCGTGTCGGTCGTGACTT
>DASSQE010000135.1:0-75147 GCA_035702645.1 Gaiellaceae bacterium
CCTGCCTCCGGGCGACCTCACGATCGTCGCCTCGATCCTCGCCGACAAGGACGCCGACGAGATGCTCCGGACGTTGCGGAGTGCCGGCTCGACGTTCGTCGCCACGAGATCGTCGTCCGCCCGTGCGCTTCCGGCACAGGAGCTCGCCGCGATCGCGAAGAAGCACTTCGACTCGGTCGAGGCGATCGACGATCCCGTTGCGGCGCTCACGCGAGCGCACGAGCTCGGGGAGCCCGTCCTCGTGACAGGCTCGCTCTACCTCCTCGGCGACCTCGCGCAGGCTGAACGGCGAGCGGGTTGGCGAAGGTAAGGGAGCGGCTCTCGGTTCTCGCGTTCGCGGCGCTCGTCGTCGCCGCGATCGTCGGGGGAGCCTTTGCACTCGGCTATCTGGTCGGCAAGCTATTGCTATGACCGTGCCGCCGCCCCTCAGCGCCTTCTACACCGACCCGGGTCAGCTCGCCCGCATCGGCCTCGTCGTCGTCGTCGTCCTCTGGCTCGCGACCGCACTCTGGACGTTCAAGGACGCACGGCGACGCGTCGAAGGGCCGTGGCTCGTCGGCCTCGCCACGATCCTCGGCTTCTTCCCGCCCTTCCTCGGGCCGATCATCTACCTGTTCGTCCGCCCTCCGGAGTACCTGCAGGACGTCCACGAGCGCCAGCTCGAGATCCTCGCGATGGAGGAGCGGCTCGCCCAGCTCGACCACCGCTGTCCCGTGTGCCGGGCGAAGATCGACCCCTCGTACCTCGTGTGCCCGGTCTGCACGTCGCGGCTGAAGCAGGCATGCGATTCGTGCGGCAAGCCGCTCGACGCGCTCTGGCAGATCTGCCCCTACTGCGCGACACCCGTCCCGCCGGCATTCCCCGCGCTCGACGATCTCAGCCGATCGCGGCGGCCTGCACGACGCGGCAATCCCACCGAGTAGCCTCGACTAGACTCGCGGCCGGCATGGCCCGGGAGACCACACTCGTGCTCGTCAAGCCGGATGGGATGGCGCGCGGCCTGGCGGGCGAGATCGTCGCCCGCTTCGAGCGCCGGGGCTTCGAGCTCCGCGGCGCCCGACTCGTGCGCGTGTCGAAGGCGCTCGCGCGCGAGCACTACGCCGAGCACCGCGGGAAGCCGTTCTTCGACGACCTCGTGGGCTTCATCACCTCCGGCCCGGTGCTCGCGCTCGCGGTGAGCGGCGAGTCGGCGATCTCGGTGGTCCGGGCGATGATGGGCGCGACGAACCCGCTCGACTCCGCTCCGGGAACGATTCGCGGCGACTATGCGCTGGAGCTCTCGGAGAACGTCGTGCACGGCTCGGACTCGAGGGCGAGCGCGCGCCGCGAGCTCGCGCTCTTCTTCCCCGATGGCCTCGTCTGAGCCCGAGTACCTCGCGGCAAACCGCGCCGTCTGGACACAAGAGAACGAGCAGTTCACGGACGGCGCCGCGCTGCGCGCATGGCAGCAGGAGGAGATCCACTGGGGGGTGTTCGGCGTCCCCGAGCGGGAGGTGGAGGCACTCGGTGAGGTCGCCGGCCTCGATGTCGTCGAGCTCGGCTGTGGTACTGCGTACCTCTCCTCGTGGCTCGCGAGGCGTGGCGCGCGTCCGGTCGGCGTTGACGTCACCCCTGCCCAGCTCGAGACGGCTCGTCGTTGCCAACGTGAGCTCGGCCTCGAGTTCCCGCTGATCGAGGCGAACGCGGAGGAGGTGCCGCTGCCCGATGCGAGCTTCGACCTCGCCGTCTCGGAGTTCGGGGCGAGCCTGTGGTGCGACCCGTACCGCTGGATCCCCGAAGCGGCACGCCTGCTCCGGGTCGACGGTTCGCTCGTGTTCCTTCATCCCACACCGCTCGTGACGATCTCGTACCCGGATGTCGGCGACCCGAGCACCGAGTTTCAGCGTCCGTACTTTGGACTGCACCGCATCGAGTGGGGGCCGGAGGACGGCGTCGAGTTCCAGCTGACCTACGGTGAGTGGATCCGCGTCCTACGCGATTCGGGATTCGAGATCGAGCGATTGATCGAGCTCCAACCGCCGCCGGACGCGAAGCGTCACCCGCACTACGACGATCACGATCCGGAGTGGTCGAGAAAATGGCCGTCGGAGGAGATCTGGGTAGCACGCAAACGCGGCTGATCCTCGCCTCGACGTCGCCGCAGCGGCGCGCGATCCTCGAGCAGCTGCAGATCCCGTTCGCTGCGGCGGCGCCCGACTACCTCGAGGACGATCCGCCCGATGCGGATCCCGCGGAGCTCGTCCGCCGGCACGCGGCGGGAAAGGCGCGGTCGGTCCACGAGGCGGGTCGGGTGACGCTCGGCGTCGACACCACGGTCGTCCTCGACGATCGCCTCTACGGAAAGGCCGCGGGCCGCGCCGAGGCCGAACACATGCTGAACGAGCTCTCGGCTCGCACCCACACGGTCGTCTCGGGCGTGTGCCTTCTCGGGGGAGACGAGGACGTCGTGGCACACGAGCTGACGGCCGTCACCTTCAGGCTCCTCTCGCATGAGGCGGTCGAGGCGTACCTCGCGAGCGGGGAGTGGGAGGGACGCGCGGGGGGTTATGCGATCCAGGGCCTGGGCGGTCGACTCGTGGAGCGGATCGAGGGCGACTACCTGAACGTGGTCGGTCTACCGGGAGCCCTCTTGCTCGACCTGCTCGAGCGCCACGCACCGAATCTGCTGCAAACGCGCAGGTAGACTCCGTCCCCCTCGTGGCCTTGTTCAAGACGCTCACCGGCTTCGGCGGCCGCGACATGGCCGTCGATCTCGGCACCGCGAACACGCTCGTCTACGTCCGCGGACGCGGGATCGTGCTCTCCGAGCCGTCGGTCGTCGCGATCGATCAACGGACCGGCGAGGTGCACGCGGTCGGCGTCGAGGCCAAACGGATGCTCGGCCGCACGCCGGGGACGATCTCCGCTATCCGGCCGCTGAAGGATGGCGTCATCGCCGACTTCGACGTCACCGAGCAGATGCTCCGGCACTTCATCCAGAAGGTGCACCAGCACCGCTTCGCGCACCCGCGCGTGGTCGTCTGCGTTCCGTCCGGCGTGACCGGCGTCGAGAAGCGCGCGGTCGAGGAGGCGACGCTCTCCGCCGGCGCGCGCCAGGCGTACCTGATCGAGGAGCCGATGGCCGCCGCGATCGGAGCGGGCCTGCCCGTCGCCGAGCCGACCGGGAACATGATCGTGGACATCGGCGGCGGCACCACCGAGGTCGCCGTCATCTCGCTCGGCGGGATCGTCGTCTCACAGAGCATGCGCGTCGGCGGCGACGAGATGGACGAGGCGATCGTCAACCACATCAAGAAGGAGTACAAGCTCCTCGTCGGGCAGCAGACGGCCGAGGAGATCAAGCTCGAGATCGGCTCCGCGCACCGGCTCCCGGAGGAACTGCAGGCGGAGGTCCGGGGGCGCGACATGCTGACCGGGTTGCCGAAGACCGTGATCATCTCCTCCGAGGAGGTCCGGCGCGCGCTCGACGAGCCGGTGACGGTGATCCTCGACGGGCTCAAGTCGACCCTCGACAAGACGCCGCCCGAGCTGGCGGCGGACATCATGGACCGCGGGATCGTGCTCGCCGGCGGCGGTGCCCTCCTCCAGGGCCTTGACGACCGCGTCCGCCACGAGACGCAGATGCCCGTGCACCTCGCGGACAGCCCGCTCACCTGCGTGGCGGTCGGCTCCGGCCGGAGCCTCGAGGAGTTCGACGTCATCCACCGCACCAACCGCAGTCGCGCAGCCCGCCGGAACGGGCTGCTTCGTTAGCGCAGTCGATTCGTTGGCGCAGAGCGGAACCCGCCTAGATGGTTGATCGGTAATTGGCGTCGATGCGGGGATGGCCGAGACCGAGCCGGGGAGGGCGCCACGACGAGCGCGTATCGGGCATACGGGCGAGGAGCGGCGTCCCCAGCCGGCGACGTGTCTCGGTCACCATCCGCGCGGCGATGAATTGCCGATCAACCATCTAGCGGCGAATTCCACTCGCGCAAATCCTCGAAGCGCGGCGTCTTCGACGCGGCGACCGCGGTGCTCCTTGTCTCGGGACGTGACTCGGCTTCCGCCCTCCGCGGTCGTATCCTTCTCTCGCCACGTGCCTCGACGCCGAGGGCCCGACGGTCGTTCGCGCTGTTTGCGTCGGCGTGAACGGACGCGGCTCACGGTCGAAGCCCGCGGAGAGCGTCGCTACACTGGCCCGCGGTGCCAAGGAGCCGCAGCGCACGGTCGGCGGCGCTGGGCGTGAGCGTCCGGCGTCCTGCCACGAGCCAGCTCTCCCCCCGGAACACCAGCGCGCTGCGTCGCCGTCTGGTGGTGGGGTGTCTGGTCGTGCTCGCGGTCGTCCTCATCTCCCTGTCCTTCCGGTCCGAGTCGTCGGGCAGCGTCGGGGGCCTGCAGTCCGCTGGCGCGTCGGTCGTCAGGCCGTTCGCCGTCGGTCTCGATCGGATCGCGCAGCCGTTCCGTGACGGCTACGACTGGCTCGACAGCCTCTTCGGCGCCCGCTCCGAGGCGGCGAAGCTCCGCGCCGAGAACCGGGCCCTCCGGCAGCGCGTCATCCAGAACGCGTTCGCGCGCCAGGAGAACGTGTACCTGCGCAAGGCCGTGAACTTCGAGGACGGCCCACGCTTCCCCAACGACTTCAACGCCGTGACCGCCGAGGTGATTGGACGCCCGCCGGGCGCGTTCACCCAGTCGATCGTCATCGCCGCAGGCGCGAACGACGGCGTCCGCGCCAACGACCCGGTGGTCACCGTCGACGGCCTCGCCGGGCTCGTGACTCGCGTGTCGTCGCACACGGCCCGGGTCGAGCTCCTCACCGACCAGGAGGCTGCCGCGTCGGCGATCGACATCCGCACAGGCGCGTCGGGAGTCGTCCGGCACGCGCGCGGCACGCGCGAGACCCTCGTCCTCGACCGCGTGCGGAAGGAGGACGTGGTCAAGGTCGGGGACGAGATCGTCACGGCCGGCTGGAAGACCGGGAGCCTGAGCTCGCTCTATCCGAAGGGGATCCTCATCGGTGCCGTCACGAGCGTCGGCCAGACCGACACCGATCTCTATCAGCAGGTCCAGGTCGACCCGTCGGTGGACTTCGGCTCGCTCGATGCGGTCATCGTCCTCGTTCCCAAGGACCGATTGGCGCCGTGACCGCGAGGACGATCCTGCGCATCGCGCTCGTCGTGTTCGTCGCTGCGCTCGTCCAGGGGGCGATCGTGAGCACGATCTACGTCGGCGGGGGAACCGCGGACGTCCTCCTCGTGACGGTCGTGGCGCTCGGCCTCGTGCGGGGATCCGTGGTCGGAGCGGTTGCCGGTTTCGCAGGCGGAATCGTCATCGATCTCCTGACACTCGACACGCTCGGCATCACCTCTCTCGTCCTGACGCTCGCGGGGTTCTGGGCGGGTCGGTACGCGGAGACGACGCTCCACGATCGTCGCGTGGCGCCGCTCGTCGCCGTCGGGGTGATCACGCCGCTCGCGGCGCTCTTCGCGTTCGCCGTCCACTACATGCTCGGTGAGGACGTGGTCGCGCGCTACGCGCTCGTCACCACGCTCGCTCCTGCGCTGCTGATGAACCTCGTGCTCGCGCTCCCGATCTACGCGCTCGTCCGCCGCATGGTCGGTGTCGGGGGAGTGGATCAGCGGCCTGCGGAGGTCGAGCTCGTTGTCTAGCGGCCCCTATCGCGAGGAGCGGCTCTCCTCCGACCGCTTCCTTCCGCACGACCCGCGCGTGCGCGAGCCGTACCGGCTCACCCCGCAGCTCGCCCTGCGCGTCGGCGTCTTCGGCGCCATCGCGCTCGTCGCCTTCGCCGTCCTCTTCTTCAGGCTCTGGTCGCTGCAGGTGCTCTCGGGAACGCGCTACCTCGACGCCGCGCAGAACAACCAGCTCCGCCTCGTCCGCGTCGATGCGCCGCGCGGGCCGATCCTGGACCGGGACGGGCACGTGATCGTCTCGAACGTCGCGGGAACCGCGGTGCAGCTCTGGGTCGGCGACATGCCGAAGCAGGGCCGCTACGCGGAGGTCCGGCGCCTGGCCTCCGTGCTCGGCATCGCACCGGGCGTGCTCGCGCGCGAAGTCGACTCGCAGAGCGCCGACCCGCTCACGCCGATCACGGTCAAGACCGCGGTCGGGGAGCATGCGGTCGACTACCTGTACGAGCACCAGACCCAGTTCCCCGGCGTCAAGATCGCGCAGACCTATCTGCGCGACTACGTCCATCAGTCGCTCGCCGCGCAGATCCTCGGATACGTCGGCGAGATCTCGCCGGACGAGCTCCAGCATCTCCGAAACAAGGGCTACGAGCCGGGCGACACGATCGGGAAGACGGGAATCGAGGCAGGGTACGACGCGTACCTCCGAGGTCACGCCGGCCTCGACCAGCTCCGCGTGGACTCCCGTGGCCGGGTGGTGAGCCCGGTCGTCCCGCGCCAGGAGGCACTACCGGGCTACGGGCTCCGCCTCACGCTCGACCTCGGGCTCCAGCAGGCGGCCGAGCACGCGCTCTCGTACGGGATCGGGCTTGCCCACAGGGACGGCCACTGGGCATCCGACGGCGGGGCGATCGTCGCCCTCGACCCGCACGACGGCGCCGTTCTCGCGATGGCCTCGTCGCCGACCTACAAGCCGTCGATCTTCGTCGGGCGCGGGAATCCGAAGAAGCTGGCGCCGCTCCTCGACGCCACGGCGGCGAAGCGGGCCAACACGCCCGGCCTCAACCGTGCGATCGCGGGGCTCTACCCTCCCGGGTCGACCTGGAAGCCGGTGACCGCGCTCGCCGGGATGCAGGAGCACGTCTTCTCGCCCTACCAGTCGATCCAGTGCTCCCCCGTCGCCTACTACGGCCTCGACCGCCAGAAGTTCACGAACTGGAACCCGTACGTCAACCAGCCGATGACGCTGCCCGTCGCGCTCGCCGAGTCGTGCGACACGTACTTCGACGAGATCGGGGACCGCTTCTACCAGCGCGGCCCAGCAGGACGGATGCGAATGCAGCAGTGGGCCGAGCGGTTCGGCTTCGGGAAGCCGACCGGCCTCGACATCGGAGGCGAGGCCGACGGCCTCGTCCCGACTCCCGCCTGGCGGAAGCGCACGTTCAAGACGGACTGGGACCGCGCCTGGAACCCGGGCGACTCGATCCAGCTCGCGATCGGCCAGAAGGACGTGCTCGTCACCCCGCTCCAGATGGCCGCCTTCTACGCGATGCTCGCGAACGGCGGCAATCTCGTAACGCCGTATCTCGTGTCCGACGTCGAGCAGCCGGGGGGCAAGGGCTCCCCGCGCGTCGTGCTGCGCCGCTTCGCGCCGCGTCCGCCTCGCCCGTCGGGTGTCGATCCCGCGGCGCTGGCCGCGGTCCGGGACGGTCTCTATGCGGGCACGCACTCGGCGAATGGAACGTCGGCCGGCGTCTTCGCCAACTACGCGATTCCCATCTCCGGCAAGACGGGCACGGCGGAGAAGGTCGTTCCTCTCCCCGGGTATCCGGCAGACCACGTCGAGGACCAGTCGTGGTGGTGCGGCTGGGGGCCGTCGCAGGACGCGCAGATCGTCGTCTGCGCGCTGATCGAGAACGGCGGGCACGGCTCGACCGCCGCCGCTCCCGCCGCCCTCCGCGTGTTCGAGAAGTACTTCCACAAGAAGGCTGGGGCGACCAACCTCGTGAGCGTCGACTGATGAAGGTCGATCGATGATCGAGGTCGCTCAGCGACCGGGTATCGGCGGGCTCCGCTCGAGGACGGAGGCGTGGGAGCCGCTCGCCCTCCTCCGGCGGCTCGACTGGATCTTGCTCCTGGCTGCGTTCGCGCTCGTGGCGTTCGGTCTGTGGGTCGTCGCCGGGATCACGCGCTTCGACGTGCCGGGGGACCAGAGCTACTACGTCGTGCGCCAGGGGATCGCCGCAGTGGCGGGCCTGATCGGCCTCGTCGTCGCCGTGTTCATCCCCGTCGACGTCGCCCGCCGCCACTGGCGGCTTCTGTACGGAGCCACGCTCGGGCTGATGATCGTCGTCTTCGCCGCCGCCGAGACCGTGCGCGGATCGAAGCGTTGGATCGACCTCGGCGTCATCCAGTTCCAGCCCTCGGAGCTCGGGAAGGTCCTGTTCGTGCTCGCGATCGCAGGATTCGTCGTCGGGAAGGCGCACCGTATCTCCCGGTGGCGCACGATCCTCCCCGCCATCGGTCTTGGGAGCGCGCCGATCCTCCTCGTCTTCCTGCAGCCGGACCTCGGGACGGCTCTCGTCTACGCGGCCGCGTTCTTCGCCGTGCTCTTCTTCGCAGGCGTCCGCTGGCGCCAGCTCCTCGTACTGCTCGTGGTCGCGACGGTCGGCGTGCTGGCCGTGCTCTGGATCCTCCCGAAGGCGGGCTTCCAGGTGCTCAAGCCCTACCAGACGGCGCGGCTCGAGGGCTTCACGAACCCCGGCTCCGATCCCGGCGGAGTGACGTACAACCTGCACCAATCGATCACCGCTGTCGGCTCCGGCCGCGTCACCGGTCGCGGCGTCGTCGCAGCGAGCCAGACCCGGCTCGACTACCTGCCTGCTCACGCGACGGACTTCGCGTTCGCTTCGCTCGCGGAGCAGCGCGGGTTCGTAGGCTCGGCGATCCTGCTCCTGCTCTACCTGCTCGTCGTCTGGCGAGGACTGCGCATCGTGACGCTCGCCGGGGACTTGTACGGAGCGGTCGTGGCCGGCGGGCTCGTGTTCGCGTTCCTCTTCCAGGTCTTCGTCAACGTGGGGATGACGATGGGGGTTGCGCCCGTGACCGGCATCCCGCTTCCGTTCGTCGCCGTCGGGGGGTCGTCCCTCGTCTCGAACCTGATCCTCGTCGGCGTGCTCCAGGGGATCCACGCGCGCGGATCGTCTCCTCGAAACCTGCCATGAGGGGCGCGGGCCTCCGGGAAGCGGCTTCCGAGGTCCGGAACGTCGTCACGGCCGTGCACGGCGAGCTCTCGCCGGAGCGAGCCGGGCCGGTGCTCGTGAGCGGGATGCTCGCGGACCAGCTCGCGCGGGAGCTCGGGCGCGCCGCGGAGCCGGGCTCCGTTGCGGTCGGCGAGACCGGTCTGGGCGACTCCTCCGTCCTCATCCGCATCATCGCCGGCGATCCGACGCCCGAGGACGAGGAGCTCGTGCGCGCAGCCGACCTCACGGACGTGCCCGTCGTCCTCGTTCAGCTCTGGCCGCAGGAGCGGTGGACGCTCCCGTTCATCCTCTCGCCGTTCGTGGTCGAGTGCCGGGCGGGTGAGGGATTCCCGGTCACCGAGATCGCGGCGCGCATCGCGGAGGCGTCGGGCCTCCGTCAGGACCTGGCCGCCCGGATACCGGTGCTGCGCAGCGCGGTCTCGGACCGGATCGTCAAGGAGGGCGCGATCCGAGCCGCGCTGATCGGTCTCGGCGGCGGGCTCTTCGGCATGTCGCGGCCGCTGCTCGCGCTCGAGCAGGCTCGTATGGTGTCGCGCCTCGTGTCGCTGCGCCCGGGCTCCGCGCTGCCGGAGGGACTGCCTGCGGCAGCGGGCATCGCGATCTCCGCGCTCGGCGGTGGTCTCGCTCTCCGCGAGCTTGCCCGCGTGGCGCGACAGCCGCTTCCGCGCCCGTTCGTCGATGCGGCGGTCGCGGCCGGCGCGACCTGGGCCATCGGCTCGGTCGCCCGCCGGCTGGCAAAGAGCCGCGACTAGAGCCAGCCCTGCTCCGTCCGGTCCTGGACCTAGCATCCGCGCGGACCGCGGAGATGGGAGGGACGATGCCGGACACGGAGCTCGCCGAAGAGCTGTTGCAGCTCGAGGAGGCCGACGCCTGGTTCGAGTATCTCGAGGCGACGCGCGGCCAGAACGAGAATCGCTACGCGGAGCTCGAGCCTTGGGCGTGGGCACGACTCGCGCAACGACTCCGCGCCGTTCGTGCGCGGAGATCGCGTCTCCGGCCCGCCGCCGCCTGAGCGTCCGCAATAAAGGCTCGCGCAAGGCGACTGGTAACGTTCGGGCAGGCCCGATGGCCCGAGTCTTGAACACCCGCAGCGTGAGGCCGGCACCGCCGGACGGTGACGTGCGCCCGCGCGCGATCGAACGAGGAGATTGTCACCTTGGCCCGACGTTGGTTTCGCTTCGGAAAGAAGCAGCAAGAGGCCGCGGCAGCGACTGCCCCGGCCGAAGAGGTCGTAGCACCGCCTGAGCCCCCGGCGGAGGCGGGGCCGGAGCCCGGTGAGGCTTCGGAGCCGCAGAAGAGGAGGCGCCGTCGCGGGAGCCGCGGCGGACGCGGAAGGAAGAAGGCCGGTACGGGAGCCGGGGCCGCGGTTGTCGCGGTCGCGGACGAGCCGGATAAGTCGGCATCCGAGCCCGCCGGGAGTGCGCGCAAGCGCTCTCCGGAGAAAGGCGTCCAGGAGAGGGAGAAGAAGAGCGACCGCCGTTCCGATCGGAGATCGACCTCGCGCACCGGACGCCGCCGGACTCCGACCCGCCGGACGACGCTCCCGCAAGCGAAACGCGAGCTCCTGATCACGGTCGATGTCGGCGAGCAGCGGGTCGCCGTGCTCGAGGACGATCGCGTCGCGGAGGTCTACCTCGAACGGCCAGAGCGCAGATCGATCGCCGGGAACATCTACCTCGGTGTCGTCGACAACGTCCTGCCCGGGATGGAGGCCGCGTTCGTCGAGATCGGCCTCGAGAAGAACGGGTTCCTGTACGTCGACGAGATCGTCGGCCCGGAGCTCGAGGGCCGCAAGGGAGCGCGCAAGATCCAGGACCTGATCAAACGTGGCCAGGTGCTGCTCGTACAGGCGGTCAAGGACCCGATGAAGTCGAAGGGCGCGCGCCTGACGACGGAGATCTCGCTCCCCGGCCGCTTCCTCGTCTACGTCCCGAACGGCGAGGGCTACGGCGTCTCGCGCAGGCTCGAGGACGCCGAGCGCACGCGGCTGAAGGAGATCGTCAAGGACCTCGACGCCAAGGGCGGAGGCATCATCGTGCGAACCGCCGCCGACGGTGCCTCGGCGGAGGACATCGAGCGCGATCTCGTCTTCCTCCAACGGCTGTGGAAGACGATCCAGGCGAAGGCGACGAAGGCGAGCGCGCCCGAGCTCGTGTACGAGGAGGCGGAGCTCCCGCTGCGCATCGTGCGCGACCTCTTCGCCGGCGACTTCGTGTCCGCCCGGATCGACGACGACCGGACGTTCCGGCGGATCGTCAGCTACCTGAAGAAGACCTCGCCGCACATGATCGAGCGGGTCCACCGGTACAAGGAGAAGGAGCCTCTCTTCGAAGCCTCCGGAGTCGACGCCGAGATCCGCTCGACTCTCGACCGGCGAGTCGACCTCCCGTCCGGTGGCTACCTCGTCTTCGACTACGCCGAGGCGTTCACCGTCATCGACGTGAACACGGGCCGCTTCGTTGGCTCCCGCGCGAAGAGCTCTGCCGGGCGCCTCGAGGACACGATCGTCAAGAACAACCTCGAGGCCGTGAAGGAGGTCGTGCGGCAGCTCCGGCTCCGCGATATCGGCGGGATCATCGTCATCGACTTCATCGACATGGCCAACCCGAAGAACCGCGAGACGGTCGAGGACGCCCTACGCACCGAGCTCGAGCGGGATCGGACGAAGACGTACGTGGTCGAGATCTCCCCGCTCGGCCTCGTCGAGATGACCCGGCAGAACGTGACCGACGGGCCCCGCGAGATACTCACCAACCGCTGCCCGATCTGCGAAGGCGACGGCTTCGTCGTCTCCGACGCGACCTTCGCGCTCGAGATCGAGCGCAAGCTGCGCGCCGTTGCCAAGGGTTCGCGCGTGCAGGCGTTTCGCGTCGCGGTGCACCCCCGCGTCCTCCCGCTCGTCGTGGGGCCGGGTGGCAGCCGGCTGGAGGAGATCGAGGCAGCGTCGCGGCGCCGGTTCTTCCTCGTCCCCGCGGCGAACGGCCACGTCCATCCCGATCACTTCGAGGTGCTCGGGCAAGGCAAGCTCGAAACGTGCCGCCCGTCCGCTCCCGTCGAGGAAGGAGCGACGCTCGAGCTGAAGCTCGTCGAGGTCGGGCTCCACGACGTCACCGCAGGCGTCGGCAAGGTGGACGGCTACGACGTGGTCGTCGCCGGCGCGGCGAAGCTCGTCGGGAAGAAGGTCGAGGTCACCGTCGGCCGGGTGCTCGAAGGCGTCGCCTATGCGGCTGTCGCCGACGCGACCGCGCCGCCGACGCCGATCACGTTCGAGGCCGAGGCCGAGAAGCCGACACGAGCCTCACGCGCGAAGACCAAGCCGACTGCGGTGGCCGAGGCTGTGTCGGAGGACGCCGCAGAGTTGGCGGCCGAGGCCGACGCGGACGTCTTGGAGGTCGCCGACGACGCGGACGCGGAGATCGCAGAGGACGTCACGGACGACGAGGCTGCTCCTCCGAAGAAGAAGCGGACGCGGCGCGGTACGCGGGGCGGACGCCGGCGGAAGAAGCCCGCCGCGGCCGAGACGACGTCGAACGGCGCCGGCCCCGACGAGGCCGAGGAGGCGGAGATCGTCGCGCTTGAGCCCGGCGGAGAGGAGCCGGCAGCTGCTCCCGTGCCCGCGGCGACACGACGCCGGCCTCGAATCCACGTTCCTGAGCCGACGGTGGACGAAGCCGAGGAACCGGCCGAGGCCGTCGCGAGCGCGGACGAGCCCTCGCCCGACGGGGCCGGCGACTCCGCGGCCGCCGAGGTCGGGGTGGCGCCGCGAAAGAAGACACGGCGAGGCACCCGTGGCGGGCGGAAGCGCCGCAAGCCTCAAGCTACCGGGGAAGCGGTCGAGATCGAGGACGACGCTCGGGACGAGACGGCCTCGGCTGCGGTGGAGGCGGCCAGCTCGAGCGACGGGTCCGAGGCGCCGGCGGAGTACGTCCCGATGTCGGAATGGATCGAGGACTTCGACGCGCGAACGAGCTCGGGCAGGCGCTGAGCGCCTCGGAGACGGGGCGTCCGCTATCATGCTGCGGCTCGCGGGCACATGCCCGCGACTCGTCTGTCAACGTCCTTTCCGTCGGAGTGCCACGTGACCTACGCGATCATCAAGGTTGCCGGGAAGCAGTATCGCGTCCGCGAGGGCGAGCGGCTGCTCGTCGACCGACTCCGGGAGGACGACGGTGCGACGTTCACCCCATCGGTCCTGCTCGTCGGCGGCGACGGTGAGCCGCTGATCGCGCCCGGTGACGTCAAGGTCACCGCGCGCGTCCTGGGAGCCGCGAGAGGGCCGAAGATCCGCATCGGGAAGTACAAGAAGCGGACGGGGTACCGTCGGCACACGGGCTTCCGCGCGTCGCTCACTCAGATCGAGATCGAGTCGATCGGCGGCAAGCGCGCTCGAACGACGGAGTCGAAAAGGCGGGAGGAGAAGCCTGTCGCGACGAAGTCGGCTCCGGCGGCGACGGCTCCGGCCGAGCAGACGGCGGCCGCCCAGCCCGCCTCCGGGGTCCCTGAGGGATACGCGGACATGACGATCGCCGAGCTCAAGGCCGCTGTCGGCGAGTGGAGCCTGGGCGAGACGCACGCCGCGCTCGCGTTCGAGCAGGAGAACGCGAAGCGCAAGGGCGCGATCGCCGCTCTCGAGGCTGCGATCGCCGAGACGGAGGGAGAGGGCTAGATGGCTCACAAGAAAGGCCTCGGCTCCTCACGCAACGGGCGCGACTCCCAATCGAAGCGCCTCGGCGTGAAGATCTTCGCCGGCCAGCCCGTGAAGCCGGGCATGATCATCGTCCGCCAGCGCGGCACGAAGTTCCGGCCCGGGCCCGGCGCGGGCCTCGGGCGCGACGACACGATCTTCGCGCTCCGTGCCGGCACGGTCGAGTTCCGCCGCAGCGGCGAGCGCCGCTTCATCTCGGTCGTCGAGAGCTGACGGAACCGCCGACGACCCTGGTCCGCGGAGGCCGGGCATGTTCCACGACAGGGCGACGATCCACGTCGAGGCGGGACGCGGCGGCGACGGCGGCCTGAGCTTCCGACGCGAGAAGCATGTTCCCAGGGGCGGCCCGGACGGCGGAGACGGCGGCCGGGGCGGAGACGTGGTCGTGCTGGCTGACCCGTCTCTGCGCGATCTCTCGGGGCTTCGTGGTGTGAAGAACGTGCGCGCACGGAGCGGTGGCAACGGCACGGGGAAGAAGCGACACGGGGCAGACGGGCGCTCGGTCGAGCTCGCGGTTCCGGTCGGCACCGAGGTCCTGGACGGCGAAGACGCGCTCCTCGCCGACCTCGCTTCGCCCGGCGCGCGGTTCGTGGCCGCGCGCGGAGGCCTCGGGGGTCGGGGGAATTCGCGGTTCGCCACGCCGACGCGGCAAACGCCGAGGTTCGCCGAAACCGGGCTCCCAGGCGAGGAGTCAGACCTCGTGCTGCGCCTGAAGCTCGTCGTCGACGCAGCTCTCACGGGACTCCCGAACGCCGGTAAGTCGTCGCTCCTCCGCCGAATCTCCAACGCGACGCCGAAGGTCGCCGACTACCCGTTCACGACGATCGAGCCCGTCCTCGGCACCGTGGACGGGGCGGACGGCCGGCAGCTCACCGTTGCCGACGTGCCGGGGCTGATCGAGGGTGCGAGTGACGGGGCGGGACTGGGGCACGAGTTCCTCGCCCATCTCGAGCGCGCGCGCGTGCTCATGCACGTAGTCGATGCGGCAGAAGGGGGCATAGAGGAGCGCTTTCACACGATCGAGCGCGAGCTCGCCCTCTACGGCGCCGGACTCGCCGAGCGACCCCAGCTCGTCGTCCTCAACAAGATCGACCTGCTCGGCGGCGCTGCCCCCGATTTCGCCATCGAGGACGAGCGGATCGTCGCCGTCGTAGCCACGTCGTGTGCGACAGGAGCCGGGATCGACGAACTTCGCCTCGCGCTCTTCGAGCATTGCCCCGTCGAGCCCCCGACTCCGGTCGAAGAGCCCCGACCGGAGTACCTCGAGTACCGGCCGAGTGCCGTGCGCCGGCCCGCGTTTCGCATCTACCGGACCGACCGGGGCTACCGCGTCGTGGGCACCCCTCCATCCCCTGCGGAGCTCGAGGAGGCACTCCGCCGAGTCGGGGTCAAGCCCGGGATGGAGGTCGAGGTCTCGGGAGAAAGGCTCGAGTGGGCGTAGAGCCGGAGCGGGCAGAGCTCGGGCTCCTCGGGGGCGTCTTCGACCCGCCCCACAACGGTCACGTCGCGCTGGCGTGGGCGGCGGTCGACCATTTCGGTCTCGAGCGGCTCCTCGTCCTCGTGAACGATGACCCGGGACACAAACGTGCGGTCGCCCCCGCCGAAGCGAGGCTCCAGCTCGCGCGGCTCGCGTTCGACGGTGTCGCGGGCGCCGAGGTCGCGCTCGACCGGCACCCCCGAACCGTCGACCTGCTCGAGGAGCTCGAGCCGCCGAAGGACGCGATCTTCGTCCTCGGAGCCGACGAGCTCGCCGGCTTCGAGACCTGGAAGCGGCCCGAGCGCGTGCTCGAGCTCGTTCGCGTCGCGGTCGCGATGCGGCCGGGCGTCCCCGTCGGGCGACTGCGCGAGGCACGCACCCGTGTCCCAGCGCCCGACCGCATCCTGTCCTTCGAGATGGAGCAGGTTCCGGTTTCCTCGTCGGAGGTGCGTGACCGCGTCGCCCGCGGTGAGCCTGTCGTGGATCTCGTCCCGGAGCGCGTGGCCGAGGCGATCGCGCGTCTTCGCCTGTACCGGGAACCGGAGTAGACTGCCCGGGAACGAGAGGACGCAGACCGACCTGACACCGCTCGAGCAAGCACGCCGTACCGCCGCTCTCTGCGAGGAGAAGCTGGCGACCGACGTCGCGATCCTCGACATGCGCGGCGTCTGCGACTACACGGACTTCTTCGTGATCGCGACCGGGCGGAATCCCCGCCAGACGAAGGCCGTCTACGACGAGGTCGCCGGGACGCTGAAGAAGGATCATCGCGTGATTCCACGCTCCACGGCCGGGCTGGCCGAGGCGACCTGGATCGTCGCCGACTACCTCGACGTCGTGCTCCACCTCTTCACGCCCGACACGCGGAGTTTCTACCGGCTCGAGGACCTGTGGAGCGACGTCCCCTCGGTCGAGCTCGCGGCCGGCTGACGCTAGACTGACTCGTCCGCCTGGGGCCATAGCTCAGTTGGGAGAGCGTCTGGCTGGCAGCCAGAAGGTCGCCGGTTCGAGCCCGGCTGGCTCCATCGGTTTTTCATGCCGTTGCGATGTCGATACAGGACGTGACGGTTCGTCGTAGTGGATGAGAGCGGCGGTGCCGAGCGCATCGCCGAGCCGACGACGAGAAGGAGGGGCAATGGCAGGTAACCCGGTGCATTTCGAGCTCCCGGCGGGCGACACGGCTCGCTCGCGGGCGTTCTGGGGCGGGCTCTTCGGGTGGCAGTTCCAGTCGATGGAGGGCCCGATCGAGTACCACATGGGTCAGATCTCGGATCAGGCGGGCGTGGCGACGTTCCCGGCGGACGACGGCGGACGTGGCATCCGCGTCTACTTCGACGTCGACGACGTCAACGCCGGCGCCGCACGCGTGAAGGAGCTCGGCGGCAAAGCGGAGGACCCACAGCCGGTTCCCGGCCACGGCTGGTTCTCGACGTGCGAGGACACCGAGGGCAACAGCTTCGCGCTCTGGCAGGCCGACCCGTCCGCTGGAGGCGCGGCGTAGGGGCCACCTCGGGCGACGGAGCGGCTCTCGCTGCTCCGTCGCCGCCTCCGCGAGGAGCGACAGCTCGCGCGCTCGCGCCCGCCCGGGTGCGCTAGAACTGAGAGCAACCGAGCGAAAGGGACGGCCAATGCCCTTCTACCAGCGGCGCGGGGACGTCCCCCGCAAGCGCCACATCGTGTTCCGCGACAACGGGACCCTCCTGACCGAGGAGGTCATGGGCCTCGAGGGCTTCTCGGGCAACGAGTCGATCCTCTACCACCTGGTCTCTCCCTGCCGTGTGAAGGAGCTCGGAGCGTTCACGCCCATCGAACACGAGGAGTGGGTGCCGGACACCCACGCGCACCGCCTCATGAACACGGCCGACGTCCCGCCCGCAGGCGACGAGATCAGCGGCCGGCGCACGCTGATGTGGAACCAGGACGTCGAGATCTCGCTCTGCCGGCCCGAGTCGTCCATGGACTACTTCTTCCGCAACGGGGAGGGTGACGAGGTCGTCTTCGTCCACGAAGGGTCGGGCACGCTCGAGACGACGTTCGGCGAGGTCCCGTACAGGGACGGCGACTACGTCGTCATCCCCCGCGGCACGACCTACCGGTTCGTCCCAGAGGGGCCTCAGCGGCACCTCGTGTTCGAGACGCCGGGGCTGATCGAGATTCCGCGCCGGTACCGGAACCAGTACGGGCAGATCCTCGAGGGGGCGCCCTACTATCACCGCGACATCCATCCGCCCACGGAGCTCCACACGCACCGGGAGCAAGGCGAGTTCGTCGTGAAAGTCCGCGTTCGCGGCGGGTATCAGGACTACGTCCTCGACTACCACCCCTTCGACGTCGTCGGCTGGGACGGCTACCTCTACCCGTGGACCTTCTCGATCCACGACTTCGAGCCGATTACCGGGCGCATCCATCAACCGCCCCCCTCGCACCAGACCTTCCAGGGGCCGAACTTCGTCATCTGCTCCTTCTGTCCGCGCAAGCTCGACTTCGACGCGGAGGCGATCCCGATCCCGTACCACCACTCGAATCTGCAGTCGGAGGAGATGATCTACTACGTCTCCGGGAACTTCGGGTCGCGTAAGGGGATCTCGGTGGGATCGATAACGCTCCACCCGTCGGGGCTCCCGCACGGACCGCATCCGGGGCTCGCCGAGAAGGCCATCGGCGTGACGGAGACGAGTGAGCTCGCCGTGATGTGCGACACCTTCAGGCCGCTCAAGCTCTCGACCCTGGCGCGCGACCTCGACGACGGCCACTACGCCTACTCGTGGTACGAGCCGCCGACGGACGAGCCGAGCCTGGCGGGCGTGACGAGCCACCTCTAGCCGACGACGTGGACCACGAGCGCTTCCTCCGAGTGCTCCCGACGCTCTTCGAGGACTTCCCGCATTCCGAACATCCGCGCGATCGGCGCTTCGCCCCGATTCTCGATCGCGTGGAGAACCTCGCGTCGGAGAACGTCCTTGCGCTCCTGAACCTGGCGGCGTCCTGCCTCGGTCCGGACGAGGCGTACGTCGAGATCGGCGTCTTCCACGGCGCGAGCCTCGCCGCTGCGATGCTCGGCCAGTCGGACGGCCGATTCGTCGCGATCGACGACTTCAGCTTCGACGGCACGTCGCGCGAGGACATCCAGACGAACCTCGAGCACTTCGGGCTTGCCCTGCCCGAGCTCGTCGTCGGGGACGTCTTCGAGCGCGTTCGCTCGGGAGCGCTCGACGGCATCCCGGTCGGGGTCTGGTACTACGACGCGTCGCACTCGTACGAAGCGCAGCTCGAGGGCCTGCGCATCGCCGAGCCGTTCCTCGTGCCGGGAGCGCTCCTCGTCGTCGACGACACGGACTGGGAAAAGGTCGAGCGTGCGCTCGACGACTACCTCGCCGAGCAGCCCCGCGCGCGCGAGATCGTTTCCGTCGACGGGCGGGACCGCGGAGCGCCCCAGTGGTGGGCCGGGATGCGCGTCTTCGTCTGGGACGTCTAGAGCCGACGGCGGGAGCCGCTCAGACGCCGCGGATCGTCAGGCGACGTTCGAGAACGGTGCCGTTGATGTCGTTCAGCGCGAAGGTGGCGGTGTAGGTCTGCTTCTTGAGGATGCCGGGCGCCTTGAATCGCAGGCGGGCGTCGATCGTGCAGTCGAGCTTCAGCGGCGACGTCTGCTGTCCGACGGCGATCAGCTTGGTCCCGCGGAAGATGCGCCACGTCATGCCGATGGACGTCCCGGTGGTGTCGTTCGCGCAGTAGCGGCGCGTGTACAGCTTGACCAGCGGCGTCAGTGCACCCGCCTTGAACGCATACACGCCGTCGCGTGCGTCGAGCGGCTTCGCGCTCGCGCTGAATCGTCCCGGTGACGTCGCCTTCGGGACGCCTGCCTGCGTGTAGACGCCTGACTCCCACGGCTGGCCAGGATCGTCCTGGTAGACGAACCAGATGAACATGCCGACGAACGGATAGCCCTTCGCGATGCCGATCGCCTGGCTGATGTACTTCGACTGGGTCGACCACGGGACGCCGAGCGAGTCCGGAGGGCGGGTCTGGTAGCCGTACTCGGTGATCCAGATCGGCACCGACCTCCGCTTGAACCAGGTCTTGAGGCTCGCGTCGAAGCGGGGGAGGGACTTCAGGGACACGTTCGGCCACTTGAGGAGCTGGGTCGGAGGACTGCCCGGGTTCGTCGGATAGGGATGCTGCGCCCAGGCGTCGAACTTGAGCCGCGGGTTCGCCTTTGCGACGAGCTCCGCGAACTTGCCCGGGGAGTGCGTGGGTCGAATGCCGTTGGCCTTGTCGCTCCCGCGCGCAGACGTCTCGCCGATCGCGATCTGGGCAAGCGGATTGCCGGCCTTGAGGCCCGTGTACGAGGCGGCGTACAGCTTCGCGTAGTTCGCAGGCGCGACCGACTTCCCCTTCGAGTTGAACTGCGGGGTCAGGAACTGCGTCAGGTTCGGCTCGTTCCACACCGACCAGAAGCGCACGAACGGATAGCCGGGATAGCGACCCGAGTAGCGGGCGGCGATCGCCCGCGCGAAGGCGGTGAGGTCGGCGAGCCGGTTCGGCATGTGGTTCGGCGTCTTGCCGCCGTTCGCCCACCCCGGCACGCCAGTGATCGTGAGCATGACCTCCATGTCGTCCAGCTGCGCGTTTCGCACGGCCTCGTCGATGTCGTCCAGCTGATAGGCCGGGTCGAACGGATCGGAGGCGTTCACCGGGCGCTGCGGAGCTGCGAGGTTCCACTGGACGAGCAGCCTCATGATCGTCGCGTTCTGCTGTGAGGCCGCGTCGATCCGGGCCACGCGGTCGGGGACCCAGCGGAAGCTCGGGTCGTCGTGGAAGCCCATCCACATCTTCTGCGCCGCGAACGCAGCTGGTGCAGCCAGCGCGCTGAGCGCGAACAGGACGACTGCAAGGCGGACGATGCGTCTCACGAAAGCTCCTTGGAGATCGGGCGGCGAGATCGAGGTTCCGGCACGAAGGCTCCGGGCACCCTAGCGGGTCGAGTATGAGCGTCGTGTAAGGACCTGGCCCTTCTGCGTGTGCACGGCGTGAGGGGCGAGGCGTACACTCTCCGCCGTGGATTCGCCGTGGGAACTCGTCTTCATGCTCCTCGTGCTGAAGATCCCGATGGTGTATCTCGGCGTCGTGATCTGGTACGCGATGAGGCCGGAGCCCGCTGCAGAGGCGGGTGACGACCCGGCAGGCGTCCCTGCTCCCGTCGCCCCGTGCGGTTGGGGCGAGTGGCGTGACAGGCGCCTGGCGCGTGACCGCGGGCGGCGCCCGATGCGGCCCTCCGGGTATCGCGGACTGCCTGTCGCACCACGATCTCGTCACGCGGTCGCAACGTGAGCGCCATCGAGCCCCGCCGCGCCGACACGGTGGCCGGCTTTCTCTGCGCGTTCTCCTTCGCGATGTCCGCGCTCGCGCTCGCCCGCCACCCGGGCCTGCTCGCCCCGGTGGCGATCCTGCTTGCGCTCGTCGCTGCGCGCATGACCGAGCGCCATCGCACGCTCGCCGCCGTCGCCGTCGCGGTCTCGACGCTCGCCTTCATCGGCGGGATGATCGTCGCGATCGTCACGGCCAAGCCGCTCTTCTGACGCCTGCTAGAACAGCGGTATGGAGCCTGTGTCAGAGCGGTCCGGCCTGAACGCCGCGTACGTCGACAGCCTCCGCGAGCAGTACCGCGACAACCCCGAGTCCGTCGACCCCGCGTGGCGCGCCGTCTTCGCCCGCGCCGACAGCGACGCAGCCGCCGTCCTCGCTCGGCCGACGCCCCCCGCAGCATCGACCCTTTCTCCCGCTCGTGTTCCGAGCCCCGCCGGGGACGGTTCGGCAGCCGCGACGGCGACCCTTGCTCCACCGACCCCGGCACCCATCGCCCCGGCTGAGCCGACGCCGGCAGTGGTGCGGGCGGTCCAGCCGTCGGGTGACGACGAGGCCGCAGCCCAGGCTGTCGATACGGTCGGTGCGGTCGCGGACGAGGCGGAGCTCCTTCCGGCCGTGGCGTCGGCGATGGCCCTCGTCGACGCGATCCGCACGCACGGCCATCTCGCGGCGCGACTGGATCCACTCGGCTCCGAGCCGCTCGGCGATCCGGCGCTCGACGAGAACGAGCTCGCCGTGCCGCTCACTCCGGATCTCCAGGCGCGCATCCCGGCAGCGCTCCTCGGCGTCTACGTCGAGGGCGAGAAGCTCGCAGACGTCCTCCCGAGGCTGCGTGCCGTCTATTGCGGGCCGATCGCGTACGAGATCGAGCACATCTCCGATTACGCCGAGCGCAACTGGCTTCGCCGCGCGATCGAGTCTGGCCGCTTCCGGCGGCCGCTCGCGGCGGAGCAGCGGCTCGCGTTGCTCGAGCGGCTGTCACGGGTCGAGGCGTTCGAGACATATCTTCGGCGGGCGTTCCTGGGGCAGAAGCAGTTCTCGATCGAGGGCCTCGACTCCCTCGTGCCGATGCTCGACGAGGCGATCGAGCTGGCGGCCGAGGGGGGCGCGCACGAGGTCGTCCTCGGGATCGCGCACCGCGGCCGGCTGAACGTGCTCGTGCACACCGTCGGACGCAGCTACGCATCGATCCTCCGGGAGTTCGAGGGCGAGAAGACGATCGACGCGCTCATCTCCGATCCCGAAGGCGGGACCGGAGACGTCAAGTACCACCTCGCCGCGTCGGAGTCACGCCTGACGCGGAACGGCGAGATCCAGGTCACGCTCGCGCCGAACCCGAGCCACCTCGAGGCAGTCGATCCCGTCGTCGAAGGCAGGGCCAGAGCGGAGCAGACCGACCGCTCGCGGGGCGTCGCGCTCCACGACCCGACGGTTGCGTTCCCGATCCTCATCCACGGCGATGCGTCGTTCGCCGGCCAGGGCGTCGTCGCCGAGACGTTCAACCTCCACTCGCTCGACGGCTACTCGACGGGCGGGACGCTCCACGTCATCGCGAACAACCAGGTCGGCTTCACGACCGATCCCGCCGAGGGGCGCTCGACGCGCTACTCGAGCGACCTCGCGAAAGGCTTCGACGTGCCCATCGTGCACGTGAACGCCGACGATCCGGAAGCGGCGCTCTCTGCGATCCGTCTGTCGCTCGCGTATCGCGAGGAGTTCGGCCACGACGTCGTCGTCGATCTCGTGGGGTACCGGCGTTTCGGTCACAACGAGCAGGACGAGGCCTCGTACACCCAGCCGCTCATGGCGGAGCGCATCGAACGCCAGTCCCCGGTGAGGGAGTCGTACGCCGCGCGGCTCATCGAGGACGGGGTCGTGACCTCCGAGCAGGCGGCCGAGCTGTTCGAGGGGACTCAACGAACGCTGCGGGAGGCACACGATGAGCTCAAGGCCTCGTTCGCCGAGCCGCTGCCGCGCCAGGAACCGCGGACGGTGACCGACACGGGAGCCGCCGTGGTCACCGCGGTCGCGGCCGGCAGGCTCGCGGAGCTCGACGGGCAGTTGCTCACGCCGCCCGAGGGCTTCACGATCAACCCCAAGCTGGCGCGCCAGCTCGAGCGTCGGCGCGCAGCGCTCGAGGAGGGAGGAATCGACTGGGGGCAGGCCGAGGGGCTCGCGTTCGCGACGCTCCTCGAGGAGGGGATTCCCATCCGCCTCTCGGGCCAGGACACCGAGCGCGGGACGTTCTCGCACCGCCACGCAGTGCTCCACGATCCGGTGACCGGCGAGACGTTCACGCCGCTCCAGGCCTTGCCCACAGCGACGGCGTCCTTCGAGATCTACAACTCGCCGCTCTCCGAGTACGCGGCTCTGGCCTTCGACTACGGGTACTCGGTCGCGGCTCCCGATGCGCTCGTGCTGTGGGAGGCGCAGTTCGGGGACTTCGTCAACGGCGCGCAGATCGTCGTCGACCAGTTCATCGTCTCCGGACGATCGAAGTGGGGACAGACGTCACGGTTGACGCTCCTGCTCCCGCACGGCTACGAGGGCAACGGTCCAGAGCACTCGAGCGCGCGGCTCGAACGCTTCCTCCAGCTGGCGGCGCAGGACAACATCCGCGTCGCGAACTGCACGACGTCCGCGCAGTACTTCCATCTCCTCCGCCGCCAGGCACTCGACGCGACGGCCCGTCCGCTCGTCGTCATGACGCCGAAAGGGCTTCTGCGCGTGCGCCAGGCGACGGCGACGCTCGAGGAGCTGGCGACCGGCTCCTTCCGTCCCGTCCTGGACGACGACGTTCCCGATCGCGCGGCGGTTCGCCGGCTCGTCCTGTGCAGCGGCAAGGTCTACTACGACATCGTCGGGCACGAGCTCCGCTCGCTCTCCTCGACGGTGGCGGTCGCCCGCATCGAGCTCCTGTATCCGTTCCCGGTCGACGCGATCGCGTCGCTCGTGTCCTCGTACCCGGAGCTTCAGGAGATCGTGTGGGCGCAGGAGGAGCCGCAGAACATGGGCGCCTGGAGGACTCTGCGCCATCGGTTGGAGGACGCCGCCGCGCAAGCACCGTCCGTCGAGCGCGTCGTCTACGTCGGACGACCCTGGCGGGCGAGCCCGAGCGAGGGCTATCCGACCCTCCACACGCGCGAACAGGACCGCATCGTGCGCGAGGCGCTCGGCTTCCGCTCGGGCTGAGCGCCGGCTTGGCCGAACGCTAGAGCGGCCGCCGGCCTCGCCGGACGAGCGAGGCCGCGACGCCCGGCCCGTGCCGTCTCGCCGCCAGCATCAGCGTCCGCCGATGGTGCGGCGGCAGCCGTCGCCACGTCTCGTACAGCGCGAGCGCGACCGTCAGGGGACGGAGACGTGGGCGGACGCGAGGCATCGATCCATCCTCGCATATCGCGGTCGTACGACATGCGGCCGCTCACGCGAGGCCGCCGCACCCCTGCTGGCCGCGAGGAACCTTCCGCTAAGATGCGACGCCGCAGGGGACGTTATGTCCGAACTCGAAGATCTCACGACGACCGTGGAATCGCCGTTTGCAGAGGCGATTCGCGAGCACCTCGAGCTTCGTGCCCGGAACGCCGGGCTCGACGCGGACATGCCACTCGACCCGTATCTCGACGGGGGCGACCCGCTCGAGAACCACCCGCTCTTCAAGAGCGAGGAGCAGGCGCGCATCGAGGAGACGCTCGACGGCGAGCCCGCTCCGGACCTGAGCTCCTCGCGACTGCCGTGGCCGGGCGAGGAGTCGGCCACGGTCGAGAACGTGGAGGGCCCGGCGCTGGACGAGACGCTCTGGACCGGTCGCCCGCGCGACTTCGACTGGGGCGACTGACCCCACCTGCCGCAGCGTACGCGGCCGCGGCTCCCCGATCGTGATCGAGGGCGGCGTCGAGGCGCCGGTGGAGGACGGCCAGCCCGTCGAGGTGTCTGCGAAGCTGAGACAGAGGTCTCGAAGGGGCCGTCGACGGGATCGGCGCGGCCGGCTCGGTGACGCCGATCCGAGGCGACGACGTCTGGCAGCTGTCGTGATCACCGCCTGAGCTCGCGGCTCTCTTTTCGCCCCAATCCCTGGGTCGGAGTCGTTTGCGGCGCGTTGACGCGCGCCGCTGTCGCCAGCGCGCTTGACAGACTTCAGAAATGATGTCATAGTGATGTCACGATGCAGCTCGACACGCACATCCAAGCGATCCAGGCCGATCTCGCGGCCACTGCCGGGCTCGGCGACGAGGCGACCTCCGAGGCGGCTCGCCGCCTGAGCGAGGCGCTGACGTCAACCCTCCATCTCCGCCTCCTCGACCTCATCGGAGAGGCGGCGTCCGAGATCGGCGCGCAGCTCGAGTCGGGACGCGTGGAAGTGAGGCTCGCGGGCCGGGAGCCCGAGCTCGTCGTCGTCTCCGAGGACGTCCCGGACGAGGGCGTCAACGTGCCGGCGGGCGAGGAGTACGCGGGAAGGATCACGCTCCGCCTGCCCGAGACGATCAAGGCCGGGATCGAAGCAGCGGCCGCGCAGGAAGGCATCTCGGCCAACGCCTGGCTCGTGAAGACGGTCGCGCACACGCTCCACGCGCGGTCGATGAAGCGCAGCCGCAACCGAATGCAGGGCTACGCCCAGGGCTGAAAGGAGAGGACCATGCTTCTCGCTCCGCTTCCGTTCGACTATCTCCAGCATCTCGACCGCAGCGACCGGCTCCGCCGGACCCGCACGCGCCCGACCGGCAGCCGCGTCCGGCGCGTCTCGGGCGGCAAGGGCGGGGAGTAGGGACGGGTCATGCCGACGTTCGAGACCCCAGGCAAGGTCAGCCTCCGCGTGAAGCTCGCGAGCGGGCGCGTCGTCGTCACGACGATGGACGAGCCCCGGACCAGCGTCGATCTCGTGCCTCAGGGGCGCGGCGGCGAGGACCGGGTCGAGACCGTCGTCGTGAGGGCCGACGAGCACCGCGGCGGTCATGTGATCACGATCGAGGAGAGAGACCGCATTCGCTGGGGACCGATCCGCATCACGTGGGGAGGAGACGTCGAGGTCCGTGTCGCGTGCCCGCCGGGCGCCGATCTCGACCTGAGCGGCGGCTCGACCGATCTCCGTGTCGAGGGCTCGCTCAACGACGTCTCTGCCCGCACGGCGTCCGGTGACCTCCGGCTCGACACCGTCACCGGGGAGCTGCAGCTGAAGACCGCGAGCGGCGACGTGTCACTCGGCGCCGCCGAGAACGAGGGTCAGGTTGTCACGGTCTCGGGCGACGTGGACATCGGCCGGGCGGAGCGTCCCCTGACCGTCCGCTCCGTTTCGGGCGACGTCGAGCTCGGCGAGCTGAGAAGCGCCCTGACCGTCTCGTCGACCTCGGGCGACGTCGAGCTCAAGGATGTCGAGGCCGGCGATGTGCGCATCCAGACGATCTCGGGCGACGCGAAGATCGCGGTTGCGCGCGGGACGAGAGTCTGGGTCGACGCGACGACCGTCTCGGGCCATCTGCAGTCCGAGCTCGGGCTCTCCGACGAGACGCCCGCCGCTGCCGCGAAGCCGAGCGTCGAGGGGGATGCGAGCGCCGACACGGGAGACGAGGTCGTCCCGCTCCAGGTGAAGACGGTCAGCGGTGACGTCTCGATCGTTCGTGCGGCGAGGAGCTTCGCAGGCTAGGAGGCGACGCCCCGCCGGGCGACTAGCCTCTAACCGAGGCGGACGGCCTCGACGACCTCGTCGTCCCGGCCCTCCTTGAGGAGGTCGGCCAGGCGCTTCTCGCCGCGCAGGCCGAGCGGCGCAGTGAGGATCTCGTACAGACGGGTTTCGCCGATGCCGGCACTGCGGGCGGCGTTGACCACGCGCGGGATCGAGGGTCGCGGTCTCCAGTCGGAGAACTGCCACGGGGGGTAGAGCCACTGCGTGGAGCCCGGCTTCCGTACGCCGATCAGCTCTCCCTCTCGCCTCATCGCATCGACCGCGAGCGGGTCGATCGCGAGACGTTCCGCGAGCCAGGAACCGGTCAGGCAGTCCGCGTAGCGGTCCCGTGCCGAGGCGGCCATCGCCGCCAGCCTAGCGCGAGCGGGAATCGCAGAAGGGGGCTACGGACCGCCCGAGGAAGGGCCGATAGCCCGGGAGCATGGGCCGCCTCGCCGTTCTCGCGTGCGCCGCTGTCGCTCTCGTCGCCGGAGTCGGGGATGCGGGAGCCGTCACGGGCGCGGGATCGTCCTCGTCGTGGGCGACGCCACAGATCAAGACGGTCGTCGCGGCGGGCCTGATGGCGCCGAGCGTCGGCCAGTTCCGCCCGGGCGACCCGCTGACGTGGTCGGACTTCGCGGTCGTCCTCTCGTCGCTCGGCTCGCCGGTGACGGTCACGTCGGCCCCGGATCGACCCGTGACCATGCGCGAGCTCGACGCACGCCTCGTCACCGCGGTCGGGCTCCGGCCGGCGGCGCGTCAGCTCAGGCTCGCCGCGCTCAGCGCAGGGCTCGAGCCGACGGAATGGCTCGGGACCGAGACGGTCGCTCGCATGCTCGGGCTCCGCGTCAATCACCTTCGAGATCAGGAGCAGCTGGAGCTCCAGCTCTCGCAGCCCGCGACGCGCGCAGAGGCTGCGTACTCGATCGCGCGCGTCCTCTCCCTGCAGAGCTCGGAGATCGGCCGCGTCGAAGCCGCAGCGGACTCGTTCGCGCTCCCGAGCCTGACGGCCTGGCAGCAGATCGTCCTGAGCCGTGCGCTCCGTTTCGTGGGCTCGCCGTACGTCTGGGGCGGGACCTCCGAGAAGCCGCAGGAGCTCTTCGGCAAGCTCGTCCCGGGCGGATTCGACTGCTCGGGCTTCGTGTGGCGCGTCTACAAGCTGGAGCCCTTCGCGCATGCGCCCAGCCTGGCCGGCATCCTCAAGGGCAGGACGACGTATGCGATGAGCGGCGAGGTGGTGCGGTCGAAGCGTGTGCCGCGCGCGCGGTTGAGGCCGGCCGACCTCGTCTTCTTCGGGCCGAACGGGCCGCGGTCGAAGCCGACGCAGGTCGCCCACATGGGCATCTACCTCGGCAATGGATGGATCGTCCACGCGTACGACCGTGGCGTCGCCCTCGAGCCGATGGTCGGATGGCTCGACGCGGACTTCGCGTGGGGCCGCGATCCGCTCGCGGAAGCCGGGCTCTCCTAGATGCGCTCCAACTTTCGTGCGGGCCTCAGCACCGGGGGTCGACCGGCCGGGCGGCTGGACCCAGCGCGATGCCGTCACGGCGCGCGAGCTTCGCGAGCTTGCGGCGGTAGATCTCCATGTCCGCGTGCTGCCAGTCCCCGTGGGTCTGGCACCGCCAGGCGCGGTAGCGCTCGTGGTGGTACGGGCTCGTCAGGCTCTCGCTGTGTCCGATCACGTTACGGAGCTGGATCCCGTAGCGGCTCATCAGCCACGCGGTGAGGCGCAACGAGGCGGAGAGCTGTGCCGGGTCATCGAGGATCTGGTGGTCGCTCGTGCCGACGTGCTCGATGCCGATCGCCGTCCAGTTGAGCCCGACCGTGTGGCGGCAGATCGTCGTCGTCGGGACGAGGCGGTAGATCGTCCCGTCGCGGTCGATCACGTAGTGCGCGCAGACTCCGGGCAGTTCGCCGAGCTCGGGGTCCGGTGCGTCGGACGAGAAGGCGGCGTAGGTGGAGGCGAAGGTCGACGCCGCGGTGTAGTGCTCGACGATCACGTGCGGGTGGACTAGGCGCCACGTGTCGAGCCCGTAGTGGCGTTGCGCATACGCCTTGGTCTCGGCGCGGCGCTTGGTGCCGAACGGGATCGGCTTGAGAACGATGTGCGGGCGGGGTGGGAGCTTCACGACGGCGCTCGTGTGCGCGGCTCCGGGTATGGCGACGGCGAGGCAGACGAGGGCGGCTGCTGCCGCGGGCACCGTCCGACCCATGCGGAGCCGCTTCGTCAGAACTCGCTCGCCAGCCATGTGCGCCGATGGAATCGCCTCGCAATGGGGTTGAAGGCTGCGACGAACCGTTCCTTCGCGGCTGTCGCGCTCGCGTCGGACGTCGCTGCGAGCGTGAAGTCGCGACTCGGTGTGAGCGGACACTTCTTCCGCGTGGTGGCGAAGAAGGCGTCACGGTAGTGACGATCCGCTTCGATCGACTGCTGCAGCGCCCGCTGCAGGAGCGTGCCGACCGTGGCCGCCTGCGGTGTCGGCGCCTGGAGGCTCCCGAGCTGATCGAGGATGCTCTGGCGATTCTCCGTCACGCTGGCGATCCTCCGTCCGGCCTCGCGAGGGGCGATCGTGCAGGCCAGGCCCGCAGCCAGCGCCGCTCCGATCTCGCGGCGACCTCCGGAGGACTGCACGAGGACGTTCTGCACGCGGTCGACGAACGTCGAAAGCGCCGCCGGGCTCGCACCGCTCGCGTGGCCTCTGCCGCGATGTGTGGCGATCACGACTGCAGCGACGACCGCGACCAGCGCGACAGCCGCTGCTGCCGCGACTGCGGCGATTTTGCGAGTGCGGGCCGGGAACGGCGAGGGCTCCGGCGTCCGCCCGCGAGGAGCGGGCGCACGCCTGGTCGTCTGGTCGGTCCCTTTCCCAGCCGCTGCGTGGCGTAGCTCGTCGGCGAGGTCCGACGCGCTCGCGTAGCGGTCGGCCGGACGCTTGGCGAGCGCGGTCCCGATGGCGGCGTCGAGAGCAGCAGGGAGGCCGGGGACGATCTCGGAGAGGCTCGGTGGGCGGTCTGCGAGATGCGCCTGGAGCACGAGGAAATCGCTTCCGCGCTCGAACGGAGGTCGGCCCGCGAGACAGTGGAAGAGCACGCATCCGAGCGCGTAGACGTCGACGCGACCGTCCAGAGGAAGGCCCTGGATCTGCTCCGGCGCCGCGTAGTCGACGGTCCCGAAGAACGAGCCCGTCTGTGTCGCGCCCCTCGAGCTGGTGCGCTTGGCGAGCCCGAAGTCGCAGAGGTAGAGGTGCCCTCCGGGCTCCGTGACGAGGATGTTCGCCGGCTTCACGTCGCGATGAAGGAGTCCTGCTCCATGCGCGGCGTCGAGGGCGCCGCCGATATGCTCGGCGATCGCCACGACGTGCTCGACCGGCAGTGGGCCACGCTCCTCGAGCAGCGCATACAGGCTGCGTCCCGGGACATAGCGCATCGCGAGGTAGAGGAGCCCGTCGATTTCCCCCGCGTCGAAGATCGGGATCACGTTCGGGTGGTCGAGCGAGGCTGCGAGCTGCGACTCGACGAGGAAGCGCGCGCGAAAGTCGTCGTCGTGCGCGTACTGCGCGGCGATCACCTTGATCGCGGCCTTGCGGGCGAGCCGCTCGTGCGTGGCCAGGTAGACGGTTCCCATACCGCCGCGCCCGAGGACGCCCTCGATCCGGTACGGGCCGAACGACTCGCCGATCTCCGGCCCAGCGCGTGCGATCACGTCGCAGAGTCCTCTGCCGCGCCCGGCGAACACGTGCGCAGCCGATAGCCGAGGCCACGTTCGGTCTCGATCAGCCTGCTCGCCCCAAAACGGTCGAGCTTGCGCCGCAGCTCCCAGACGAGCTTCGTGAGCTCTTCGCGTGTGTGGAGCGGCTCGTCGAGCCACACGGCGTGGACGAGCTCCTGGTACGTGCAGAGCACAGGTGACCCGTCGCTCTCGGCGTTCCGCTCGGCCATGTACCTGATCAGCCGATGCGCCTGGGCACGAATGGCGATGTCGTGCCGCTCGCCCCGCCGGACGAGCGTCAGTCGAGCCTCGCGCACGTCGTACACGAGACAGCCTTCATCGCCCGTCTCGGTCGGAACCCCTCGGGAGACGATCGGTGCGGGTCGGGTCGCGTCGGGATCGCGCCGCGACTGGAAGGCGAGCTCGAAGAAACGGCGCTCTCCGGATGCGCCGATCGAGCCAAGGATGCAGACGACGTCGCCGTCACGGAGTGCGACGCGGCCGGACACGGGCGTCAGCCCGTCACCGCGTCGAAGGAACGTGCCGTTCACGCTTCCGCCGTCGACGACGTACCAGCGGGAGCCGTCGGGCTCGAACGTGCAGTGCGCCGTGCGTCCGACCAGGAGCTCCGGATCCGGCTGGAGGGCGATGTCGTTCGCATGCGGCAAGCGACCCACCCTGAGCGGCCGCTGGGGCAACGCGAGCGCCTCGATGACCTCGCCGTCGGGGTTGCGGACGACGATGTGTGCGGACTGCGTGCGCTCTCCCGCTGGGGAGCGAGCTTCCATCCTTTTCCTATCGCGATTCCATGGATCCGTGCCGTCTCACACGCGACACTCGAATGAGCGGGCAGGCTACATCGAGAACGGGAGGCATCATGTTCAGTCACCGTAAGACCGTCGGGCTCGCGTCGGGGTCGATCCTTCTGGGCGCGCTCTTCCTCGCCGCCGGCACCCCTGCATCCCCCGCGGTCGCGACCTCGAGCCCGCGCTGGGCCATCACCGATCTCGGCACGCTCGGTCCTGCGTATCGCGACAGCAGCGCGGCCGACGTCAACGGACGTGGTCAGATCGTCGGGACGAGCGGGACGGCGAACGGGCGCCAGCGCGCGTTCCTCTGGCAGAGCGGGAAGATGACCGACCTCGGCACGCTCGGCGGACGCGACAGTGGGGCGTCCGCGATCAACGACCGCGGCCAGGTGATCGGGACGAGCCTCACGCCGCCGCCGGCGAGGCGCCACGGGTTCCTCTGGCAGAACGGGCAGATGACCGACCTCGGGACGCTCGGCGGCAGGAGCAGCACGCCTCGCGCGCTCAACACGCGAGGTCAGGTCGTCGGCGAGAGCTTCACCGCGTCGGGGCAGGTCCATGCATTCCTGTGGCAAGACGGGAAGATGACCGACCTCGGAACGCTCGGAGGATCGTCGAGCGGGGCTGTGGCGATCGACGACCGCGGCCGGGTCGTGGGATCCAGCGCGACTCGTTCCGGGACCACGCACGCCTTCCTCTGGCAGGGGGGGAAGATGACCGACCTCGGGACGCTCGGCCGTGCGTATGTCGGCAGTGACGCCGTCGCCCTCAACTCCGCGGGGCAGGTGATCGGGACGAGCTTCACCGCGAAGGTCACGCAGACCGGCCAGCAGGGCCATGCGTTCCTGTGGCAGGGCGGAAGGATGCGCGACCTGGGCACGCTCGGCGCGGCGTACCCGACCAGCGACGCCGTCGCGATCAACAGCCGCGGCCTGATCGTCGGGAGCAGTCGCACCACCAACGGGCTGCCACGCCCGGTCGTATGGCGCAACCGGAGAATCTCCCGCTTCCCGACCCTGGGCGGCTTCACCGAGGTCGTCGGTCTCAACGACCGTGGTCAGGTCGTCGGGAGCAGTGTTCCGGCGGCGAAATCGGTCGTGCACGCCTTCGTCTGGAACGTCGCCGGAGGAGTCGCCGACCTCGGCACACTCGGTGGCGCCGAAAGCGACGCTGCGGCAATCAACACGCGCGGCGAGATCGTCGGCGTTGCGGCGACCGCCGGCGGCAAGCGGCACGCCGCGCTCTGGACGCGTCGCGACCGCAGCGGTTGACAGGTGCCGCGAGGACGACTCGAGCGGAGTGTCGGGCCCCGTTCGGGGCCCGACGTCGTCTGAACCGGTGCGACATCGTTCGCTGGGTTTCCGACGCTCTGCAGCCCGACCTGGGCGGATCGACGATGTGCGAGCCGATGCCTCGAACCCGCCGGTTGGCTCTCAAGTGGCCGCGACGGGGGTCCGTCCACGAACCACCAGCACGGGCCGCTTCGACTCCGACAGAACCCCACGGGAGACGCTGCCGAGCAGAATGCCCGCCAGGCTCCCGTGACCGCGTGAGCCCACGACGATCAGATCGACGTCGAGGTTGTCGGCATACGCGACGATCTCGTCGACCACGTCGCCGGCCAGGAGCTTGCGGTTCGACGGCACGTCGGCTCGCTCTGCGACCGCTTCCGCCTCGTCGAGTGGTCGGAGGTCGTCGTCGACCGGTTCGTGGGGGAGCGCTCCGGCGAACCCGTAACCGTTCATCGGGACGCGATCCAGCTCCGGGACGACGTGAACGAAGATCACGGCTGCGTCTTCCTCTCGTGCGAGGTCGACACCGAACTCGACGGCCTCCTTCGAGGCCTCCGACCCGTCCGTCGCGATCAGGATCTTGTCCATCGCCGCTCCTCGTCCTCGGTGCCTTCGCCTCGATGATCGGGGGACGCGGGACGTACCTCATCCGGGCGGGCGCCGATCCCGCTGCGTAGTCCGCCGCAGCCCGGAGGCCCGCGATGACTCGGCGTCCGGCCGCGGAGTCGGCTTGGCACGGGTTTTCCGTAGCCCGCTCCGTGACCGCCACGAGTCTCGAGGAGGTCGCGGGCCGTAGGGTGGACGTGACAGGAAGGAGGCAGATCGTGACCCTGATCTGGTTCGTCGTCTGGTTCGTCTGCAACGCCGTCGGAGACCGCGAGCCGCTCGTCTTCGATCCCGTCAACTGGTGGGCGGGGACGTTGCTCCTGGCAGTCGCCCTCGACCTCGCGAGCAGGCACGCAGCCGCGACGCGGTCCCGCAGCGGGCGCGCGCGCCATGGCACCGAGCACTGATGGACGCGGTCGACGTCATCCTCAAGGACGGGTCGACGCTCCGTCTGCGCCCGCCGCTGGGTGACGACGTCGACGGACTCCTCGCGTTCTTCGCAGGTCTCTCGGACCGGAGCCGGTACCTGCGCTTTCACGGCATTCGGGCCGTCGACGAGCGCCTCGTCGAGCCGGTCGTCGATCCGGACTGGGTCGAGCGCGGCGCGCTCGTCGGCACGGTCGTGGACGGAGACGGGGAGCTGGTCGTCGCGCTGGCGAACTACGTTCGCCTCCGCGACCCGGCGGTCGCGGAGGTCGCGTTCACGGTCGCCGACGACTACCAGCGGCGCGGCATCGGAACCCGGCTGCTCGAGCAGCTCGCGGCGCGTGCCTCGGGTCACGGAATCGTGCGCTTCGTCGCAGAGGTGCTCGCGGACAACCGCGACATGCTCGGCGTCTTCGAACACGCCGGATTCGAGCTCAGCCGCGTCCTCGCGGGGGGTGAGATGGAGGTCGAGTTCTCGATCGCCGGCGGGGAGGAGTACGAGCTGCGTGTCGCCGAACGCGATCACGTCGCCGTCGTGGCGTCGCTGCGTCCGTTCTTCGAGCCGCACGCCGTGGCGGTGATCGGAGCTTCGTCGCGGGCCGGGTCGATCGGCGGCGAGCTGTTCCGGAACATCCTGAGAGCCGGCTTCACGGGTGCCGCGTATCCCGTCAACCGCGACGGGACCCCGGTCTCGGGCGTCCACGCGTACCGGTCGATCGAAGAGATCGGCGATGCCGTCGATCTCGCCGTGATCTGCGTCCCTGCCCGGGATGTGCTCGAGGCTGCGGGGAGCGCACTCCGTCACGGCGTGCGGGCGCTCGTCGTCATCTCGGCGGGTTTTGCAGAGGTCGGAAGTGAGGGAGCCGAGCGCCAGGAAGAGCTTCTCGCCCTCGTGCGGTCACACGGCGGGCGCTTGATCGGCCCGAACTGTCTCGGCATCGCAGTTGCCGGGTCGGGACTCGATGCGACCTTTGCCGCGCGCTCGGCTGAGCCCGGGAACATCGGCTTCTCCTCGCAGAGCGGTGCCCTCGGCCTCGCGCTCCTCGAGGCGGCGGTGACACGGGGGCTCGGCCTGTCGGCCTTCGTGTCGATCGGGAACAAGGCCGACGTCTCGTCGAACGACCTCCTCGAGTGGTGGGAGGACGACGACGCAACGGCGGCGATCCTGCTCTACCTCGAGTCGTTCGGGAACCCGCGGCGTTTCGGCCGCCTCGCACGACGCGTGGCGCGCAAGAAGCCGATTCTCGCGCTCAAGAGCGGCACGTCGGCGAGTGGGCAGCGCGCCGCAAGCTCGCACACCGCAGCGCTCGCCGGGTCCGAGACGGCGGTGAACGCACTTTTTCGGCAGGCCGGCGTGATCCGGGCCGACTCGCTCGAGGAGCTGATCGACGTCGCGACGGTCGTCTCCAGCCAGCCCAGGCTCGCGGGTCGCAACGTCGCGCTCGTGACGAACGCCGGCGGGCTCGGGATCCTCGCGGCCGACGCCTGCGACGCCGCCGGGCTCGAGCTCGCAGCGCTCGGCGACGACACCGTCGAGGCGCTGCGGAGGGTGCTCCCGGCCGAGGCGAGCGTGGCAAATCCCGTCGACATGCTCGGCGGTGCCACGGCGTCCTCATACGCCGCGGTGGTGCCGACGTTGCTCGTGGATCCGGGCGTCGACGCGCTCATTGCGCTCTTCGTGCCGGCGGTGAGCGCGGCCGCCGCCGACGTCGCCGTCGCGATCGAGGATGCAGCCTCGGCAGCGGACGTGGAGAAGCCCGTGCTCGCGGTCGTCATCAGCGCGGAGGGGGTCCCCGCCGTCTTCCGATCGAGATCACGGCGCGTTGCACCGTTCTCGTATCCCGAGTCGGCGGCCCGAGCGCTCGGGCGCGCAGCGGAGCGCTCCGAGTGGCTCCGGCGTCCGCAGGGGACGGTTCCCGAGCCGGCCGGAATCGACCGCGCGGGTGGCGAGGCTGTCGTCGCCGGCGCGCTCGCGCGCGACGACGATGTCTGGCTCGACGCCGGCGAAGTGCGCGCGCTCCTCCTCGCCTATGGCGTCCCCGTCGTGGCGGAGGAGGTCGCCCAGGACCCGGACGGGGCGGTGGAAGCCGCGAAACGGCTTGGGCTCCCCGTCGTCGTCAAGTCCGCAGCACCCGGCGCGCACAAGACGGAGGTCGGCGGCATCGCGCTCGATCTCGGCACGGAAGCATCGGTTCGTCAGGCGTTCGAGCGGATCGGCGGCCCCGTGCTCGTCCAGCCGATGGTGGCGGGCGGCGCCGAGCTCCTCGCGGGCATGGTGCAGGATCCGGTCTTCGGCCCGCTCGTCGCCTTCGGCCCCGGAGGCGTCATGGCCGAGCTGATCGGAGAGGCGTCGTTCCGGCTCGCGCCGCTCACCGACGTCGACGCCGAGGATCTCGTCACCTCCGGCAAAGCCGGGAGGCTCGTCGCCGGGTTCCGCGGCGCGCCGGCTGCTGATGCCGTGGCGCTCGCGGATCTCGTCCATCGGCTGGGGAGGCTCGGCGTCGATCATCCGGCGATCGCGGAGATCGACCTGAATCCGGTGATCGCGTTGCCGGATCGTTGCGTCGCGGTCGATGCCCGCGCGCGCGTGCGACATCCCGACACGGTCGAGCGCCAGAAGTCATGGTGAGAGAGAACCGTCGGTCCGACGGACCGGTCGATCCTCGGCATCGGCCGCGAAGGCGAGGGCGGGCGCTCGAGGCTGTCGGAGCCGACCTCGTCGCGGCGAGTCTCGGCGACCTGCTCGAGCGTCGGCTCACCGCCCGCTGATCACCGCACCGCGCGTCGTTGCTGGGTTCTCGGCGTCGGGAGCGAGTCCGTAGTTCTCCACACGATCGTCCGCGGGTCGGGCGCAAGTGCTCGGCGTCGTTGCCCTGATGCCGCTCGGGCCGCTCGACGCGATTCTCCGGGACAAGCAAATACAAGTCGACGGGAGGTTCGAGCCATGTCGAACAGAAGGATTTGGGAGATCGGCGGATTCATCGCCGGCGGCGTCCTGATCCTCTTCGGGATCGTCGCGATCTTCATGGGCGTGAACGGGTTCACCACCGTTCGCGACAGCATCAAGCAGGAAGGGATCTTCTTCGGTCAGTCGTCTGACCCTGCAGTCGCGAAGTACGCCGACCAGTGGGCCGGACAGCAGGTCAAGACAGGCGACCAGGCGCGTGCCTTCGCGAAGGTCATGCGCATGCACACGCTCGAGGCCACCGGAGGCCTGACGTATGCGCAGATGGGCCGGTTCCAGTCGGCTGCGAAGCCGAGCGACCAGAAGGGCACCAACGACGAGAACGCGGCGGCGAAGGACTCGAGCGGCCAGCCGATCGCGAACGCTGCCCGCAACATCTGGGTGACCGAGACCGCGCTCACGACGGCGCTCAACGCGAGTTACATGGCCGAGCGCCTCGCGGTCTTCGGCCTGGTGGTCGGCACGGCGCTGCTCCTCAGCGGCATCGGGTTCCTGATCCTGGCGTTCGCCGTCTTCGGCCGTGCGCCCGAGAAGGCGACCGAGAAGAAGGTCGTTCCCACGTCGGTGCCGGCGGCAGGTTGATCCGGGAGAGAGACGGGAGGCCCGGATCGCAAGCGGCTCCGACCTCCCGGAGCGACGCGAGGGGCGGCAGAACCGCCCCTCGTCGTGCCATGGGAAGAGACGCAGACTCCGCGCCGCCGGCCACTCGACGGGCGATTAGCCTCTGCGGCCCATCTGGTCGATGCAGACCGTGACTGCGAGGATCAGGGCGTCGTCCTGTCCCGACCCGATCTCGAGTCCGTAGGTGTCGCGGACCCGGAACCAACGCTTCGACACTTCCGCAACTTTGTGGCCGTCTCGCTCGATCTCGTACTCGTGGTCGACGATGTTGCCCTTCGCCTCGAGGTCGTCTCCGTCCTTGATCTCGATCGAGTAGCGCTCGCGCAGTGGAGTGACGAGCGCCTTCTTGACGGTCGCGACCGTCCTGCCATCCTCATCGATCTCCATGGTGTCCCGAACGCGGAGCTTCTTCTCCTGGATCGTGTACAGCTCGTCCCCGGATGGGCTTTCGAGGATAAGCGTGTCACGTATCCGGAGCGCTTTGCCGTTCACCTTGAACGCTCGCTCGCCGGCTCCATTCTCGACCCAGAAGTCGTCCCCGATGGCGAACATCTTCTCGCGCATCCGGTACTGCGTTCCTCCGGACTCCCCCCGGCCACGTCGCAGTGGCATCTCGCGCACCTCCTTCCGGTTGCTGGAGTGGGTCTCCGCATCTTCGCATCGGCCGCCGAGCGGCGGCCCGTAGTCGAGCGACTCTCGCCCAGGGCTCGGCGGATGGTCGCGATGAAGAGTCACGCTTCTCGCCGAGAGCGTGACGGGACGACATCACCGGAGGCATGGCGTCGACGTGGCTCGTGTACCCGCCAAGACCGGCGTGACCAGCATGGCGTCAGAGTGGGGTTTGATGGACGAATCGAGGAGGGCCGGTCAGATCTCCTCAGGCACCATCTCGATCGCGCCGCACGGGCACTCCGCGGCGCAGAGACCGCAGCCCTTGCAGTAGTCGATATCGATGCGGTACGGCTCGTCCGGGTCTGCGAGCTTGCGCACGGCGTTGTCCGGGCACACGCCGAAGCAGTTGTCGCACTGGAAGCAGTTTCCGCAGGACAGGCACCGTCGCGCTTCGAACAGCGCCGTCGACTCGTCGAGCCCGCCGACGACTTCCTCGAACGTCGAGCGGCGTCGGGCGCGATCGAGGACCGGCTGGAGCGAGCGAGGCGCGTCCGAGTAGTACCAAGTGTTCAGCCCTTCGAACGCGGCGAGCGGATGCTTCGACACGGAGCCGTTCGAGGATCCCCGGAGCCAGGCGTCGATCCGGCGCGCTGCCCTCTTGCCGTGTCCGATGGCGACGGTCGCCGTCCGCTCGGCGGGCACCATGTCGCCGCCCGCGAAGATCCCGGGGTGTCCGGTCTGGAGATCGGGGCCGACCTTCACGGTTCCATCCTCGGTCTCCACGCCGCTCACGCCGTCGAGCAGCTCGAGGTCGGCCTCCTGGCCGAGCGCGAGGACGAGGGAGTCCGCCGCGAGCTCCTCGAGCTCGCCGGTGGGCTGCGGGAACCCGCTCTCGTCGAGCTCCATCCGCTCGAGTACGAGCTTCCCCTCGTCGGCGCGCTTCACCGTGGAAAGCCACTTCACGAGGACGCCCTCGTCCTCCGCCTCCTCGACCTCGAAGTCGTGCGCGGGCATCCGGTCCCGGGTCCGCCGGTAGACGACGACCGCGTCCTCGGCTCCGAGCCGCTTTGCGGTGCGGGCCACGTCCATCGCCGTGTTCCCGCCGCCGTAGACCGCGACTCTCCGTCCGAGGAGCGGTCTCGACTCGCCCTCCATGCTGCGCAGGACGGCGACCGCGTCGAGGATCTTCGCTGCGTCGCCCGCCGGGATCTCCGTGCGCTTGCCGAGCTGCGCGCCCACCGCGAGGAAGACCGCGTCGAAGCCGCCTTCGGTCATCGCCTGCGAAACGTCGTCGACACGGGCATTGCACTCGAGCGTCACGCCGAGGGCGAGGATCCGCTCGATCTCCGCATCGAGTACGTCGCGCGGAAGGCGGTAGGTCGGGATGCCGTAGCGCATCATCCCGCCGGGCCGCGGCCCTGCGTCGCGAATGGTCACCCCGTGGCCGAGCAGCGCGAGGTGGTAGGCGGCGGAGAGACCCGATGGGCCTGCGCCCACGACGAGGACACGTTTCCCGGAAGGCGGAGCGGCGACAGAGACGCTCCAGCCCTGCGCGATCGCCTCGTCGCCGAGGAAGCGCTCGACGGCGTTGATGCCGACCGCCTCGTCGAGCTGCGCGCGGTTGCACGCCGTCTCGCAGGGGTGGTAGCAGATCCGGCCCATCACGGCCGGGAAGGGGTTCTCCTCCATCAGCTTGCGCCAGGCGCGCTCGTATCCCTTCCCGCCTTCCTCCGCCAGGTACAGCCACTCCTGGACGTTCTGGCCGGCCGGACAGGCGTCGTTGCACGGCGGCAGCCGGTGGACATACACGGGCCGCTCGGTCCGCCAGCTGCCCGTCTTGTTGGCGAGGCTCGAGCCCACGTCCAGGGTGATTGCGAAGGGTTTGTTCATGCCGCCGCCTCCTCGAGCAGCCCGAACCGGCGGATGTTCCGGTCGGCCATCGCCTGCAAGGCCGCGACGACGTCCTCGCGCGGCGGGTCGCCGAACAGGTGCGCGAAGCGGCGCTGAAGCTGGAGGTACTCCTCGACCGGCACGCGGCGTCGGATGCGAGACACGCTCACGATCTCTCCGGCCTCCGCCTCGAAGACCGGGAAGAGGCCCGTCTCCTTCGCGAGACGCGCGAGGCGAACCGTTTCTCGGGCCTCTGCTCCCCATCCGAGCGGACACGGCACGAGTACGTGCACGTACCGGGGACCGTGGAAGCCCATGGCCCGCTGGATCTTCGCCTCGAGGTCGTGGAGCTCTGCGACCGTCGCCGTCGCCACGTATGGGATCTCGTGCGCGACCGCGATCAGCGGTGCGTTCTTCCCCTGGCCGAACGAGGCGCCCGGCTCCTCGCCGACGGGCTTCGTGTTCGCGGTGCGCGCTGCCGGGGGCGTCGCTCCCGAGCGCTGCACGCCGGTGTTCATGTACGCCTCGTTGTCGTAGCAGACGTACAGCACGTCGTCGCCGCGTTCGAACATCCCGGACAGGCAGGCGAACCCGATGTCGACGGTACCCCCGTCGCCTCCCTGCGCGATGACCCGGACATCGCTCTCGCCCTTCGCGCGCAACGCCGCCGCGACACCGCTCGCGACGGCGGGTGCGTTCGCGAACAGCGAGTGGATCCACGGGAGACGCCAGGACGACTCGGGGTACGGGGTCGAGAACACCTCGAGGCAGCCGGTGGCGTTCACGGCGATGAGGCGCCCGTCGGTCGCCCGCAGAGCCGAGTCGAGAACGTAGCGCGCGCCGAGCGCCTCGCCGCACCCCTGACAGGCTCGATGGCCGCAGGTGAGCGCGTTCGCACGGTCGGACGAGGACTGCACCGTACGCTCGGTCTCGTCAAGCAATCGGTTGCCCACGGCGAAGCTCCCGACCTGGAAGAACTTGACGGGTGTGCGCGCCATCAGTGCGACCTCGCCCCGATCGCGCCGACCTCGCGCAGGATGTTCTCCGCGTGCGGGCCCGACCGCCGCAGCTCGCTCATGCGTTGCAGCTCGCGCTCGACGAGGCGCCACTCGAGATCGAGGAAGTGGAGCTCGTCGGGCGCGAGCCGCTTCGCGGCGACGTTCTCGAGGAGCGCGTGCAGCGAGCGCTTGGTGATCGCGCGTCCTCCGAGGCCCGCGACGACGTCGTAGACGGCGACGGGGAGACCGGCGAGGGCGAGCCGAACGTTCTGGCCGACGATGCCGCCGAGGCCGACGGCGAACGCGCGCTCGACGACCACCGCCTGCGACGCATGCGCGAGCGCGTCGCGGACTTCGGCGAGCGGGTACGGCCGGAAGCACGTGATCCCGAGCGCACCCGCTCGCACTCCTCGTTCCCGGAGCTCGTCGACGACCGTCTCGATCGTTCCCAGCACGGATCCGAGCGCGACCACGATCGTGTCGGCGTCCTCGGTCCGGTACCTGCGGAGAAGACCGCCCGACGAGCGGCCGAATGCCTGCGCGAACTCGGCGGCGATGCGGGGCACGAGATCGAGCGCCTGCATCTGCTTTGCATGCGCGAGGTACCGGACCTCGGTGAACGCCTCCGGCCCCACCATCGCGCCGATCGTGATCGGCTCATCGGGATCGAGCACCTGCCTCGGCTCGAAGGGCGGGAGGAAGCGATCGACGTCCGCCTGCTCGGGGACGTCCACCCGCTCGACCGCGTGTGTGAGCACGAACCCGTCCATGCAGACCATGACCGGGAGCGACACCTCCTCGGCGAGGCGGAACGCCTGGACGTGGAGATCGGCCGCTTCCTGGTTCGACTCGGCGTAGAGCTGGATCCATCCGCAGTCGCGCTGCGACATCGCATCCGAGTGGTCGTTCCAGATGTTGATCGGCGCGCCGATCGCGCGGTTCGCCACCGTCATCACGATCGGCAAGCCGAGCCCGGAGGCGTTGAAGAGCGCCTCCGCCATGTACAGGAGGCCCTGGCTCGCCGTCGCCGTGTACGCGCGCGCTCCGGCCGCGGAGGCGCCGATTGCGGCCGACATCGCTCCGAACTCCGACTCGACGAGCAGGTACTCGCACGGTTCGAGCTCTCGCGTCCTCACGAGGTCGGAGAGCGCCTCCACGATGTGCGTCTGGGGTGAGATGGGGTACGCGCTGATCACCTCCGGGCGACACCGCGCCACGGCCTTCGCGACCGCGAGCGAGCCTTCGATCTGCTCACGCATGGGCGACCGCGCCTTCTCGAGGTGCAGCCGCCGCGAACGCCGCCCGTGCCGCTGCGACGTTTCTCTCCCCGACCCGGCCTGGGAAGCGGTCCTGGATCGCGGCGCACACGGACTCCAGTCCGAGCTCACCTGTCACCGTCGCGAACGCGCCGAGGAGAGCTGCGTTGGGCAGCGGACGTCCGACGTGCTCGCGCGCTATGTCGGTGGCGGGAACGGTGACGAGGCGGCCCGGCTCGAGCGTGCTCGAGAAGTCCTCGAGGCCGAGCTCCTCCAGCGGCCGGACGGTGTTGACGAGCACGTACGTCGTCGGCATCACGCCGGCGAACAGGTCCACCTGGTGCAGCAGCGTCGGGTCCTGGACGATCAGCGCGTCCGGCTCGACGATCGGCTCTCGTATGCGGATGGGCTGGGTGTCGATCCGGCAGAACGAGACGACCGGTGCGCCCGTCCGCTCGGACCCGAACGTGGGAAACGCCTGGGAATGCTTGTCCTCGAAGAACGCGGCGACCGACAGCAGCTCGGCGGCCGTGACCACGCCCTGTCCGCCCCGCCCGTGGATTCTGATCTCGAACATGGCTAGAGCGTCGACGACAGACGCCCGAAAGGCATCCGAGCGGCCGCTGTAAGCGCGTCCGTACTAGCCCGCAGGCCGTCGGCGCGCTTCGTCTTGCGGTCTTTCCCGCGCGTCGTGCGGGTAGCCCCCGAGGCCGGCGCAGCGCAGGGGCCCCATAACTGGGGGGAACCCGAGAAGGAGGAGGAAGAGATGGCAACACGCTGTGCGATCAACGGCTTCGGACGCACGGGACGTGCGGCGTTTCGCGCCGCCTACGAGCGTGGGCTCGACGTCGAGTGGGTCGCGATCAACGATGTGGCTGAGCCGGAGCTCCTGGCGCATCTGCTCGCATACGACACGGTCTACGGGCGCTTCCCCGGAGAAGTGGAGGTGGTCGACGGCGACCTGGTCGTCGACGGGGAGTCGATCGTGGCGCCGACGGAGAAGGATCCCGCACTGCTCCCCTGGGACGACCTCGGCGTCGACGTCGTCATCGAGTCGAGCGGGAAGTTCCGGACCCGCGAGGACGCGGCGAAGCATCTCGAGGCGGGCGCTCGCAAGGTCGTCGTCTCGGCCCCTGCGAAGGATCCCGATGTCACGGTGGTGCTCGGGGTCAACTTCGACGAGGCCTACGACGAGGAGCGCCATCGCATCGTCTCGAATGCGTCGTGCACGACGAACTGCCTGGCGCCGGTGGCCAAGATCCTGAACGAGGCGGTCGGCATCCGCCACGGGTTGATGACGACCATCCACGCGTACACGGGCGACCAGTGCCTGCTCGACGGCCCACACAAGGACCTGCGTCGCGCGCGGTCTGCGGCGGCGAACCTCGTGCCGACGTCGACGGGCGCCGCGAAGGCGATCGGGCTCGTCGTCCCCGAGCTCGCCGGCAGGCTCCACGGCTTCGCCGTCCGCGTTCCTGTGCCGACGGGCTCGCTCGTCGACCTGACCGTCGAGACCAAGCGGCCGACTACCCGCGAGGAGATCAACGAGCTCTTCGGGTCTCGAGCGGCGGACGAGTCGCTCGAGGGCATCCTTCGCTACAGCGAGGAGCCGCTCGTCTCCTCGGACATCGTCAAGTCGCCGTACTCGGCCATCTTCGACGCTCCGCTCACCGAGGTCGTCGACGAGACGCAGGTGAAGGTCGTGGCCTGGTACGACAACGAGTGGGGATACTCGAACAGGCTGGTCGAGCTCGCGACGAAGGTGCTCGTCCCGGACTTCGTCGTCACCGCCTAGCCTCGCCTACAAACGAGAGAGCGGCCTCGGGCGAGGCCGCTCTCCGCTCGCCGGGGCGACGGAGTCTGTGCCTACCGTGCCTGCGACTCGAGGGGCACGTGGGGATCGTGCTCGCCGAGCTTCGTCTCGCGCTCGTCGAAGCGCCAGCCGACCGTCGACTGGACGGCCACGACGCCGGGCACGCGCTCGACGAGGTGCGTGAGGATCTCGGCGTCGAGTCGATAGTCGGTCTCCCCGGCGAGCGTCACCTCTCCTCGTTCGACCCGTACCTCGATTCCCTGCGGGTCGAGCCAGAGAGCGGACCGGATGACGTCCTCGCGGATCTCCCGCTCGATCTCGGCATCCTCCCGGGCGAACACACGGACGAGGTCGGACCGGGTGACGATCCCCACGAGCTTGCCCTGGAGATCGACGACCGGCAGGCGCTTGATGCCCTCGTCGATCATGAGCCGCGCGGCCTCGGAGACGCTCCTGGTCGCTGCGATCGTGATCGCCGGCGCCGTCATCGCCTCGGAGGCGGTGCGAGCGGCCAGCTTCTCCCGGTCTGCGACTCCTCCCCGCAGGATCCAGGCCCCGAGGCCCTCGTGACGCGGCTTCGGGCCGCGCTCCTTGACCAGGATGTCCGCCTCGGAGACCACCCCGACGACGGTTCCCTGATCGTCCACGACGGGCACTCCCGAGATGCCGTACTCGGTGAGTGTTCGCGCCACGTCCTTGAGCAGCGACTCGGGCCGGGTCGTGATCACCTTCGGGCTCATGATCTGCTTGACGTTCATTGCTCCTCCTCGTCTCGGGGACTCGGCGTCAGCGTCGTGCACATGCGGGCCGACCGCATCCGGAAGAACACGCAAATGGGCCGGGAGAACCCGCGCACCCCGCCGGCGCCGCCGCGAGCGCGCACGGCGCCGGCACGCGCGTTCTCTACGTGAAGATGATCTGCGCCCCGGTGGAGCGCTTGTAGAACTCGCCGACGCTGAGGATCCCCTCCACCTGCGGGACGAAGTCCTGCATCGTCAGGCCGAACATGTCCACGGTCGCCCTGCAGGCGAATAGATGGGCGCCCGAGTCACCGAGCAGCTCGATGAACTCGGGGACGGGGGGAACGTCGATCTTCTCCATCTGACGCGTCATCATCCGGGTGGCGAGCGCCGAGAAGCCGGGGATCGCCCCGATCCAGGTCGGCATGTGCATCCCGGGGTTGCCGACGGTCGCGACCTTGATCTTCTCGTAGCGGTCCGTGCGGATCGCGTCGAGGCCGAAGAAGGTGAAGAAGAGATCGGCCTCGATTCCCTCCATGCGGGCGCCGTTGGCCATGATCAGCGCCGGGTAGATCCCTTCCAGCGAGCCCTTCGAGACGACGATGGCCACCTTCTCGAGCGTCCGTGGTTCGGACAGCGCCGGTAGTGGGTGTTCGAGCAGCTCGGTCATCACGTGCTCCTCTCTAGATGCAGCCCTTCGGCTTCGGGATCCCGCCGATCTTCGCGGCGAGCTTTGCGGGTCCCTTGGGGAAGAGCTCGTAGAGCTCTTTGACCGGGACTCCGGACTCCTTGCCGAGCGACCTGATGGACGGCGCCGTCCCGGTCGCCAAGTAGCGCTCGCGCATGAAGCGCACGACGAGCCAGTGGCGATCCGTCAGCTCCGGAATGCCGTTGTCGCGAGCGATCGCCTGCGCGATGTCCGCGCTCCACTGCTCCGGATCCGTCAGGAAGCCCTCGGCGTCGAGGTCGATCGGGGCATCGGCGATGAGCGTCATGGTCATTTCGTTCTCCTCTCAGGCATGGACGGCGACCCGCTTCTTGCCCCGCTCGGGCATGGTCGGACCGATTCCGGGGATCTCACGACCGGGCAGCAAGGCGTGCCAGTAGACCCACTGGAACATGAGCTTCCCGACGTGGTTCAGCCGGGACTCGCGGAGGAGCGGGAGCCCGAAGATGCTCGGGAAGCGTCCTGGCAGCGGCTCGGCCTCGTAGTTGAAGTCGATGAGGAGCGCCCTGTCGAAGCCGGTCTCGATGAAGCAGTTGGCGTGCCCGTCGTAGCCGGCTTCGAGCTCCTGGCCGGAGAAGAACCGGGCGACGTTCTCCGCCAGCACTTCGGCCTCGAAGTGGGTCACGGACCCCGCCTTGGACGTGGGCAGGTCGGTCGCGTCGCCGAGCGCGAACACGTTCGGCGCAGCTGCGCTCTGCAGCGTCTGCTTGTCGGCCGGGACGAAGCCGAGCGCATCGCCGAGATCGGGTGAGCGCTCGACGTACGCCGCGCCACCGTGGAGCGGAACCGTGACGAGGAGGTCGAAGTCCAGCTCGCGCCCATCGTACGCGACGAGCTTCCGCCCGACGCCGTCCACCTCTCCGGCGTTGAACTCGGTCACCAGCTCGATCTGCTTGTCGGCGAGCAGCCCACCGAGGTGCTCCGACGCGATCGGCTTCGTGAACGCGGCGTCCAACGGAGTCGCGTAGACGAGCTCGACCTCGTGCCTGATCCCGCGCTCGTGGAAGTACCAGTCGGCGAGGAACGCGAACTCGAGCGGCGCGACGGGGCACTTGATCGGCATGTCGACGAGGTTGACGACGAGCCGGCCGCGGTCGAAGTCCGAGAGCGCCCGCTGCAGCTGCGCTGCTCCCTCGGGGGAGTAGAAGGTGAAGACGTGCTCGTTCCAGCCTGGGCCGGTCATGCCCTCCGTCTCCTGCGGCTGGAGCCGGACGCCCGTCGCGACGACGAGCACGTCGTAGGGGAGCACGGTTCCGCTCCCCAGCACCACCTCGTTGCGGTCGACCAAGACCGCCTCGACTTCGTCTTCGTGGAAGCTCACTTCGCGCCTGAGCTGGCGCGCGCGGGGCCGGACGATCTCCTCCACCCGAGCGAGACCGAACGGCACGAACAGGAGGCCCGGCTGATACACGTGGCGGTCGTCCCGGTCGACGACGTGGATCTCCGCCTCGTCCTCGCCGAACCGCCGGCGTAGACGGTTGGCGGTCATCGTCCCACCCGTGCCACCGCCGAGGATCACGATCCGTTTTCTCGCCATCCCTGTCACCTCCCGAGCTCTGCGGACAGCGTCGCGGGAGGACGGCGCTGCCGGAAAGGGGGTATTCGCGGAGCGGCCTGCGGACAACTACGCCGCCTGAGTAGTTCTCCGAAGGGGCGATCGGCGGCGGCGCCGATGACCGTTCGCGACGGTGGCGTGACGATGCGGGTGATGGAGGGAAGACCGCAACCTCTCGGGAGGTTTCGATGTCCGCGCAGGAGCTGATATCGGTTCAGGCGGAAGCGACGACGAGACAGCGGCCGAAGGAGTTCCACTTCCCGCTCGCGGTCGAGTGGATCGGCGAGCGGCGTGTCACGGCCCGCGTCGAGGGGAAGCTTCCGGTCGAGGTCTCTCCGCCACCGGTCTTCCGTGGCGTCGATCCGTCTCTGTGGAGCCCCGAGGACTTCCTCGTCGCAGCCGCGGCCTCGTGCCTCGCCGTCACGTTCACCGGGCTCGCCGAGAGAGCAGGCGTTCCGTACGCGGACCTCCGCGTCGACGCCGACGGTGTTGCGAGCATGCGGGGCGACGGCCGCTTCGGCTTCACCCGCCTGACACTGCGGCTGACGGTGACGGGCGACGACGCCGACGAGCTCCGGCGCCTGGCCGAGAAGGCGGAGGAGATGTGCCTCGTCTCCGCCTCGGTCGCGTTTCCCGTCGACGTCGAGATCGACGTCCGCGCCCGGCCCTGAACGAGTCCGCCCGCCCGCGGCAGGCGACGGGCGATGGATGCGCTCGCAGTCGTGGCCCGCCTATGCGGCCATTCCCAGCTCACGTCGCAGGCTCGCGACCTCGGCGGGACGATTTGCCCCGAGCGCCGCGACGAGTCGACCCTCGGGATCGTGGTACCGGGCGATGAAGCCCTCGTCGCCGCCCTCGAGCTCGACCGCGGCAGTGGCGACCGCGTCGCCGACCAACTGCAGCCGGAGGCCGAACTGATCCGACCAAAAGAACGCCGGCTGGATGCGATGGGGTGCGAGGCCGAGGATGCGACGGGCAACCGCCGCGGCTTCCGCGGCAGCGCTCGTCCAGTGGCCAGGCCCTCCGCTCACGTCACCGCACGTGTAGATCGGGACACCGTCGAGCGAGTGCGGAATGAGCTCGTTCGCCGGTTCGACGCCGATGCCGACGAGGGCTAGGTCGCAGCTGATCTCGCTCCCGTCCGTGAGCTGCACCGTGCCGACCCGGCCGTCGGTGCCGACGCCGAACCCAGTGGCCCCGGTTCGCACTCGGAGGTCGACGCCGTAGGAGCGATACCGATCGGCGAGCACCCGCCCGAGAGCCGGGCCGAGTGTCCGCTCGAAGGGAGTCGCAAGAGCCTCGAGCATCGTCACCCGAACGCCCAGCGCGACCGCCGTCGACGCCACCTCCGCGCCGACGAAGCCGCCGCCGACGACGATCAGATGTGCCCCTGGCACGAGCTCGGCGCGAATGGCACGAGCGTCGACGACGGTGCGGAGCGCGTACACGCCGGAGGGCACCGGGAACGGAAGCCGGCGCGGCCGTGCGCCGGTCGCGAGCACGAGGGCATCCCACTCGAGCTCCGTGCCCGTCGCGGTCGTCGCCTGCCGCCGGCGCGGGTCGATGCGGACGATGCGCGTCCCGAGCCTCAGCTCGATCCCCTGCTCCTCCCAGGACGAGAGCGTGCGCAGCAGGAGCTCGTGCTCGGTCTTCGTCCCGGCGAGGTACTCCTTCGAGAGCGCCGGCCGCTCGTACGGGGGCAGCAGTTCGTCGCCTGCGACGACGATGGTGCCGCCGAACCCCTCGGCCCGCAGCGTCTCCGCGCAGCGTGCGCCCGCGAGACCCGCTCCGACGACGAGAATCGAGTGTGGGCTCATCAGGCCGCCTCCTCCTCGACGACCGTGATCGCGGCCATCGGGCATTCGGCTGCCGCTCTGAGGACCGCCGGGTCGGACGTCGTGCCGGTTCGCACCGAGGCGAGCCCGTCCTTGCCGACCTCGAACACGTCGGGCGCGAGCTCCGCGCACGCGCCGAATCCGCTGCACAACGACCGGTCGATCTGGATCCTGTACATCGTCTTTCTCCTTTCTGGTCGATACGCCGACCGTACGACCCCGCTCGTAAGCGGCGGGCAAGAGCCAGGACAGGCTTCGGGAAGCGGAACGCAAAGATCCGACGGGCTCGAAATCGCGTCCACCCGCGACCGGAGGGCGCTCGCGCCCTCCGGTCGCGGTTCACGCGCCGGGCTCGACGGCCGGGCGTTGCGGCGACGGGGCTCGCGCCGTCCGTGGCATGAGCACCCGCGCGAGCCCCAGCCAGAGCACCGGGCCGGCCGCGACCGCCACGAGGATCGGCCCGCCGACGCCTCTGAGATCGGTACCGGCGGCGAGGGCGTGACCGAGCGCGAGGACGAACGCCGCGAAGGTCGCGTAGTGCAGCCGCCGCCAGCCCTTCTGCCCGATCCACTTCCGCAGCCGGAACGACGAGGCGATCGCGAGCATCAGCCAGCCCGTGACGATTCCGGCGGCGACCGCGATCGGGCGCCACGGGGCGGCGAAGGGAACGAGCAGCGCTGGGATCCCGAAGTGCAGGGTGGGATCGAAGAGCAGCGCGCCGGCGTGCAGCCCGAGCATCGAGAGCCCGGTCCAGGCGATCGTCTGATGCCAGCCGAAGAGCGACTTCATGCGCTTGGGGCCGAACAGGCGCGTGCTCATCGCGAGCCCGAGCCAGACGGACAGGGTGAGCGCGCCGAACGCGACGAGACCGGCCGCGCGCACGACGTACCAGGCGATTGGTGCGTGCGTCAGGAACGCGTTCATGCCGCAGCTCCGACGAGCGCGGGCTCGAGCGGAAGCACGCCGAGCTGCTCGGGGGCCCCTATCGGTGGAACCCAGAAGGCGGAGACGCCCGACAGACCGGCCACATGGACACGTGCCCGCTCGAGGCTCGAGACGGCGAGCGCGGTCGCGTGGATCTCCGCCCAGGCGGGATCCGGGGCGACGACCGTGACCGCCAGCGGCCCCTCGAGGGCCGGTGCGCCCGTTGCCGGGTCGATCAGGTGGTGGAGCGCGCGTCCGGCCCCGAAGCGTCTTGCGTGGCGACCCGAGGTCGCGACTCCACCCTCCTCGATGCGGACGGTACCGAGCGAGCCTCCCGGGAGACGCGGGTCGGCGACCGCGATCCGCCAGGGGCCACTGTCCGGCGGCGAACCCCAGACCGCGATGTCGCCTCCGAGGTCGACGAGCGCGCCGGGAAGCCGGTCCCACGCGTCGCGCATCGCGAGCAGTACGCGATCCGCGGAGTAGCCCTTGCCGACTCCGCCGAGGTCGACGGCGGCGCCGCGCTCCACGCGTGCACGGTCGGCGTCCGGGGCGACCTCGACCTCTGCTCCGGCGCGCCAGCCGGAGGCAGCCCGACCGGGCCGCTCCTCGAGCTCCTCGTAGGTCCGGTCGTAGCCGGCGGCCACGAGCGCGGGAAGGATCGTGGGATCGAACCGTCCTCCGGTCGCCTTCCGTCCGCGGAGCGCGAGGCGAAGGGCATCCGCCAGGCGGGAGTCGACGTCGACCCACTTACCGGCGGCGTCGTTGAGGCGCGAGAGGTCGCTCGAGGGATCGAAGCGGGAGAGCGTCCGCTCGCACGCCTCCACCTCGGCGCGTCCGGCCGCGAGGACGCGTCGTGCGTGGCGTCGATCGGCTTCGCTCGCGGTGGCCCAGATCGTGCACGACGTGCCCATCGCTCGGAAGGTCGTGCGGTGGAGGAGGCCGATCATGGCGGCGGAGGCGAGGCCTGCGTCGTCGCGTGCGGCGCGGTCGCAGCGGTGGAGCCGACCACGACGAATCGCTGTGTCCCGTGCTTGCCCTTGACGACGAGCGTCGTCGAGGCGGGTTGCGCCACCGACTGGACCGGTGCCGGACGTGCCCAAGCGAGGCCGGCGACGATCGCGAGCGTCGCCCAGACGGCGATGACGGCTGCCCAGGCCCGGCGCATCAGTCGTCCTCCCACTGGGAGGGACGGGCCGGAGACTGGGGGGCGACCTGTGCGACCTGGGCGACTTGCGTCGAGGTCGGCTGGTGCTGGGCGGTAGGGCGGTGCGAGATGCCGGCGAACGCCGCCGCAGCCGTGAGGACGGTGGCGGTCAGCACGCCGGCGAGCGCGAATGCCTGGCGGCGAGTGTTCATGGTGATCCTTTCGTCGGGAGTCGTCATGCCTCCCGTTCTAACCGGCGCTCGGTTACGGCCGGGCCAAGGCCACGTCTGGAAACAGCCTCGTAAGGTGAAGATCGGAACGCGGCTCTGGGACGAGCCGCGAGCTCAGTCGTCCTGGCCGTGCCCGCGGTCGTCGCTCGGCGTCGTCGTCGTGCCCGTGGGGGGCTTCGGGTTCGACGGAGTGGTCGAGGTCGTCGCGGGCAACCTGACCAGCCCCGCGCGCGGGCTCAGCTTTCCGACGGGGTCGTTCGACCCGGTCGCGACGCCGAGGAGAACGACGTTCGCGACGACCGCCACCGCTACCGCGAAGACGAGCACGAATGCGATCCTGAGCGAGTTCATCGCGCCTCTTCTCATCATGCCCGCACCTTGCTCGGTGCTGCGACGGGAGGCATGAGGGCGCGCCACGCCGTCGCCGCGACGACCAGTCCGACCGCCGAGAGGTAGAGGGAGAACGCCCACGGCTGGGCCGTGTCCGTCCCGGCGGCGATGCCGTGGACGGTCGCCGCGGCAAAGATCGCGTACGTCACCCAGTGCAGGCGGCGCCAGTTCCGCGTCCCGATCCGCCGTCGCAGCGAGAAGGAGGCGTAGACGAGAAGCATGAGCTCCGCCGCCAGCACGCCGACGCCGGTAGCGACGGGCCGGTAGGGGGACAGGCCGGGAACGAGGAGCGCCGCCGGCCCGAGGTGGATCGTCGCATCCAGCATGAGCGTCGCGCCGTGCACGGCGATGGCCCCGAGAGCGAGCATCGCCAGGAACCGGTGCGTGTCGGTGACGGCCGCGGGCCTGAGCGATCTGAACGGCCTCGACTTGAGGACGAGGCCGGCGACGACCGAGGTGGTGAGCAGGAGGTACGCGGTCAACCCCGCCGCACGGGCGAGCATCCAGAACGTCGGGTCCGCCTTCACGAGAGACCGCCCGCGAGGAGGATGCGCCCGTCGTCGAGCGTGAGCACGGCCGGGACCTCGAGCTCGTCGGCCTCCGCCCTAGCTCGCTCCACGCCCGCGAGGAAGAGGGCCTTCGCGAGCACCTCGGCCTCGACCGCGCTCCGGCCGACGACCGTCACCCGGACCAGGTCGGTCTCCGAGGGCGCCCCGGTCTGCGGATCGATCAGATGATGCGCGTCGCCCCGCGTCGTGCTCCAGCGCCGGCGATCCGAGCCGGAGGTCGCGATCGCACCGCTCGTCAGCTCGAGCGTCAGCTCGAGGGCGGCGTCGACGCCGACCGGCCACGAGCCGCCGCGGACGGCGAGATCGCCGCCCGCGCTGACGAGGCACGGCCCGTAGGGCGCGAGTAGGTCGCAGGCGCGGTCGACCGCGTACCCCTTGCCGATGCCGCCGAAGTCGAGGTGTGTTCCGGGCTCGAGCACGATCTCCCCGGTCTCGCGATCGACGCTGACGCCTCCTCCGCAGCGAGCGTCGGGGCGCGTGGCGACGACCGTTCCGAGCGCTCCGACCTCTTCGAAGGTGCGGTCGTACCCGGCGGCCACGAGCGCGTCGTGAACCGTCGGGTCGAAGCGCCCGTTCGTCTGCACCCGAGCCGCGAGCGCCAGCTCGGTGACGCGAACGAGATCGGGGCCGGCGTGGACCCGGCCGGAACGGTTCAGGGCGGAGAGCTCCGAGTCCGGCCGGAAGCGGGAGAGGATGCTCTCGAGCCGGGCGAACTCCTGACGCACGGTCGCGAAGATGCCCGGGCTCCAACCGTTCGGGGGCACGTCGAGGATGAGCTCGACCTCGGTCCCCATCGCTCTGAACCCCGTCTGCTCCATCAGGACGTCTTCGTGATCACGAGCGGAGGCAGCGTGACGACGCGGACGCTGGGAGCGGCGGCAGAACCCTGGGAGACGGGAGCAGCCGCCAGGGAGGCAGCCGCTCGGCTCCGAGCGGCGGCGATCTCGGCCTGCCGCTTGGCGAGCGCCACTTTGTAGGCAGCAAAGCGGCGATCGACGATCTGCTGCACGAGCGCTGCGTCGGCGCGCAGGCGCTTCTCGCGCTGCGCGAGCGTGGCGAGCCGGGGATCGCTGGTCGCCGCCGGCGTCGCCCACGGATGTGCTGCGACGACGGCCCAGAGGAGGAAAAACGCGAAGAGCGCACCCGCGAGCCCGTACAGCCGGCCCGTGTGGCTAGTCATCGCCACCGCCGCCTCCCTCGCCCGCGTCGCCGCTCTCGTGCTCGCCGCCAGGGCGATGCTTGTGGACGATGATCGGCGCTGGTCGCACGTACCTGACCTGAGGAGCGCTCGCAGCTACCGCCGTCGGTGGTGCGGCGGCGGCGTACGTCGCTGCCGAGGGCACCTTGGGCAGCGGCGGCGGTTTCTTCGCGAGCTGGGCTTTGAGCGACGCTTCGAAGCGGTCGAGCTGCGTCGTCCGCTTCGCGATCAGCGCGCTCGACGTCTTCTGCGACGCCTGCTTCGACGCCTGCCCGAGATGGAGGGTGCGCGTGAGCGCCACCGTTCCGATGACGGCGTTGAAGGCAAGCAGGACAGCGAAGGCGATCGCGTAGTTGCGGGACATCTCGTCCTCCTTCCGGGCGAAAGCTGGTTCGCTCACGGTAGGAGGCGTCCGGTGAGGCTCGGGCCAAGCGGAGGTAAGGGTTCGGACCGGATTCGTCAGGACGCGGCTCGAAGCGTGACGACGACGTCGAGACCGCCGCCCTCCGCTTCGCGAAGCACGACCTCGCCGTCGTCGGCCGTCACGAGACGATGGACGATCGCGAGCCCGAGGCCGGTGCCGCCGCCCGGCGAGCCCGCGCGCCAGAACCGATCGAATGCGCGCGCCCGCTGCTCCGCGCTCATCCCAGGGCCCTCGTCGCGGACGTGCAGGACGACTCCGTCCCCGGAGGAGCGCCCCTCGATCGTGATCGTGTCGCCGGGCTCGGACACGGCGAGCGCGTTCGAGACGAGGTTGTCCAGGATCTGCTCCATTGCTCCCGGGGTCGCCAGGGCGTGGAGCGGCTCCGTCAGCCGGACGTCCGCGACGACCCCCCGCTCGGCCAGCTCGGCCGACCACGCATCGACCCGCGCCGACACGGCTTCGCGGACATCGAGCGATGTCGGTGCCGGTTTGGCCGCATCCGCACGCGCGAGCGCGAGCAGCCCGTCGACGAGACGCGAGAGTCGGCTCAGCTCTGCGAGAGCAGCCGTGAGGTCATCTTTCCCCGCTTCCCCGACGTCTCGCTCGAGGTTCTCGAGGCGCAGTCGCAGCGCGGCGAGCGGCGTCCTGAGCTGATGCGACGCATCCGCGACGAACTCGTCCTGCGAGCGCACGAGCGCCTCGAGCCTCGAGACGGTGTGATTGAACTCCGAAGCCAGCGCGCGTATCTCCGGCGGGCCGCTGTCGGCGGGCGCTCGTGCCTGCAAGTCGCCCGCGCCGACGGCGGCCGCGGCGTCCTCGAGCGCGGAGAGCGGCTCGGTCAGCGTCCGGGCGAAACGGAGTCCCACGACGGTCGCGGCGGCCAGGACGACACCCCCGATCGCCGCGAGCAGCAGCCAGTAGCGACGCACCCGCGAATCGAGCGCCGACGTGGGATACGTGATCCGCACCGCGCCTCGAACGACCCCGCCGGACGAGATCGGGACGGCGACGTAGATGAGGTCCGTCCCCAGGGTGCTCGAGTGCCGTGTCCCCGACGCGATGTCGCCCCTGAGCGCGGCGGCGAGCTCGGGCCTGCTCGCGAACGACCGGCGTCCCGGAAACGGCGGGTTCGTGTCGAGCAGCGAGAGCCCCGTCCGATCGACGATCACGACGCGCCCGCCCGGATCGCGCTGATACTGGTTCGCGACACGGACGAGACCCGGAGGCGGCGTTTGCAGGCCCCGCTCGAGCGTGTCTTCGGCGAAGGTCGCCATCGTCAGAGCGTCGCGCTCGATCCGCCCCGTCAGGTCGCGCCGCTCACTCCGTCCGTACTGGATCCCGAGCGGGATCTCGAGCGACGCGAGCACGACCACCGCGAGCGCGACGTACGTCGCGAGGAAGCGACGGCTCATGGAGGGACGTTCAGGCGGAGCCCGACGCCGCGAACCGTCTCGATCCATGCCGGGTCTCCGAGCTTCTTGCGGAGGGCCGCGACGTGAACGTCGATGGTCTTCGCGCTCCCGAACCAGGTCGTCTGCCAGACCTCTTCGAGGATGCGAGCGCGTGAGACGACCGCTCCCGGATCGCTTGCGAGCAGGGCGAGCAGGTCGAACTCCTTCGGGGTGAGGTCGATCTCCCTGCCGTCGAGCGAGACCCGACGGCTGCGGGTGTCGACCGTGAGCGCTCCGATCGTCGTCACTCCGACGTGAGCCGTCGCCCGATCTCCCGTCCGCCGCGTGACCGCCCGGATCCGGGCGATCAGCTCGCGGAAGCCGAACGGCTTGACGATGTAGTCGTCCGCTCCCACCTCGAGCCCGACGACCCTGTCGACCTCCTCGCCCTTGGCCGTGACCATGATGATCGGGACGCTCGAGCGGCTCCGGAGCTCCCGGCAGACGGAGAACCCGTCAGTGTCCGGCAGGCCGACGTCCAGGAGGACGAGGTCGGGCTCCGCTGCCTCGAGCGCCTCCCTGCCGGTCGCCACGCGTTCGACCGCGAACCCCTCGCGGCGTAGCCCTTCGGCAAGGGGCTCGGCGATCGCGTCCTCGTCCTCGACGAGCAGCAGCTTCACGCATCGAGTGTCCGGGAACCGCGGTCGGGTCGCTTCCGGGGAATGCCGTATCGACTCGAGGGTTTTTCCTCCCGCGGCAGGGCCCCATCCGTGCTTTCCCGGATGCCAGGCCCCAGGGTCAGCCGCGACCATGGAGGCGAAAGGAGGGATGGCGATGACCACGTTGGTCAAGTGGGCGCCGTTCCAGGATCTCGACCTGATCGAGCGCCGCATGCGGCGGATGCTCGAGGATTTCGGGGTCGCTCCCGCTCCGCTTCCGGCAGTGGACTTGTACGAGACGGACAAGGAGCTCATCGTCGAGCTCGACGTCCCCGGGTTCGAGGAGAAGGAGCTCGCCGTGGAGGCGACCGACCACACGCTCGTCGTCAAGGGCGAGCGGGTGAAGGACAAGGAGGCCGAGGAGAAGACCTTCTACCTCCACGAGCGGTTGGACACCAAGTTCGAGCGGCGGTTCAAGCTGCCGCCCGAGGCGGACATCGACCACGTCGCGGCGACGTTCCGCACCGGCGTCCTCGAGGTGCACGTCCCGAAGATCGAGCACGCGACGGCTCGCACGATCGAGATCAAGGCGTAAAGCACCGATCCGGTGAAGGCGAACTCCGGTCGTGGGGCCGGAGTTCGCCCTTTCGTCAGGCCACTGAGGCTGCGGCCGACGTCTTGCTCGCGACCCCGCTCGCGTCCGCGGCCTGAGCGACCGCTTCGGCAATCGCAGGGCACACTCGGCGGTCGAACACGCTCGGCAGCACGTAGTCCGCCTCGAGGTGGCCGGGCTCGACCACGGCCGCGAGGGCGCGTGCAGCCGCGAGCTCCATCTGCTCGGTGATCTCGGTCGCCCGCACGTCGAGTGCGCCGCGGAAGACGCCTGGGAACGCGAGGACGTTGTTGATCTGGTTCGGGTAGTCGGAGCGCCCGGTCCCGATCACCGCGGCGAAGTCTTCGATCTCCTCGGGCGCGACCTCCGGAACCGGGTTGGCCATCGCGAAGACGATTGCGTCCGACGCCATCGAGCGGACTCCCTGGAGCGAGACCGCTCCGGGAACGGAGAGCCCGATGTAGACGTCGGCCCCGGCAAGCGCCTCGTCGGCGGATCCTCCGCTGCGTGGTCTCGTCGCCTCCGCCAACGCCGTCTTGAAGCGGTCGAGCCCGGGGCGTCCGGGAAGGATGACGCCGTGGCGATCGCAGCAGACGACCGCGCCGGCTCCCGCGGCGAGGAGCTTGTAGGCCGTCGCGGCACCCGCAGCGCCGGCCCCGGTGATGACGATCCGGACGTCCTCCAGCCGCTTCCCGACCACCTCGAGCGCGTTCAGAAGCGCTGCGAGCACGACGATCGCCGTTCCGTGCTGATCGTCGTGGCAGACGGGGATGTCGAGCTCGTCTCGAAGTCGGGCCTCGATCTCGAAGCACCGCGGCGCGGCGATGTCCTCGAGGTTCACGCCGCCGAACACGGGTGCGAGTGCCACGACGGTCCGAACGATCTCCTCCGTGTCCGTCGTGGCCAGGCAGACGGGCCAGGCGTCGACACCACCGAACTCCTTGAAGAGGACGGCCTTGCCCTCCATCACCGGCAGCGCCGCTTCCGGCCCGATGTCGCCGAGGCCGAGCACGGCCGTGCCGTCGGTGACGACGGCGACCGTGTTCTGCTTGACGGTGAGGTTCCAGACGTTCCGCGGGTCGTCTGCGATGGCACGCGAGATCCGAGCCACCCCCGGTGTGTACGCCATCGAGAGGTCGTCCCGGGTCTTCAGCGGGACCTTGCTCGCGACCTCGAGCTTCCCGCCGAGATGGATCAGGAACGTCCGATCGGAGACGTGGTCGACTTCGACTCCGTCGACGGCGCGGACGGCGTCGACGATCCGGGCTAGATGGGCGTCGTCTGCGGCCAGCACCGTGACGTCCCGCACCTTCTTCCCGTGTTCGACACGGACGAGGTCGATCGCGTCCATGAGTCCGCCCGCGTCGCCGATCGCCGCTGCGAGTCGTGCGAACGATCCCGGGCGGTTCTCGAGGTGGACGCGGAGCGTCGCGCTGAACGACGCGGATGGGTGCGACGTGCTCATGCGATCACTCTCCTGTGTGGCCATCGCGTCGTCATCCGGGCCGGCGCGGCGAGCGAGTGTGGACTTCCGACGCGTTCATGCCGCGATGCGCGCGGAGGTGAACCCGCTCCGGACGTGGCGGATCCGTGCGCGCAGCTCGTCCACCGAAACGAGCTCGTCGAAGAGCGGTCCCCGCCCGTCCACCCCGTGGAACAGGCGGAGGCACGCGACGGCCGTGGCCGGATCGAGCTCCAGGGCGTCGTCCTCGAGCTCCTGCGCGAGTGCTTCCAGCTCTGGCGCGACCGCCTCGATCCGGGCCTCGTTCGGATGACCCGGAGCGGGGACGATGCCACGGATGCTCGCCGCCATGCTCTTCCGGCTCTCGCGTGTCGCCTCTCGGGCGGCGCACTCGAGCACCTGCGGGATGGCGTACGCGTCCCGCTCACCGACGAGCCGGTCCACAAGCTCCCATCTCCGCACGAGCGCTCGCATCGCGAGCACGGCCGCAGTGACACCGCCGAGGAAGAGAGGAAGGGCGAGCTCCGGCACGAGCTGCGTTGCGACGAGCGACGCGGCGAACGCGACGGCCGCGAGGGCGAGATCCTCCCGCGTCGTGACCCGCAGCTCGTCGAGATCGTGCTTCGCTTCCTCGATTTCTCGCGCGTACATCTCGACATGAATCGTCGAGACGAGCCGGGCGTGCCGCATCGGTGCGCAGCCCCGAGACGCCCGCGGCTTTTCCCGGATTCGAGCTGCCTCCACGCTCACGCGTAGTTTCTCCGCCGACGCTCCGCGGCGGCGCTGATTCCAGGTCGGCGCGAGCGGCGCACGCTGTGCTCGTGCATCGCGTCGTCCTTATCGGGAGCACGGCGAACGAGACGAACGTGCGCCTCGCCGAGGCCTGGTCGCGGCGTGGGCTCCAGGTCGAGCTCCTCTCGGCGAGGGCGGCTCTGAGCGAGATGCGGCCGCTGGACGTCACGGTCGGAAGGCTGGACGTGCTACCGACGCTCGACGGGGTCGAGCCGGGGCTGCTCGAGCTCCTCCGGCTCGAGCAGCAGGGCGCGGTCGTGCTCAATCGGGCCTGGTCGCTCCTCAACTGCCATGACAAGCTGCGGACCGCCCGCCTACTCGGTGCAGCCGGGATACCCCATCCGCGGACGACGGTCGTGAGGGCCGGCGGGCAGGCGGAGGTCCCACTGCCGGTCGTCGTCAAGCCGCGCTTCGGCAGCTGGGGAGCAGACGTCGTCCGCTGCGAGGCGGCCGAGGAGCTCGACGCCTGCCTGGCGATAGCCGCGCAGAAGCCGTGGTATCGGCGACACGGCGCTCTGGTACAGGAGTACGTCCCTGCGACAGGAGTCGACCTGCGAATCGTCGTCGCTGCGGGCGTCGTTGTCGGAGCCGTGCAGCGCCGCGCGCCGGAGGGGGACTGGAGGACGAACACCGCCCTCGGCGGTACGCGCCATCGGATCTCGCCTCCGGCCGAGGCGTGTGCACTGGCCGTCGCGGCCGCGCACGCCGTCGGCGCCGACGTCGTCGGTGTCGACCTTCTGCGCAGAGCAGACGGCACGTACGTCGTGCTCGAGCTGAACGGCGCGGTCGAGTTCACGTTCGAGTACAGCCTCGAAGGGCGTGACGTGTACGAGAAGACGGCGGAGGCACTCGGGCTCGTTGCGCCGCGGATGGACGACGACCTTCCTCGGTCGGTCGCGGAGAGCGTCGGGGCGTAGGAGCGAGAGCGAGCTCAGGCCGGCGCGACGGGAACGGCGACCGTCCGCATGCGGCCGCCACGGCGATGGCGGCGGCGGAGCTCGTCGGCTCCCCAGACCACCGGTGGCATGAGAGCGAGGAGGACGAGCTCGCCGGGGCCGAGCGGCGCGGTGTGGAAGTACGGTTGGAGCGCCGGCACGTAGATCAGAGCGGCGGCGAACGCGAGCTCGAACGCGATCCCGATCAGGAGCAGGCCGTTCGAGAAGACGCCGATGGAGCGAAGCGACGCCCGCTCGGTCCGAGCAGCGAACGCAGTGCCGACCTGGCAGGCGACGATGCCGGCGAACGTCATCGTGGTCGCCTGCAAGTACACGTCGTGGAGGGGGCTTCCCGAGTCGACCGCATCGCCGGGGTGCCAGCCGGCGCGGAGGAGCACGAGGAAGAAGCCGCCCAACACGAGCACGGCCTCGATGCTGCCCACGAACGCCCAGGCGCGCACGAGCAGCGTGCGGTCGATGACGCCCTCCCGGCGCGAGCGTGGGGGTCGATCGAGCAACCCCGGCTCAGCCTGCTCGCGGCCCAGCGCGAGGGCCGGGAGAATCTCGGTCCCGAGATCGATCGCGAGGATCTGCATGACGGTCAGGGGAAGCGGAATCCCTCCGCCCGAGAGCGCGAAGACGAGGAACGGGACGACCTCGGGTGTGGTGTGAGCGAGGATGTAGAAGACGAACTTGCGGACGTTCGCGAAGACTCTCCGGCCCGCGGCGACAGCCGCGACGATGGTCGCGAAGTTGTCGTCGGTGAGAACCATGGTCGACGCCTCACGCGCGACGTCCGTTCCGGACCGGCCCATCGCGATTCCGATGTCGGCGCGGCGCAGAGCAGGCGCGTCGTTCACGCCGTCGCCGGTCATGGCCACGACGTTGCCCTCGGCGCGGAGAGCGTCGGCGATGCGCAGCTTCGCCTCCGGGGACGTGCGGGCGAAGATCACCGAGCCGCCGGAGCGCAGCAGGTCGTCGAGCTCGCCTTCGCTAAGGCGCTCGAGCTCGCCGCCGGTGACGACCGGAGCGCCGTTTGCCGCGATCCCGGCCCTGCGTGCGATCTCCGCCGCGGTCGGCCCGTAGTCGCCGGTCACGACGAGCACCTGGATCCCCGCTCGCTTGCAGCGCTCCACCGCTTCGGCGACCTCCGGGCGGAGCGGGTCGAAGAGCCCGACCAGGCCGAGCAGGCACAGCTCCTGCTCCGCATCCTCTCGTTCCGGCGGCGCCGTTGCGCCGCGCAGACGACGTCGGGCGACGGCGAGCACACGCAGTCCCTGCCTCGCCCAGGCGTCGAGCACGGCGAGCACTTCTTCCCGATCCTCGTCCTCGATCGGCCTGTGGTTCTCGCGCCCGCCGATGCTCGTGCACCGCGCGAGCACCTCCTCCGGCGCGCCCTTGTTGTGAACCGTGATGCCTCCGTCCTGCCGCTGGTCGACGGTCGACATGAGCCGCAGCTTCGGGTCGAATCGGTAGACCTTCTTCCGCGCGAGCTCGCGCCGCCTCACGTCCACGTCGACGCCGAGGGCACGCGCCGCCTCGAGGAGCCCGATCTCCGTCGCCTCGCCGCGTGACTTCCCGGTCCGCCGTGGATCGAGCTCCGCGGTGCTGCAGGCGGCGATCGTTCGCGCGAGCAGGGCCAGCACGGGGTCGTCCGTCGCGACCGGCGTGCCGTCTGCGCGGCTCTCGAGGTCGAGCTCACCGAGGGGCGTCCATACACGAAGAGGTCGCATCCGGTTCTCCGTCAGAGTTCCCGTCTTGTCCGTGCAGATGACCGTGGTCGACCCGAGCGTCTCGATCGCCGAGAGGCGCTTCACGAGGGCTCCACGCCGCGCGAGCGCGGCGACGCCGACCGCGAGGGAGAGCGTGATCGTCGGCAGCAGGCCCTCGGGGACGTTCGCGACGATTAGGCCGACGGCGAACGTGAACGAGTCGCGGAGCGGCAGGCCGGCGCCGAGCCAGCCGATGGGCAGGAACGCGAGCCCGGCGACGACGGCGGCGAGCGCGATCAGCCACGCGACCCGGCGCACCTGGAGCTCGAGCGGGCTCAGCTCTTGCTCGACGCGCTCCGACAGCGCCGCGATCCGGCCGAGCTCGGTCCGCATGCCCGTCGCGTAGACGAGCGCGCGCGCTTCCCCGCCGACGCACGTCGTTCCGCTGAACACCAGATCACGCGCCTCGACGAGCGGTCCCGTCGTGTCCTCGAACTCGGCCGACCGGAACACGGGTTGCGACTCCCCGGTCAAGGTCGAGAGATCGACCTCGATCGCACCCTCGACGAGGCGCGCGTCCGCGGAGATGCGGTCGCCCTCCTCGATCACGACTACATCGCCCGGGACGAGGCGGGAGACATCCACCTGCTGTCGGTCGCCGTCCCTCATGACCGTCGCCTGGGAGGGCAGGTATCCCCGGAGCGCCTCCACGGCGCGTTCCGCCTGTCGCTCCTGGGCGAATGCGAAGCCGGCGTTCAGGACGATGACGGCGAGGATCGCGATCCCGAGCGGCGGGGTCCCCGCGACGAATGCCAGTCCCGCCGCGACCCAGAGGAGGAGCGCCAGCGGGTGCGTCAACTGGATGGCGAGCTGCCTCGGCCAGCGACGACCTCCTCGCCGCTCGAGCTCGTTCGAGCCGTACGCGACCAGGCGTCTCTCGGCCTCACGGCTCGAGAGCCCCGCCTCGCTCGTGCGCAGGTCCCGCAGGAGGAGGGCGACGGGCGCCCGGGCATCGCGCACGGCCGGCTGCTCTCGCGCCGGGGATGACGCCTCGTCCGCTCCGTCGGGATGGTCGGCGAGCAGCGCAGGATCGCGAAGGTTCACACCATGACCGTCGCGCCCACGACCCGAGACGACATCAGCGTCGCCCCCGATTGGGGCAGGGGCGAACACCGAGCTCGCGAGCGGGTTCCGGGCACGCGAGGTCGCCGCTCTTGAAGCGACGATGCGCTCGACTCACCACGCACACCGCTCGCTTGTGCCGGATCCGGGTTCGCACGGAGCAGGCTCCGTGCTCCCGCGGATGCAACGCGTGTTGCTATTCGACATGATCGGGCCGGTAGAAAGGAGGATCGGCAATGAAGACCATCCTCGTCGGGTTCGACGGCTCGGACGGGGCGACGAACGCTCTGCGACGCGCGGCCGCGTTCGCGAAGGCGTTCGACGCGAGCATCCACGTCACGAGCGTGACTCCCGTGCTCGTCGGCGGGGGTACTCGGAGTGGGGGTCCGTACGATCCTGCGGATCCGCCCGCCGAGCACACGAAGCAGCTCCAGCAGGCACAGGAGCTGCTCGGAGAAGAGGGGATCACCGCGACCCTCGACCCGGCTCACGGCGATGCCGCGGACGCAATCCTCGACGTCGCGGACCGGATCGACGCGGATTTGATCGTCCTCGGGAGCCATGAGCGCTCGCTGGTCGAGCACGCGCTCGGCATGAGCGTGAGCGGGGCCGTCTCGCGGAAAGCACACCGCGACGTGCTCATCGTGCACTGAGAGGAGAGGCGCGGCCCCCCGGCCGCGCCAACTCTCGCTGCCCGCCGACGTGCGCCGTCTCGAACGTCGGCGCCGTCGGTAGTTCTCCGAAGGAGACGCGGTGTCGAACCCCGACGCCCAGCGTTAGGGGAGCGACCACCATGCGTGCCCATGGCAGCCCGGCCGCAGAGGGTGCTCGTCGGCTACGACGGGTCGAGCGGCGCGCGACGTGCGCTCGAGACCGCCGCGGATCTCGTCGGCTACGGCTCGACGCTCGCAGTCGTCAGCGTCGGGCAGGACGCGGCGGACGATCCCGAAGCCGCTCTCGAGGATGCGCGCGAGCAAATGCGGGATCGACGGCTCCCAGCGACCTACGTCCTGCGTCGCGGTGACGCTGTCGGCGAGCTCGTGGACGCGGCTCGGGTCCTCGGCGCCAATCTGCTCGTCGTCGGCGCGACGACGCAGAACGGCGACCGGAGGCACGGTCTCGGCGCGGTGAGCGTGGACGTCGTCCGCTGTGCGCCGTGCGCCGTGCTCGTCGTCAGGTAGCCGACTCTGGGTCGATCAGTCCGTGGGCGAGCGCGTGGCGGACGAGCTCCGCACGGCTCGAGAGCCCGAGCTTCTGCATGATGTGCGCGCGGTGCGTCTCGGCCGTCCGGACCGAGATGTAGAGCATCTTCGCGATCTCCTGGTTCGTGTGCCCGAGCGCGAGGAGCCGGAGGACCTCTCGCTCGCGATCGGACAGGGGATCCTCGTCTGCGCGCCTACGCTCGTCCACCTCCGCGGCGACGAGTCGCGCCCCGAGCGCGGGGTGCACGTAGCGATCGCCGGCGGCAACCGTTCGCACCGCGTCGACGACCTCGGTATCCGCCGCCTCCTTCAGCACGTACCCGCTCGCGCCGGCCTCGAACGCGGCGCGCACGTACCGCGGATCGTCCTGCATCGAGAGCACGAGGATCTTCAGCTCAGGCATGAGCTTCAGGAGCTCCGGTGTCAGCTCGATCCCGGACTTGCCCGGCATGACCACGTCGACGACGGCGACGTCCGGCTTCGCGTCGAGCGCCTCGAACAGCGCCCGCTCGGCAGACTCGGCCTCGGCGACCACCTCGAGGTCGTCCTCGGCGTCGAGGACGCGCCGCAATCCCGCCCGGAGAATCGCGTGGTCGTCGACGAGCAGGATCTTGATCACGGAACCGGCACCTCCACCGCCAGTGTCGTTCCGCGCCCGGACGTGGACTCGATCGTGATGCGTCCACCGAGCAGTGCGACACGCTCTTGCATGCCGACCAACCCGAGCGCGCCGTCGCGAGTCTCTTCGACCGCGAAGCCTCGGCCGTCGTCCTCGACGACCGCCGAGACCGAGCCGTTGTTCCGCACGATGGAGATGCTGACGTGTCGGGCGTCCGCATGTCTTGCGACGTTCGTCAATGCCTCCTGCACGAGTCGGTAGAACGTCGTCTCGAGCTCGTTCCCGAGCCGTTCCCGACCGATGCTCGCCTCCAGGGAGGCGTCGATGCCGGTGCTCTCCCTGAACGTGCCGACCAGCCGCTCGAGCGCCGCGACGAGCCCGAAGTCGTCGAGCGCCGCCGGGCGCAGCTCGACGGCGAGGTCGCGAACGTCTTGGAGGGTGTCGACGACGAGCTCCCGCAGCGACGCCGCCTTCGCCCGACCCTCTGGCGTATCGAAGGCCTCCTCGAGCTCCTTGAGTCCGAGGAGGATCGACGTCAGGGCCTGCCCGGTCTCGTCGTGCAGCTCGCGGGCGAGGCGCGTGCGCTCGACCTCCTGCGCCCTGACGACGCGACGGACCACGTCTCGACTCACGCGCTCGGAGAGATCCACGGCGACGGCCGCTCTCGCGGCGAACGTCTCCGCCAGCCGCAGGTCGTCGTCCGTGAACGCGGGATCCGATCCCGCCTTGTCGTGGGCGATCACGACCCCGATGCTCGCGCCGCGCGCCAGCAGGGGGACGAAGAGCGCCGAACGCACGCCGAGCCGTCTCGTCGCCTGCTGGTCTATCTCGGGGTCCTCGAGCACGGAGTCGATGCGCTCGCTGCGTTTGCGCTCGAGGACGCGGCCGGCCTTCGAGCCGGTGACGTCGAGCTGCATCCCGACGACGCCGTACGCGCTCTCGCCCTGGACCGCCGCGACGCGCAGAGCATCGCCGTCGGGCAGCGCGATCAGCACGAGGCGCGCGTCGACCAGCTCCCGCAGCCGGCGCGCGATGAGCCGGAGCAGCGGCTCGAGCTCGATCTCCGTGGCGAGCGCGTTGCCGATCTCGTTCACCGACTCGAGCTGGCGCAGCCACCGCGTCGACGTCTCGTACAGGCGTGCGTTCTCGATCGCGACGGCCGCCTGCGCCGCGAGGAGCTTCGAAAGCTCCTCGTCCTCCTCGGTGAAGAAGCCGTCTCGCTTCTCGGTCATGTACAGGTTGCCGTAGGCCACGCCGCGGAGCGCGATCGGCACGCCCAGGAACGAGGTCATCCGGGGGTGGTTCGGAGGGAATCCGACGGAGCGTGGGTCCGACGAGAGGTCGTCGAGGCGCAGCGGCTTCGCGTCGCGAATGAGCACACCGAGGATCCCGCCGCCCCGCGGAAGATCGCCGATCGCCGTGTACGTCTCCTCGTCGACGCCGGTCGTGAAGAAGCGCTCGAGGCTCTGACCGCTCTGGTCGATCACCCCGAGAGCGACGTAGCGAGCGCCGGTGAGCTCGGCGGCGGTCTCGACGATCCGTTGCAGGAGGGCGTCGAGCGAGAGCTCGGAGCTGAGGGCGATACCGGATTCGACGAGGACTCGAAGACGGTCGCGATCGAGTGACGAGCTCACGCTCCGCATTCTGACGCCACGGCTCGAGGCGCCAGGTTCCCACGCGGCGAACGCCGGCCGAGCGCTAGCGTGGACGGGCGATGGAGTACGTGAACCTGGGCTCGACCGGCCTCCGTGTCTCGCGTGTGTGTCTGGGGATGATGAGCTACGGGAGGCACGAGAGCCGCGAGTGGGCCTTGGAGGAGGACGAGGCCGAGCCGATCGTACGCCGCGCCGTCGAGGGCGGGATCACGTTCTTCGACACCGCCGACGTCTACAACGGCGGCCGGAGCGAGGAGCTGACCGGCCGGCTCCTCTCGAAGCTCTTCGGGATGCGCGAGGAATACGTCCTCGCGACGAAGGTGAACGGACGTACGATGCCCGGAGAGAACGGCCGTGGTCTCTCGCGGAAGCACGTTCTTGCGTCGATCGACGCGTCACTGCGGCGCCTCGGCCACGACTACGTCGATCTCTACCAGATCCATCGCTGGGATCCGCTGACTCCGATCGAGGAGACGATGGAGGCCCTCCACGACGTCGTGAAGGCGGGGAAGGCGCGGTACATCGGGGCGAGCAGCATGTACGCGTGGCAGTTCGCCAAGGCGCAGCGTGTCGCACCGACGAGGTTCGTCTCGATGCAGAACCACTACAACCTCGTCTACCGGGAGGAGGAGCGGGAGATGATCCCGCAGTGCATCGACCAGGGCGTCGCGGTGCTTCCGTGGAGCCCGCTCGCGCGCGGGCTCCTCACCAGGACGCGGACCCGCCACGGCGAGCGCCTGACCACGCGCGCGAAGAGCGACTCGTTCGGCGACAGCCTGTACACGCCCGAGGTCGACTTTGCGGTCGTCGACCGGGCCGTCGAGGTCGCGGCCGCGCGCGGCGTTCCATCTGCACAGGTCGCGCTCGCCTGGCTCCTCCACAAGCCGGGCGTGACTGCACCCATCGTCGGCGCGACGAAGGTCGAGCACCTCGAGGACGCGCTCGCCGCGGAGCGGCTCGCGCTCGACGCCGGCGAGCTCGCGATGCTCGAGGAGCCGTATGTCCCGCACGCGATCTCCGGGCATTAGAGGCTCGCTGCGACATTCGCACGGGCGGCGTGAGTACCGCCGGAGACGGGAGCCGCCCCGACGGATACGTTGATGCCGTGACGCCCTGGGTCTCGCGCATCTCGATCGCGCCGGTCAAGTCGCTCGGCCTCGTGCACCCGGACCAGGTCGATCTCGAGCTCGGCGGGGTCCGCGGCGACCGCCGCTTCTGGCTCGTCGACTCGGACGGACGCCTCTTCAACAACAAGCGAAACGGCCCGCTGACCACGATCCGGCCCGAGTGGGACGAGGCGACCCGAAGGCTGGCGCTGGAGTTTCCCGACGGGACGAGGATCGAAGGCGTCGTCGAGCTCGGGGAGCGGGTCGCCGCAGTGCTGTACGGCCGGCCGCATCTCTCCAGGTGCGTGCTCGGACCGTGGCGGGAGGCGATTTCCGAGTTCGCCGGACGTCCGCTCACCCTGCTCTGGTCGGAGCAGCACGCGACGGACCGCGGCGCCGACGGCGGTGACGTGTCGCTCGTGTCGACTGGATCGCTCGAGCGCCTGCGCGAGGAGGCGCGCTCTCCGCGCCCCGTCGACGGTCGACGTTTCCGGATGATGTTCGACATCGAAGGGCTGGACGCGCATGGAGAGGACCGGTGGATCGGGACGTCCGTTCGCGTCGGCTCGGCGGTGATCGCCGTGAACGGGGACGTCGGCCGCTGTGCGGTCACGACGCAAAACCCCGACAGCGGGATCCCGGATCTCGACACACTCGGGATCCTGGCCCGCTACCGGCCAGACGGCACGTCCGAGTCCCTGCCCTTCGGGGTCTACGGCATGGTTACGGCTCCCGGCCGCGTGCAGACGGGAGATCCGGTCGTCGCGCCCGAGGCGTAGGCCCGGACGCAGACCGGGCGTCGGCGCGCGCTCGCGCGCAGGCACTCTGTGAAGCGTGCGGGTCGGACGAGGGAGGCGGCCAGCAGCGAGATCGCATGCCGAGCGACTCGCGAGCCGGGACGGGTACTTCCCACCCGAGAGCGTCGTTCGGCGGGTCGGTAACTCACCACTCGTCCCCCTCCTCGGGGGCGGTGCTGCGGTGCTGCTCCAGGTCGCCCATCCGCTCGTCGCAGCGGGGGTGACCGAGCACTCCGACTTCAAGGACGATCTCTGGCGTCGCCTCGTGCGGACGCTCAACGCGCTCTACCTGATCGTCTACGGCACGAAGGAGGAAGCCGACCGGGCGGGCGAGGTCGTCCAGGCCGTCCACCGACGAGTTCGGGGCCGAACGACGACGAGGCTCGGCGTGTTTCCCGCGGGCACGCCCTACTCGGCCTCCGACCCGGAGCTGATGCTGTGGGTGCATGCGACGCTCGTCGAGACGTCGCTCGTCCTCTACCGGCGGTTCGTCCACCGGCTCTCGCCCGAGGAGCAGGAGGCGTACTACCGCGACATGGCGCGCGTCGCCCGGATCTTCGGGACGCCGCAGGACGTCCTTCCCGAGACCCTCGGCGACTTCCGCTCGTACCTCGCAGAGCGGTTTGCGAGCGAGGAGATCGGCGTGACGCAGCCTGCTCGCGAGGTCGCCGAGGTGATCCTGCGTGCCTCGGGGCTCCCGGCCCCTCTACGCATGATCGCGCCGGTCCATCGGCTGTCGACGGCTGCCTTGCTTCCTCCTCGTCTTCGCCGCGAGTACGGGCTCGGCTGGAACGTTCGCCAAGCGCTCGCCCTGCGCGGCGGCGCAGGTTCGCTCAGGCTCGCGGCTGCGCCGCTGCTCCTGGTCGCGTCGCACGTCGCGGCGCCGCCTCCCGTGCCGTCCCGCTAGCGCGCGGCCGGGTCGGCTACGCCTTCTCGGGGGCCGGCGCCTGAGCCTGGACCGGAGCGGGAGTCCGGAGGAGGAGGGCGGCTGCCAGCGCTCCCACGACGAGCGTCGCAGCACCCACCAGGAGGATGGTGTTCAGACCGCCGACGAATGCCGACGTCGCGGGCTCGACCAGGTTCGACTGTCCTGCGACCGCGTGGAGCCCGGACGAGCTGACGGCCGCGCCGACGGCATCGGCGTTCGCGACCCCGGATGACGCGAGTTCGGTCTGGATGCGGCTCTCGAGCAGGGCGCCGAGCGCGGCGACACCGACGGCGACACCCCCGAGACGGAAGGTGTTGTTGATCCCGGACGCCATCCCGGTGCGGGCCGGGTCGACGACGCGGAGCGCGCCGGCGGCGAGCGCGGGATTCGCGATCCCGATGCCGATGCCACCCACGACGAAGCCTGCGAGGAGGGCGGTCCAGGCCGAGTCGGACGAGAGGCCGGCCATCAGCGCGAGCCCTCCGGCGACCAGCGCGAGGCCGACGCCGATCATGACCCTGAGCGGCACACGTGCCGCGAGGCGTCGTGTCGCGAGCGGCACGAAGAAGACGAACGCGGTCAGCGGGAGGAAGCGCACGCCTGTCGCGAGCGGCGAGTAGCCGAGGATGTCCTGGAGATAGATCGAGAGGTACGGGAACATCGCGAACATTCCCGCTGCGATGCAGAAGGTCGCCGCGGACACGCCGACGAACGCCCGCTGGCGGAATAGGGTCACGTCGAACATCGGCCGCTCCTGGCGCAGCTCGACGACGACGAACACGAGCAGCAGGACGACGCCGACGACGAGCGAGAGCACGATCGTGGTGCTCGACCAGCCGAGCGCGTTCCCGCGGATGATCCCGAACACGATGAGGAAGAGCGCTGCGGAGAAGGTCGCGAGCCCGAGCACATCCGTGCGGCGCGCGCCCTCGTCCTTCGACTCCGAGATCCGGGTGAGAGCGATGACGAACGCGAAGATGCCCACGGGGACGTTCACGAAGAAGATCCAGCGCCACCCGAGGCCGTCGGTGAGGAGGCCGCCGATCAGCGGCCCCGAGGCGACCGCCGCGCCGATCGTCGCGCCCCACACCGCCAGCGCGCCGAAGCGGTCGTGGCCGTGGTACTCGTGGCCGATCAGTGCGAGCGCCGTCGCGAACAGCGCCGCACCGCCGATTCCCTGCAGCGCCCGGGCGACGTCGAGCGCGGCAATGCTCCACGCGGCCCCGCAGAGGAGCGACGAGAGCGTGAAGAGCACGATTCCGACCGTGAAGACGAGGCGCCGTCCGTACCGGTCGGCGAGCGCACCTGCGGTGAGGATCAGCGCCGCCAGGCTCAGCGCGTAGGCGTCGACGACCCACTGCAGGCCGGTCAGGCTCGCGTCGAAGCGCCGTTGCATGTTCGGGAGCGCGACGACGACCACGGTGATGTCGAGGAGCAGCATGAACGTCGTCAGGCAGACGGCGAGAAGCGTCCACTTCCGCATGCTGTTGACGCCGTCCATCGCGCGGACGCTACAGAAGCGGACGAGGTGGCCGTTCCTCCTTCGCCGGCCGGGATCCCCCGAACGAGGCGTTAGCGCAGGCGTCGAGCTGGGTAAGCCGCGTTCGGTGAGCCCCGACGAGCACGAGAGCTCGCGCGAATCGCTCGGTTTCGTGCAGGTTTGCCCGGCGTGTGGCGTCGAGCTGACACCCGACGCGCGGTTCTGCGCGAACTGCGGCCTTCGACTCGACGAGGCTCGGGGCACGCGGCACGTCTACGGCGCCTTGGCGCCGGGCGCAGCGCTCGTGCTCGCGGTCCTCCTCCTCGTCGGGGCGATTCTGGCGGTGATCGTCGGAAGCCTCGTCGCCTCGATCGTCCTCCTCGTCCTCGCGGGTCTCGCGTTCGTTCTCTTCGCCGGCGCGGTCCGGCGGGATTCCGAGAGCCCGGTCTCGCGTCGCGTGCTGAGCGGAGGACGTCGCACCAGCGCGTCGGTCCGGCTCGGTCGCGTGTCGGCGAGAGCTTGGGCGACCGCGGCCCGCGAGGTGACTGCGCTGCACTTCCAGGCGAAGGCCCTTCGCAGCGAGCGCCGACGACTGCTCCCCGCCTTCGGGGAGGCGATGTTATGCGGAGACACGCAGGCGGCGGACGACCTTCGCCGCCGGCTGGAGGAGATCGACGAACGTCTGGCCGCCGACGAACGAGCTCGCTCCGCGTCGCTCAGGCGAGCCCGAAGGCGCGTGTCGGAGGAGCGTTCGCCGGACCAGCCGACGAAGGAGTCTTCCATCGCCGACCTCGGCAGGTGAGCCTCGCGGCTCGGGTGTCGAGAGCACGACGATCGCGTCAGTCGTAGTGCACGAGCCGCGGCCAGAGGATCGCCCACGTCCTCGCCGGCCGGCAGAGCATCAGCGGAAGCCCCTGCTCGTCGTTGTCGAGACCCACGCCGTCGTCGACGGTCGCGAGCGTCCGGCAGCCGCGAAAGTCCGGGGTCGCATCGGACGGCCCGTCGTATCCGATCACGAGCGCGTACGTGTCTCGCGCGGGCGGCTCGCCCCACTCGCCGAAACCGTTGTGGCCGCTGTACGCGCGCGGGAGACCTTCCGCGCGACCGAGGACGTCGACGGCACCCGCCTCACCGTAGTTGGCCGTGAAGATGGCAGTGCGCGCACGTTCGGCGGCCGGGATGTCACGCCACGCCGCGTCGACGGTGTCGACGAACCGCGGCCAGCCGACCTGCTCTCCCAGGTCCGGGTTGACCGCGATGACGGCGCTCCCTTGCAGGGATCTCTCGGGGAGGAGGGGAAGCGCGAGGTAGCAGCTGATCGCGGCGGTGAGAGCGATCGCAGCGGTCAGGAAGCCGGGGTTGAGCCGTCGACGGCGTGTCCAGTCGGCCACGGGTAGCGCCCCGACCCCGAGGAGGGTGGGGTAGAGGCTCGCGAGGTAGTAGGCCTTCCCGTCGCCGACCAGGTAGGCGAGAGCAAGGCCTGCGTACGTGAGCGGGAGGAATCGCAAGGAACGGAGTGCGTGTCGGCGAAACGGCGCGAGCAGGCCGGCGACCCAGACCGGGACGAGCAAGGGCCCGACCATCACGATCTGGAAGGGGACGAAGCCGATTCGGCCGCCCTCCGCCGATCCTCCGATGTTCCCGGCGACCGTCACCTGGGGCCAGCCGTGGCGCTGCTGCCAGATGAGAAATGGTGCGGCGAGCAGCACGGCAACGAGCGCACCGACCGCGGTCCATGGGCTCCGGAGCGGCCAGCGCGGCCCGACGATCCCGAGCGCTAGTGCGGCGATCACCGCTACGACCGCGACCTGCGGCTTCGCCTCGAACCCGATCCCGACCACGAGACCGGCGGCCAGCAGGGACGGCCCGCTGTCCCGGGCGAGCGCCCGGACGATCAGCCACAGGAGGAGGGTGGTGCTGAGCATGTCGACGGTGGTCGTGCTGACGTTGTGTCCGACCGCGAGCGCGAACCCCGACACGGCAGTGCCGGCCGCCGCGATCAGCTGGGCTCGCTGCGAGCCGTCGATCTCGCGAGCGACGAGCGCTGCGATCACGGTCGTGACCGCAGCGACGAGTGCCGACGGAAGTCGCAGCAACAGGAGCGAGCCCGGGGCGAGGTCGTGCATGAGCCAGCTGACGAGCGGAACGATCGGCGGCTGGTCTGGATAGCCGAACGCCGGATGCGAGCCGGCCACGATGAAGTACAGCTCGTCGCGGTGGTAGCCGTAGCGCGTGCTCGTCGCGATCAGGACGGCCGCCTGCAGGCCGGCGATCGCGGCGATCCACGGGGAGAGCCGCGGGAGACCGGACGAGGTCCGCTCCGAAGCCCGACCGCCGGTCACGCCGTCAGCTTGTCAGCAGCGCGTCGACGACGGGACGACGACCGGCAGTGGGCGCGCGGGCACACTGCCCTCGTGGAACTCTCGCGTTCGGTCGTGGTCGTCGAAGGTCCGAGCGACAAGATCGCTCTGGAGACGCTCGCCCGGCGGCTCGGACGCGACCTTCCGACAGAAGGCGTCTCGGTCGTGGCCGTCGGCGGTGCGCAGGCGATCGGCCGCTTCCTCGATCGGTACGTCTCGCGCGAGACGGACGTCAGGCTCGCGGGTCTCTGCGACGCAGGCGAGGAACGCGAGCTCCGGCGTGCTCTGGAACGCGCCGGCATCGGAGTCGACCTCGGACGCCTCGAGCTGGAGCGGCTCGGCTTCTACGTCTGCGAACGCGATCTCGAGGACGAGCTCGTCCGGTCTCTCGGCTCGGACGTGGTGCAGGAAGTTCTCGCCGCGCACGGGAGGCTCGGCTCGTTCCGGACGTACCAGAAGCAGCCCGCACATCGGGAGCGGACGACCGAGGAGCAGCTCCGCGGCTTCCTCACGAACTGGAAGATCCGGCTCGCCGCGCCCTTGGTCGAGGCGCTCGACCTCGATCGCGTCCCCCGCCCGCTCGCCGGCGTTCTCGGGTATGTGTGACGGCGTGCGAGCCGGCCCGAACCACATCACGAGGAGAGGCACATGCAGATCACGAGGAGCTCCGTCGCCACCACGCCCGGGCCGAGCGACTGGTTCACGGGCGCGGTGCTGATCGACGCGATCGCGACACCGTCCGGCGCGTCACGCGTGAGCGCCAGCAGCGTCCACTTCCCGCCCGGCGCCCGAACCGCCTGGCACACGCATCCGAACGGCCAGACGATCTTCGTCACCGAGGGCGTCGGCGTCGCGCAGCGCCGTGGCGGCCCGATCGAGGTGATCCGCGCCGGCGACCGCGTGTTCTTCGAGCCGGCTGAGGATCACTGGCACGGCGCCGCTCCGAACCGGTTCATGACCCATCTCGCGATCCTCGAGGTGGACGACGACGGCAATCCGGCCACGTGGGGCGACCACGTCACCGACGAGGAGTACGCCGCCGCCTCGACGATCGACTAGCGCCTGGCAAACGGCAACGACCGTCGAGCTCGCCCGTGTGAGACTGTGTCGCGTGGATGCGCCATGGCTGAGGAGCTGACACGCGAGGCACCGCTCGACGCCGGCTGGGCGGCTCTCTGCGCGGGTGACTGGGAGCGCGCGCGGGCGGCCTTCCAGGAGTCGTTGGCGGAGGAAGAGACCCCGGAGGCGCTCGAAGGGCTGGGCTGGGCCGGCCACATGCTCAACGAGGACCGGCTCACCTTCGACGCGCGCGAGGCCGCCTATCGTCTGTACCTCGACCGCGGTGACAAGAGCTCTGCCGCGCGCATAGCCGCGTTGCTGGCCGCCGACTGCCTCCTCTTTCGGGGGGAGGCGGCGGTCGCCAACGGCTGGCTCCAGCGCGCACACAGCCTCATCGACGGCCTCGAGCCGGGGATCGACCACGGCTGGCTCGCGATCCACGAAGGGCACATCGCGGTCTCGTTGGACGAAGACACGGGCAAAGCTCGGACACTCGCCGCGCGCGCGGTCGAGCTCGGCCGGACGTTCGGTGCCCCCGAGCTCGAGATGCTCGGCCTCGGGCTCGAGGGGCGTGCACTGGTGAGCGAAGGCGAGCTGGAGGAAGGCATGCGACGCCTCGACGAGGCGACGACCGTCGCGCTCCAGGGTGAGGCGAGGCTCCTCTACTGCGTCGCCTGGGCGTGCTGCTACCTGATCTCCGCGTGCGAGCGGGTACGCGACTTCGAGCGGGCGACCCAGTGGTGCGGCCGCGTGGGCGAGTTCTGCTCGCAGCACGACATCTTCCTGCTCAATACCTGCAGAGCGCACTACGCCAGCGTGCTCAGCTGGCAGGGCCGCTGGGAGGAGGCGGAGAGCCAGCTGAACGCGGCTGTCGAAGGGCTCGAGGCGTCCCGTCCGCCGATGGTCGGCGACGCGCTCGCGCGACTCGGCGAGCTGCGGCGGCGCCAGGGTCGACTGGACGACGCTGAGGAGCTGTTCGCCCGGACCGAGACGCACTCGCTCTCCCTGCTCGGACGGGCTGCCCTCGCCCTCGATCGCGACCAGCCCTCGGAGACGGTCGAGCTGGCCGACCGATACCTGAGGCGATTCCCCGAGCCGACGAGGGTCGAGCGCAGCGCGGGGCTCGAGGTGGCGATCAGGGCGCTCGCGCGTCTGGGCGAGCACGAGCGCGCCGATCACCTCCTGAGTGAGCTTCGCGAGATCGCGTCACGAGCACGGACGCGACCGCTCGTGGCAGCCGTCTACTCCTCGGAAGGCACGCTGGCGGCGGCTCGCGGCGACCACGACGGTGCGCGACGTTCGTTCGAAGACGCCCTCGATCTGCTCGCGTCGAGCGATGCTCGGTTCGAGACGGCGCGCGTCCGGCTCGACCTCGCCGCCACGCTGAGCACTTCGGGGCGGCGCGGCCAGGCCCGACGCGAGGTCGAAGCGGCGCTCGAGGCCTTCCAGGCGCTGGGAGCGGACGGAGAGAGCGCTCGTGCCTCGACGATGCTCGGGAAGCTGGACGGGACGGGCGCGACGCTTCCTGCGGACGCGCCGGAAACCCCGCTCAGCGCGCTGAGCAAGCGCGAGCTGGAGGTGCTCGGTCTGGTGGCCGAGGGCCTCACGAATCACGACATCGCGGAGCGCCTCGTCCTCAGCGAGCACACCGTCAACCGCCATGTCGCGAACATCCTCCGCAAGCTTGGCCTTCCGTCGAGGGCGGCCGCCGCCTCCCTCGCCGGCCGCTACGGGCTCGTGTAGCAAGAACTCGCCATTCCCACGTCCTGCGGCCGATTGGCTGGTTTCCGCGAAGTCGGGACAGCGCGTTCGTCCTACGGTCCGCCGCACAACCCGACCAGGAGGACGCGATGGGCGGAAACGGCAACGGAAAGGTCGTCGTCAACCTCACCACCGGTCTCGAGGACCCGGAACGAGTAACGGTCGCGTTCCTCGTCGCGGGAGCCGCCGCGACCGCGGGCAAAGCGGTGACGATGTTCTTGACCAAGGAGGCCGTGCGCCTGGCGTTGCCCGGAGTCGCGGAGGGCGTCGCCTGCGAAGGCTGCCCCCCGCTGGCGACGCTCGCGGCCCAGTTCGCGGGAGCGGGCGGACGCCTGCTCGTCTGCCCGGTGTGCTTCGACGCGCGCAAGCTCGCGGCAGACGGACTCGTGGAGAACGCGGGGATGGGGGGCGCAACCCCGCTCTGGGAGTGGATCGGCGATGGCGCGACGGTCTTCAGCTACTGATCTGGGCGCGGAGCTCGTCGCGGCCCTCGCCGAGCGGGATTTCGACCGGCTCGCCGGAACGCTTGCGCCGGACGTGCGAATGCGCGCTCTGATCCCGCCCGGCCCGGTCGAGCTCTCGGGGGCGGAGCCCGCGGCCGCGAGGTTCGCGACCTGGTTCGGCACCGCGGACAGGCTCGAGGTCGTCGGGTCCGGC
>DASSQE010000136.1:0-24823 GCA_035702645.1 Gaiellaceae bacterium
CGGGTCGACGAGATCGGCGCCGCGCTTTCTCGCGAGCACGAACGACGGCACGTGCTCCTCGGGCGCGGTCCACGCGAGCCGCTGTTCCCGCTCGCGCACTCCGACGACCGGTAGGTCGACGGTGAGCATCACCGCCGAGCAGCCCGACTCGATCGCCTCGGCGATCATGTCGTCCGTCACGCTACGGTCGCGAAAGACGTAGAGCTGGAACCAGCGAGGAGCTCCTGGAGCCGCCGCGGCGACCTCTGTCGGCGACGCGGTCGCGACCGTCGAGAGGCACATGATCGTTCCCGCAGCCGCCGCTCCGCGCGCGGTCGCGAGCTCTCGCTCCGGGTGGACGACGAGCTGGAACGCGGTCGGCGCGACGATTACGGGAAGCGCGATGCGCTGACCGAGCACGGTCGTCTCGGTCGAGACCGCCGAGACGTCGACGAGGACGCGCGGCCGCAAGCGACAGCGCGAGAACGCCTCCCGATTCCAGCGCAGCGTTCGCTCGGCGGCCGCCCCACCCGTCACGTACGCGTGCGCCTCGGGGGACATGATCTCGCCCGCGAGGCGCTCGACGTCGTCGAGCGTGAGGGCACCGTCCATGGGCGCAGCCTACTGACCGGCTCCGGCGTGTTCTCACGCAGGATCGGCACCGGCGCCTACTCTTTCTGACGTGGTCGTCCTGCTCGGGATCGCGTTTCTCGCCGGGATCGTCACCGCGCTTTCCCCGTGCGTGCTCCCGGTCCTCCCGATCCTGCTGGCCGGGGGCGCGGCGAGCCGACATCGACTGCGGCCCTATGCGATCGTCGCCGGCCTCGTCGTGTCGTTCACGACGTTCACGCTCGCCGGCGCGGCGCTCCTGAGCGCGCTCGGTCTGCCTGCCGACGTCCTGCGGAACATCGCGATCGCAGCCCTCTTCCTGCTCGCGGCGACGCTCGTCTGGCCGACGCTGGCTCGCCTCGTGGAGCGTCCCTTCCTCTTCCTGACGAGGCGTCGCGCCCCCGCGGAGTCGAGCGGGCTCGTCCTCGGTCTGAGCCTCGGTCTCGTCTTCGTGCCGTGCGCCGGTCCGGTGCTCGCCGCGGTCACCGCGCTCGCCGCGACGAGCCAGGTCGGCATTCGTGTCGTGCTCGTGACTGGGACGTACGCGCTCGGCGCCGCGCTCCCCATGCTCGCGATCGCGATCGGCAGCCAGCGGCTCACGTCGGCGTCGCGGCTCCTCCGCGCGCATGCCGAGACGACCCGGCGCGTGGCGGGTGTCGTCCTCGGAGCAACGGCGCTCGCGATCGCCCTAGGGGCCGACCAGCGCTTCACGACCGCGATCCCGGGCTACACGCAGGCGTTCCAGGACCGGATCGAGAGGAGCACGGTGGCGACACGGGCGCTCGAGGACCTCTCGAACAACGGTGGGCCGTTGACCGCGAGCGAGGCGGCCTCACGCGAGCCGATGGCTCCTGGCTTCCGTGACCTCAGTGGCTGGCTGAACACCCCCTCCGGGAGACCGCTCTCGATCGCCGGGCTCCGAGGACGGGTCGTCCTCGTCGACTTCTGGACCTACTCGTGCATCAACTGCCTCCGCACGCTTCCGCACCTGGAGGCGTGGGACCGTGCGTATCGGAGGGACGGTCTGACGATCGTCGGCGTCCACACGCCGGAGTTCGCCTTCGAGCACGTGCCGAGCAACGTTCGCTCGGCCGTTCATCGGCTCGGCGTGCGCTATCCGGTCGCCCAGGACAACGGGTACTCGACCTGGAACGCGTACCGCAACAACTACTGGCCCGCCGACTACCTGATCGACCGCGCCGGGAGGATCCGCTTCACGCACTTCGGCGAGGGCGCGTACGGAGAGACCGAGAATCAGATCCGCACGCTGCTCGGGGAGAAGGTCGGGAAGCGGACGAAGGTCGCGGACGACACGCCGACGGAGCTCACGACTCCGGAGTCGTACCTGGGCTACCAGCGGCTCGAGCGGTTCGCCGGCTCCATCGCTTACGATGACAAGGCCCGCTACCGCTTCCCGAAGCGGCGGCTCGCGCAGGACGAGCTCGCGTACGCCGGCGAATGGACGGTCCAGCCGACCCGGATCGTCGCAGGGGGCGACGCGCGACTCCGCCTTCGCTTCGAGGCGAAGGACGTGTACCTCGTGCTCGCCGGGAACGGCCGCGTCGCGAGTTTCGTCGACGGCCGTCCGACCGGGACGGTCGACGTCTCCGGTACGCCGCGCCTGTACACGATCGAGCGCTACCCGGCGCTCACGCGCGCGCTCCTCGAGCTCCGGGCGACGCCGGGTGTCGAGGCATACGCGTTCACGTTCGGCTAACGGCGTCGTGCCGCCGCCTCACAGGACCCGAGGGAGGGCGCGGGCGGTCATCGCCACTCCGAGGGCGAGGACGACGAGAGCGCTCACGGCCGGCAAGGCGCGGACGACCGTACCGTCGAGCGAGACCCGTCCGAACATGCTCCGTGCCAGGACCGCGACGAGCCCGATCGAGGTGACGGCGATCGCCAGCCCGACGCTGAACGCGAGGATCAGGACGAGCCCGTAGCCGACACGATGGAGCGAGATCGCGGCGAGCAGGACGACGAGCGCCGTGGGGCACGGGATGATCCCCGCCGACACGCCGATTCCGAGCAGGCCGCTGCGCTTCCCACTCCCGTGGTCGTGACCGTCGTCTCCGCGGTGGTGGTGGTCGCTCCCGTGGGCATGTGAATGCGGGTGTCGATGGTCGTGGTCGTGCACGGAGCCGCGCCGCCAGACGGCCATCCGCCAGCGAAGGATCCCGATGCCGACGGCGACGACGAGGAGCGCCGAGACGAGATTGAGCCATGGATACAGCTCCTCGGGGACGATGAGCTGCGAGAGGAGGAGCGTCACCCCGCCGAGCGCGAACACCCCGATCGTGTGGGTGAAGGTCACGATGAGACCGAGTGCGACGGCGTCACGCATCCGACCGCGCGTCCCGACGAGGTAGCCCGCGACGATCGCCTTTCCGTGCCCCGGGCTGAACGCGTGCGCCGCGCCCCAGAAGAGCGCGATCGCGAGCGAGAGAACGAGGAAGCCCGGACCGAGGTCGCGGCGTGCCACGAGGCTCGCGAACGCCCCGTCCGGAGGAGTGCGGACGGTGACACGCTGCGCCAGGGCGGACATCGAGGGAAGCTGCGGAACCGGCCCAGCCTCGGTCCCGGGCTCGAACGACGCAGTCGCCGAGGTGACGTCGGACGGGCTTTGGAGGAGGTTCTTCGGGTACGCGAGCAGCTCGCCGCTGATGCTCCTGGCCGGCACCGACGACGCGGTGATACGGGCGTCGCCGGCCGCCGCGACGACGACCTCCTTCCAGCCGATCCGGGCCCGGAACGTGACGTCGCGGTAGGAGAGGGACTCGAGCCCGGCCGCCCGCGAGAGGCGAGCCGTCCGGAAGACGACCTCCAGCCGGAGCGTGTCGAGCCCGCCGACGCCCGGCGGGAACGCGATCGCATGGCGAATCGGAGCGAGCTCGAGACGCCTTCCTCCGACACGGAGCTCGAGCTCGTGGGCGACGGTCCTCGCGGTCGCCGTCGCATACGCCTCCGGGCTCCTCATCGTCTGGCGCACGCGGAAGGTCGGGATCTCCGCCATGTCGAGGACGTAGAGGACGTAGATCCGGTCGCCCGACGGCTGCACCCGGCTGTAGTGGTTGATCGTGAAGTTCCCGAGCGGGTGTGCGCGCGCGATGCCCGGCAGCGTGAGGCCGGCCAGAGCCAGGACCGCAACCGCCGCCGCGAAGAGCAGGCGTCTCACGCGGGTGGTTCGCGCGCGGGAGCCGCCCGGTTCGGACGCGGGGGCAACGCTGCGCCGAACCGTGAAGCCGCCGCGCGCGAACGAGGGACGATGCAGGGCTCATCCGCCACGTTGCTAGCGTTCGCCGGCTCCCTGGGACCTGCGTCGATGAGGAAGCAGCTCGCCCACCTCTCGGACGAAGCGCTCGTCGCGCTGATGGCGCGCGGGGACGAGACCGCCCTGGGCGAGCTCTACGACCGAGTCGGCCGCATCGGCTACGGCCTCGCGGTGCGAATCCTCCGCGACGACCGCCTGGCTGAGGACGCGGTCCAGGAAGGGTTCCTCGCCGCGTGGCGCACCGCTGCGTCGTTCCGTGCCGAGCGCGCCAAGGCGCGGACGTGGATCTTGACGCTCGTACACCGACGGGCGGTCGACCTCGTCCGGCGCGAGGAGCGCCGCCGGGCGGAACCGCTGACCGACGAGCACGCCGACACCGCAGCCGGAGCGAGCGAGCCGGTGGAGGAGGCGGCGTGGCTCCGCTTCGAGCGCGAGCGTGTCCAGTCTGCCCTGCGCAAGCTCCCCGATGCCCAGCGCGAGGCGATCGAGCTCGCCTACTACGGCGGGTTCTCGCAGTCCGAGCTCGCGGAGAGGCTCGGAGTGCCCCTCGGTACGATCAAGAGCCGGATGTTCGCCGGGCTCGCACGACTTCGCGAGCTCCTCGACGAGCCCTCCGAGGAAGGGTCATGGAGACCGGAGTTCACGAGCTGACGGCCGGATACGCGCTCGACGCCCTCGAGCCCGCGGAACGCGCTGCGTACGAGGCCCACCTCCCGGGCTGCGCGAGCTGCCAGGAGGAGCTCTCGGCGTTCCTCGAGACGACGGACGCGCTCGCAGTCGCCGCGTCCGGGCCGGAGCCACCGTCCGCGCTGCGAGGGCGGATCCTCGACGCCGCCCGCGCGGAGCCTCCGGTCGTCGTCCCGATCGAGTCCGCACGTCGCCGACGACTCACCCCTGCACTCGGAGTCGCCGCAGCCGTCGCGGCCGTCGTGGCGATCGCCCTGGGGATCTGGGCCGCGCACCTCTCGAGCGAGCTCGACAAGACGCGCTCGGCGCTCGAGGGGCAACGCTCGGCGGCGGCAGTGGTCGCCGACCCGAACGCACGGAAGGTCTCCCTCAGCTCGGGCGACGGGAAGCTGATCGTCGACGACTCGGGCCGCGCAGCGCTCGTCCTCGACGACCTCGTGGCCGCCCCGGCCGGCAAGACCTACGAGACGTGGATCATCGCCGGCGGTACCGCCACGCCCGCGGGCACCTTCCCTGGCGGGAACCGCGTCGACGTCGTGGGCGTCGACGGGGTCGTGGAGCAGGGTGACGTCGTCGCCGTGACCGTCGAGCGACACGGCGGCACGAGCCAGCCGACGACCCGGCCGATCGTCGCCTCGAGCCCGGTTTAGGAACCCGTTCAGGCGCCTGCCACCGGGCGGGATGCCGCATACGGAGGTCTAGACTAGGGCGCCTTGCGTCTTCGGAGGCAGACGGGGAAGCCGCGACGCCGGCACCGAATTCGCAAGCTTCGGCTCGCGGCGCTCCTGTGCGTCCTGTTCCTGCTCGCGGCGTTCTCCTTCATGTTCGGGCTCGTTCGGGCCATCGCCACCGAGATCCCCTCGCTCGACCCGGCCGCCGCCCACACCGAGGTCGACACGGTCGTCTACGCGTCGAACGGCCGCCGGGTGCTCGCCGTCCTGCGCGGGAACGAGAGCCGCGTCCTCGTGGACACGCAGGACATCGCGCCGATCATGCGGCAGGCGATCGTCTCGATCGAAGACCAGCGCTTCTTCGAGCACAACGGCATCGACCTCAAGGGCATCGCACGGGCCCTCGTCGCCGACATCCGGCACAAGTCGATCGTCGAGGGCGGCTCGACGATCACCCAGCAGTTCGTCAAGAACGCGTACATCCGCAATCAGCGGACGCTCGCGCGGAAGGTCCGGGAGGCCGCCCTCGCGTGGCAGCTGGAGCAGAAATGGAGCAAGGACCGGATCCTCACCGCCTACCTCAACACCATCTACTTCGGGAACGGCGCATACGGGATCCAGCAGGCCTCACGGGCGTATTTCGGCAAGGGGGCGAAGTACCTGACCTTGCCGCAGGCGGCGCTGCTCGCCGGCATCCCGTCGGATCCGGACATCTACGACCCGGTCACGAACCCGCGGGCGGCCGAGGAGCGACGGCGAGAGGTACTCGCAGCGATGCTCGCCCAGGGGAAGATCTCGCGGATCCAGTACAGGCGCGCGAATGCCGCGCCGATGCCGCGCCCCGACAAGGTGCATCTCCCGGGCACGCAGGGCCCTGCCGCGTACTTCGTGAACTACGTCAAGGAGCAGCTCATCCGCAAGTACGGCGCGGGGCGCGTCTTCGGCGGCGGGCTCCACGTGACGACGACGATCGACCTCGCGCTCCAGGAGAAGGCGCGCAAGGCGATCGAGAAGGTGCTGCCGAACCGCAACGGCCCGCAAGCGGCGCTCGTCGCGATGGACCCGCACACCGGAGCGGTCGAGGCGATGTTCGGCGGTCGGAACTTCCGCGAGAGTCAGTTCAATCTCGCTGCGCAGGCGGAGCGTCAGCCGGGGTCGTCCTTCAAACCGATCGTGCTCGCGACCGCGATGCGCGAGGGCATCTCGCCCCAGACCGAGCTCGAGTCGAAGCCCGTCTCGATCGATGCCGGCGACCGCATCTGGAACGTCACGAACTTCGACCACACGTACCTCGGTCGGATCGACGTCGCGCACGCGATCGTGCCGTCGGACAACTCCGTCTTCGCGCAGCTGACGGAGCTCGTCGGCCCGAAGCACATCGTCGACACGGCGCACGCCCTCGGGATCACGAGCCCGCTCGACCCGTACTTCGCGATCGGGCTCGGGTTCGAGGCGGTGAACCCGCTGGAGATGGCACGCGCCTACTCGACGTTCGCGAACGACGGCCGGCGCGTCGACACCTCGCTCTTCGGAGACCAGCCGAACGTCGTCGAGTCGGTGCAGCGGGTCGAGTCGGGGAAGATCGAGGACAACATTCCGGAGCCCAAACGGGTGCTCCCCGCGAGCCAGGCGGAGCTGCTCACAGGCCTCCTCCAGAACGTCGTCCGCTTCGGGACCGGCCGCCGGGCGGCCGTGCCGGGCATCGAGGTCGCGGGCAAGACGGGCACGACCGACAACTACGCGGACGCGTGGTTCGTGGGCTACACGCCCCAGCTCGCGGTCGCGGTCTGGGTCGGATACCCGGACCGGCTCCGCCCGATGACGACCGAGTTCGGGGGCCAGCCGGTCACGGGTGGGACGCTGCCGGCCGAGATCTGGAAGAACTTCGTCTCGAGCCTCGAGCCGACGGACGGAGCGGGGTCGTTCACCCCGGCCCCATACCTCGGAGGCTCGTCCACCTGGGTCGTCCGCCGGAACGGGCGCTGGGAGAAGGACAACGGCTATTGCCGCGGGGCCCGTCTCATCGTCTACTTCTCGGGGAAGAGCCCGGACAAGACGGCGGACTGCAAACCGAACGAGGTCGAGGTGCCGCTCGTCGTCGGCATGACCGCGGACAACGCGACCGCGAGGCTCGCGGACCAGCCGCTGGGTGCGTCGTACGTCTACAAACCCGCGAAGGCGGGCCGTCCCACGGGGATCGTCGTCGACCAGTTCCCGCGCCGCGGCGGGCTCTCTGCCCACGATGACGTCACGCTCGTCGTGTCGAAGTCGGTGGACGGTCTGGTGCCGAATTTCGTCGGCTCGACCCTCGGGGACGCGCGGCTCGAGCTGAAGCGGATCGGGCTGCACGTGCGCTGGACGAGCGCTCCCGGGCCCGCCCGGACGATCCTGCGTCAGACGCCGAGACCCGGCGTGGCTGCGGCGAAGGGCCTCCTCGTCACGTTCGTGGTCGGGGACGGCTCACGAAAGGCGAGCCACTGAGCGAGTAACGCCACGGGATCTCCCGCGCACGCGAGATCCCGACCCTGGGGCTGCACACCACGTCGGCCGGAACCTGCGCGGGCCGCAGTTCGAAGGGAGGACGGTCGAGCGGAAGGCCGTCGTGGGCTCCCGTGAGGCCGAGCGCCTGCGTCAGACGGCCCGGCCCGGCGCACAGGAGCAGCACGTCGTCGAGCCCGCGCCGAGCGCGCATCTCGTCGAGCCCGTGTGTCGGCTGGAGGGCGCGCAGCAGGGCACCCATCCCAATTCCCTCCTCCCCACAGACGACGTTCGCGCACCAGTGGACGCCGTACGAGCGGTACACGTAGAGGTGGCCGGGCGGCCCGAACATCGAGCGGTTGCGCGCCGTGGGCCCGCGGTACGCATGGCTCGCGGGATCGTCCTGCCGGTACGCCTCGACCTCGACGACGATCCCGCCCACGCCGTCGACGAGCAAGGTCGCACCGATCAGGCGCCGCGCGACGGCGTGGACGTCGGTCCACGGAAGCGCGTGCTCGAGAGCGACCTCGGCCGCCGTGTGCGCAGGAGCGCTCAGAAGAGCTTCTGGGTCTCGGTGGGCCTCGCCGTCGCGGCGAGCAGGCGGCGGGCACGGCGCCCGAGATCGCCCAGGTCGACCTTCCCTTCTTCGGCCGCCGCAGCCAGCCGCTCGGCGAGGTCGAGCGCACCGTCGAGGAGCGCCGAGTCGCCTGCCTCGTGACCCATGTCGTGCAGGATCGTCCGCTCGGTGCGCGATGCGATGAGCGGCCCGTCGATTCCCTCGACCCACACGCGCGTGCGCCGGCCGTCTCCCCGATCGTCCCCGACGAGCGGCTCGAGCGCGTACACCTTGTCCGCGCGCACGTACTTGCCGAACCCGAGGAAGACCATGCGGGGTGGCGTGCTCACGCGTCGATTATCACCCTTCGAGGAACGTCGCGGCGCCGGCCCAGCCCGAGCGCATAGAAGACACCGGTCGCCGCGAGGACGAGCACCCAGATGATGTTCGGCGCAGGCTGGAGAGCCGACGGGAACTCCCACGTCGTCCAGCCGCGCTTGACGATCTGCTCGTGCCAGGCGTCGTTCACGAAGATGGCGATGCCGTACGCCAGCCCGAGGCCGAGGAGGAGCGAGAAGGCCTTCTCGAGGCTCGAGCTCGTCACCCGGGCACGTGACAGGAGCAGCACCGAGAGCACGAGCAGCGCACCAGTCCACCCGTGGTGGTGCCCGAGGTGGACTGCGTCCGTCGGCGGCGCACCCGGCTCGGCGTAGAGCTTCGTCGTCAGGAACACGCCCTGCGGAAGGTGCCAGCCGACCTCTGCTGCGATCCAGGGGAGTGCGACGAGAATCGTCACCGCGGCGACCACGAGCCGCACGGGATCGCCTCGTCGCCGGGGAGCGACGCCCGCTCCGGCGATGCGGGTCGCGGCGATCGTCAGCCCGAACGCGAGGGAGACGCCGACGGCCGGCACGACGTTGATCCAGCGCGCGTCGAGGTCGTTCTGGTCGAGGACGCCCGGCCACGCGATGACCGCGCAGAGCGCGATCGCGGGCGCCCCGACGAACCAGGCGCGCTGGGGGAGCACGTCGAGTGCGAGCAGCGTGATCGGAATGGCGACTCCGGCGACGCACGGGAAGTCGAGCTGCACGAGGGCGCGGCCGAGACCGGCGCGCAACCCGCTCCCGGAGACGGCGTGCAGATTCTGCGGATCGACCAGGGAGTAGACGACGAGGATCGCGAGGAGGTCCGCAGCGAGGAGTGCCCACACGACGAGCGCCTCGCCTTGCGGAACGCCTCTCCGCACTACGTCAGGGCGGCGCGCAGCGTCTCGGCGACGTAGACCTGGTCGTCCTCGTCGAGCCGGGCGTGAAACGGAAGCGCGAGCGTTCGTGCGCTCAGCTCCTCGGCTACGGGGCAGAGACCCGGCCGAAAGCCGAATCGCTCGCGCATGTACGACTGGAGGTGAATGCAAGGGAGGTAGCGCGCCGTCTGGACCCCGCGCGCGTCGCGCGCGCTGATGACCTCCTCCCGGTCGGCGTCGGCCGGGAGGGCGACGACGTAGACGAACCACGAGCGCTCGTGGTCGGCGTCGTCCTCGAGCGGCAGCTCCAGGCCCGCGACGTCGCGCAGGAGGTCTCCGTAGCGAGCTGCGACGAGGGAGCGGCCGGCAAGGATCTCGTCGAGCTTTTCGAGCTGCCCGAGGCCGATCGCGGCTCGGATGTCGTCGATCCGGTAGTTGAACCCGAGCCGCGCGTGCTCGAGCCAGCCCCCGGAGTCGGCCCGCCCCTGGTTTCGGAGGCTCCGCACCAGCTTCCACTCCTCCTCCGAGTGGGTCGTGACGATCCCGCCCTCGCCGGTCGTGATCTGCTTGTTGGGGTAGAAGGCGAAGACGGCCGACGGTCCGTGCGAGCCGATCGGTCGTCCGCGGTACCGGGCGCCGAGCGCCTCGCAGGAGTCCTCGATCAGAACGAGCCCGTGGAGGTCGCAGATCGCTCGGAGCTCGTCGAGCTCGCACGGGTACCCGTAGATGTCGACCGCGACGACGGCCCGCGTCCGCTCGGTGACGGCCGCCTCGACTGCGAGGGGATCGAGGTTCCACGTATGTGGGTCGACGTCCGCGAACACGGGCGTCGCGCCCTCGTAGAGGGCGCAGTTCGCCGATGCGACGAAGGAGTACGGCGAGGTGATCACCTCATCTCCCTCCCCTACGCCGGCCGCGAGCGTCAGCAGGTGGAGGCCGGCAGTGCCGCTCGAGACCGCTGCCGCGTAGGGCGCGCCGACGACCTCGGCGAACGCCTCCTCGAAGCGGTCGATCGTGGGGCCGAGCGAGAGCCGCCCCGAGCGAAGCACCTCGGCCACGAGCCCCTCTTCGCGCTCGTCGAGCCAGGGCTTCGAGAGCGGGACCTGCCGCGTGACGGAGCTCACCGCCGAGCCTCGCCGGTCCGCGAGGTCACGCGGGGGCGTGGACGGATTCGACGACGTCGAGCCAGTGGCTCCAGCGCTCGTCGATCCCGTTCACCGCGGCCAGGTACGCCTTCTGCAGCTTCAGGGTCAGCGGGCCGACGCCGATCTCGCGGTCGTCGACCGCGCGTACCGGTGTCACCTCGGCCGCCGTCCCGACCATGAACGCCTCGTCCGCGAGGTAGAGGTCGGTTCGGATGAGGAGCTTCTCCTCGACCGTGTGGCCGAGCTCCTGCGCGATCTGGATGATCGTGTCGCGCGTGATCCCCGGGAGGATCGACATCGAGAGCGGTGGGGTGAAGATGCGATCGTCCTTGACCACGAAGATGTTCTCGCCCGGCCCGTCCGCGATGTACCCGTCCCCCGAGAGCATGATCGCCTCGTCGTAGCCCGAGCGGCGTGCCTCGGTGGTCGCGAGCATCGAGTTCAGGTAGACGCCCGTCGCCTTGGCGGCGTGCGGGATGACGTTCGGCCCGACGCGCTCCCAGCTCGAGATCTTGGCGGTGATCCCCGCTTGCTGGCTCTCCTCGCCGAGGTACGCGCCCCACGGGAAGCTCAGGATCACGACGTCGACGGGATTCCCCGCGGCGCCGACCGCGAGCTCGCCGTAGCCGTAGAACGCCATCGGCCGGACGTAGCAGGAGGGCAGCCCGTTGACCGTGATCAGCTCGTGGACTGCCGTTCGGAGCTCGTCCAGCGTGTACGGCAGGTCCATCCAGAGGACCTTCGCGGAGCTCTCGAGGCGCTGGAGGTGCTCCCTGAGCCGGAATACCGCCGGCCCTTTCGGCGTGTCGTAGCACCGGATCCCCTCGAAGACACCGGAGCCGTAGTGCAGGCCGTGGCTCCCGACGTGGATCCTCGCGTCGAGCCAGTCGACGAGCTCGCCGTTCATCCAGATCTTGTCGGTCGCCTGCATCGTCAGCGCTCCTTGGGTTCGTTGAAATGGTAGGTGGGCTCGGACACGACGTCCACGGGCCGCGCCTTCGCGATGCGGCCCAGCTCGGCGGGAGAGAGCCCCACGAGATGCCGCACGGAGCCGCCGCCGACCCAGACGACGGGCTTCGCGAGCAGGCTCCGGTCGAGGAGCACCGCGTCCACGCGAGGAAGGGGGAACGGCGCAACCGCTCCGGGGGCGAACCCGGTGACCTCTTCGACCTCCTCGGCGGAAGCGACTCGGGCGCGGGCGGCTCCGCTCGCCGCCGCGACCTTGGCCGCGTCGGCGCGGCGATCGCCGGGGACGAGCGCGACGGTGGGCCTCCCGTCGCACAGGAAGACGAGCGACTTCACGATCTGGTCGAGCTGACAGCCGACGGCCGCCGCGGCGTCGGCCGCGGTCGGCGTCTCGTCGTCGAACTCCTCGATGCGGGCCTCGGCCCCGGTCTCTCGGAGGAAGGAGGACACGCGCTCGACCGACTCCGGCCAGGCGGTAACCACGCCGGAAGCCTATCGTTCGACGCTCGCCCGCTGCCCGCCGCGAGCCGTATTCAGGTCAGCGAGATGAAGCGCGCCTCGTCGAATCCCGAGGCCGCGACGCGCTCGACGAGCGACGGGGGAGCGATCGAGTCGATGGAGAAGGCCATCAGCGCCTTCCCGCCCTCGCTCAGCCGCGAGACCGCCATGTTCGCGATGTTCACTCCCTCGTCCCCGAACATCGTTCCGACCCGTCCGATCACGCCGGGGAGATCGTCGTAGACGAGGAACGCCATGCGCGGGGCCAGCTCGATGTCGATGTCGAAGCCGAGCGCGCCGGCGAGGAAGAGGCGGTGCTCGGGACCGACGGTCGTGCCCGAGACCTCGATCTCCTCACCGTCCGTCGTGACCGTGACGCGGACGAGGTTCGTGTAGTGCTGCGAACGGGCGTGGCGCTGCTCGGAGACCTCGATCCCGCGCTCGGCAGCGATCACCGGCGCATTCACATAGTTCACCGCGTGGTCGGCGTGCCCCTGGAAGGCGCCGTTCAGCGCGGCGACGGTGAGGAGCCGGGTGTCGAAGTCCGCGAGCGGGCCGTGCGCGGCGACGACGATCCGGCGCAGGCGGTCCGTCGCGAGGGCAGTAGCGAGGCGTCCGAGCTTGGCCGCGAGCGGGATGTACGGCCCGAGGAGCTCGAGGTCGGCCTGCTCGACGACCGGGATGTTGACGGCCGTGTCGACGAAGCCTCCCTCGAGCGCCGCTGCCACCTGCTCGGCGATGATCACGCCGGCTCGATCCTGGGCCTCCGTCGTCGACGCGGCGAGGTGCGGCGTGACGACGACCTGGTCGAGATCGAGGAGCGGCCCTGCATACGGCTCCGACCCGAAGACGTCGAGAGCCGCGCCGGCGACCTTCCCCGACCGGATGGCCTCCACCAGGGCCTCCTCGTCCACGAGCCCGCCCCGCGCGGCGTTCACGATCCGCACCTCGTCACGCATCGCCGCGAACGCCTCCCGATCGAGCAGACCGCGCGTCTCGTCGGTCAGCGGGAGATGGAGCGTGATCAGGTCTGAGGCCTCGTAGAGCTCGCCCAGCGTCGCCTCCGGCTCGACGCCGAGCTCTCGGAAGCGATCGTGGGAGACGTACGGGTCGTACGCGACGACGCGCATCCCGAGCGCAAGCGCCCGGCGGGCGACCTGGACGCCGATCCGTCCCAGTCCCACGACGCCGAGCGTCTTCCCGGCGAGCTCGATGCCCGCTCGGCTCGCACGCTCCCACCGCCCCGCCTTGAGGGAGGCATGCGCCTGCGGGATCGTGCGCGCCACCGCGAGCAGCAGGCCGATCGTGTGCTCGGCGGCCGAGACGACGGTCGACTCCGGCGCATTCGCGACGACGATCCCCCGTCGCGTCGCCGCGTCGACGTCCACGTTGTCGATGCCGACGCCGGCGCGCCCGATCACCTTGAGCCGTTCCGCCCGCTCGATGAGCTGCGCGTCGAGCGTCGTCGCCGAGCGGACGACGATCGCGTCGTAGTCCCCGATGATCGAGGAGAGATCGGACTCACGGTCCTCGACGACGTCGAACTTCCGACGCAGGAGCTCGAGGCCCGGCTCGGTGATCGCCTCGCGGACGAGGACCCGCGGTCGCTCGGGATCCGCGAGGTCAGACACGGACGGCCTCGCGGTAGGCGCCGAGCGCGGCCGCGACCGCTCTGCCGGGCTCGATCTCCGCGCGGGCCTCCACCAACAGCTCCTCGACGGCGGCGAGGGCTGTCGTGATGTCGAACACGTCGTAGTAGCCGATGTGGCCGATCCTGAACATCCGCGAGCCCAGCTCCCCGTGCGCCCCCGCGACCGTGATCCCGAAGCGGTCCCGCAGAGCGAGGACGAGCTCGCGGGCGTCGACGCCGTCGGGAGTCAGGATCGCGGTGACGATCGCCGAGCGGTCCTCGTCCGGGGAGAAGAGCTCGAGCCCCATCGCCTTCGCGCCCTCCCGACAGGCCCGGCCGAGCGCTACGTGCCGTGCGAATGCCGCCTCCAGGCCCTCGTCCAGGAGCATCCCCAGGGCGACGTCGAGCGCGACGACGAGCGAGACGGCGGGTGTGAACGGCGTCGACCCCGTCTCCAGCGAAGCGCGAAGGCGCGACCAGTCGAAGTAGAAGCGCGGGCTCGTCGCCTTCTCCGAACGCGCCCAGGCAGCCTCGGAGACGGTCACGACCGAGAGGCCGGGCGGCGTCATCAGAGCCTTCTGCGAGCCGGCGACGACCACGTCGAGCCCCCAGGCTTCGGTTTCGACCGGAACGGCGCCGAGGCTCGACACCGCGTCGACCACGACGAGCGCGCCCAGCTCGCGCGACGCCTGGGCGAGCGAGGCGATGTCCGCGACGACACCCGTCGAGGTCTCCGAGTGCACGAGGAAGACCGCCTCCGCTCCAGTCTCCTCGAGCCGGGTCCGCACGTCGTCGGACTGCGGAGTCTCGCCCCACGCATAGCGGAGCTCCTGCACGTCGACGCCGAAGGCGGTCGCGATTCGCGTCCAGCGCTCGCCGAACTCGCCCGCAGCGACAGCGAGGACGCGATCGCCGGGCGAGAAGAGGTTGACCACGGCGGACTCGAAGCCGCCGGAGCCCGACGCGGTGAAGAGCAGGACGTCGTTCTCGGTCCGGCAGACCTCGCCGAGACGCTCGAGACAGCGCAGCATCAGCTCGCGGAAGTCCGGCCCGCGGTGGTGGATGATCGGCTCTGCCGACGCGGCCAGCACCTCGGGCGGCACCGGCGTCGGCCCGGGCGCCATCAGGTAGCGCTTCGGCATGGCGCGAGCCTAGCGAGCGCGCCCGCTCGCGCGGCTCGCTCTACCCGCGAGGTCGGTGACCGGAGAACCACATGAGCTGCTGGAAGGTCGAACGGTTCGTCCAGCGCATCGTGTTGGAGAGCACCCCTGAGGTGAACTGGATCCGCTCCGCAGTCGCATCGGAGCGCCATTCGGACGGCGCCGGGCCCTGGGTCGCCTCGAGCTTCGCGGCAGCCTGGTCGAGCGCACTCCAGAGCGCGTCTCTGCACGTCGCGAGCACGCCCGCGCCGCAGTAGCGCCGGGAGAAAGGCGCTCGGACGGGCTGGCCGAGGAGCGTGCGCAGGTCCTTGTCGACGTAGCCGTACCAGCCGGAGACGAACGCCGAGCCGCTCGGCGTCGGGTCGTCGCTCCGACCCATGAGCGCCGCGAGCCGGTCGGTGAGCGGACCGAGGATCGGAGACATGACGGCGTCGGCCAGGCCGGGCCACGCCGTATCCATGACCGCCGCGCCGGGCGCGTCGATCTTGCCGTCGAGGTCCCTGTCGATTCGGCTCCCGCCGGCCGAGCGCCACTGGTCGAGCAACGTCTCCGCGGCCTCCGCGCGAGCGCTCGGGGCAGGCCCGGTCGCCAGCACCGCTCGGATCGCAGGCCAGACGCGCATGACCCTCAGGTCCTGGGTCGCCGCCTTGTTCATGGCAGAAGTCACCGACGCGAGCGTCTGCTTCTTCCCGTTCCCGAGGGCTGCCTGCAGGAGATTGACGCGCTGAATCGGCCCGTACGAGAAGTTGGAGTCGGCGGCCCCGACGTCCGCGGCGGGCTTGTTGTTCCAGTTGAGGATCAGTCCCGACTTCGGGTCGATCGCCTGCGGATGCGCGGCGACCGGGAGATATCCGCGCCAGTCGTATGCGCCCGTTCCGACGGTCGGCAGGGCGGGGTCGGTTCCCGCGGCGCGCAACGGCAGCCGTCCGCTCGAGTAGTACGCGATGTCCTTGTCGTCCACGTAGAACCAGTTGAAGCTGAACTCGACGCCGCTCACGGCGTTCACGAACTGCTTCGCGGAGGCGACGCGGCCGGTGTCCAGGTCGTAGAAGGCCTTCGCGCTCAGGATCTCGCGGCCGCGCGTCGACCGCTCGAGCGAGATTGCCACCCGCTTTCCGCCGACCGTGGCGTACCCGACAACCGGGCCGTGCACCGTCTCGTCGTAGGACACGGGCTGGTCCGGCTCGCCCGGCGCCTTCAGCGTCCCCGCGAAGAAGCGCTGCATCAGCTGGCACTGCCCGTCGTAGATGTAGTGCCGGTCGTCCCCGCCGCAGAGCGTCTCGACGAAGAGGTCGGTGTCGTCTGCCTGGGACGAAGTCGCGCTCCAGGCGAAGTCCGGCCCGCGGCCGATGAGGACGAACGGGATGCCCGGAAACACAGCGCCACGTGTCGCGAACCCGCCGCCGGAGAGCTCCATCTCCGCGAAGAACTCCGGGAAGAAGTAGCCGACCTGGGGGCCCGCGACGAAGAGAGGGTGCCCGGTCGCGGAGCGCTTCGCCCCGACGAGCAGCGCATTCGACGCGAACGCCGGCGCGGCGAGCAGCGCTCCCGTGAAGCTTCCGTCGTCCACGACGACGCTTCCGGGAGTCGTGTCGCTCGGCAGCTCGTACGGGAAGCTCCCGGGCGCAGTGACCGGCGCCTCGGCATCGTTCACCTCGCGGAGATCGGCGAACACTCGGCGGGCGTCTGCGGCGCCGAGTCGCCCCTTCAGCGCATCGAGGAACATCGAGTTCGCGACCTCCTGCCCGCCGTTGGCCCCGAAACGGGCGGCGATCAGCGCACCCGCTGCGATCACGTCGTTGGCCGTGAACTTCTGGACCGGGATGCCGTGCTTCGCGTAGTACGCGTTCACCCCTGCCGCGTACGCGTTGACGATCGCCAGGACGTGCCGGCCGACCGTCCCCTGCGCGCGCAGGGCGTCGACCTGGTTCGCGAGGAAGGCCTCGGCCTCGGGGCTCGGGACGAAGGTCTTCCCCGAGAGCGCGAGGCCGAGGGGATCGAGACCCGGGACGGCGAGAGCGGCGATGCGTGCCGGGCCGCGGATGAGCTGCAGGAGAAGCCCTCGATCAGCGGCCGTGACCCAGCCGGCACCGAAAGCGACGTCGGCTTCGGTCTTCCCCGTGACGTGCGCCACGTCGAAGCTGTCGCGGACGATCGTCACCCCCGGCCGTGGACGCTCGCGCCCGCGCGGCTTGTCCGAGCCGAGGCCGAGCGGCGCCGGCTTGAAGTACCGGCGAATCGCGGCCGCGGTCACGTTGCCGCCGAGGGGTGTGAGCGCGTCGTAGCGCGTCGCCTGGTCGGTCGTGTTCTGGTCGAACGAGAGGCTTCCGTTCTCGCCGGGCGGGAGGATCGTCCAGGCCGCTGCAGCGTAGTCGCGCTTCGGCGATGTCGCTCCCAGCGGAGAGAGCACGAGCACGAGTGCCGCCGCGACGGCCACGGCGAGCGCGGCGGCAGGCCGATGCACGCGCGCAGAGTACCTGCGCCCGCCCACTACAGTCCTCGACGTGGACGCTCTCCTCGCCTTCGCGGCAGCACTCGTCTCCCTGCGCCTGTCGGCGAGGCTCGCGGTGCGTTTCCGGGCGAAGCGGAGACCCGAGCACGCAGCCTGGTCGGCGGCGCTGGCCGCGTACGCGCTCGCCGCGGGCGCGCTCGCCTGGGCCGCGGCCTACGGGTGGACCGAGCCCGCGTTCAGGGCCTACTACCTCGGTGGCGCACTCCTCACCGCTCCGTTGCTGGGCGCAGGCTCGCTCCTGCTCGTGGGTTGGCGGCGAGTCGTGCCTGCCGCGCTCGTGTACGTCGGCCTCGCCGTCGGAGTCGCCGTCGCCGTGCCCCTCCACGGCTCTCTCTCGGGCACGGACGTGCCGCAGGCGCAGGACCTGCTCGCCCTCTGGCCTGCGCGGTTGCTCGCCATCGCGGCGAACTCGCTCGGGACGCTCGCCGTCGTCGTCGTCGCGCTTATGACGATCCGGCGGCGACCACTCGGCAATGCACTCGTCCTCGCCGGCATCGGGGTCGCCGCGCTCGGCAGCGCGCTCGCAGGGCTCGGGGCCGGCGCGCTCGCGCCGTTCGTGATCGTCGCCGTCATCCTCCTCTACGCCGGGTTCACGGTCCCTACCACGTTTCCCGCGCGCACGGCCTATCCACGCGACAGCACCCACAGCCCGCCGACGGTGTAGAGCACCATCAGCGCGAGCAGCGGAAGCTGGGAGCGGAATGCGTCGCCGCGGCGCGCGAAGAGCGCGATCGCCCTGTCGTGCGCGACGGCGAGCCCGGCGACGTGCCCGACGACGAGCGCCCCGACCTGGACGTACCAGACGGTGTTCGGCGTCAGGAACGTGAGGTTCGGTTGGTAGTCCGCGGTCCCGAATAGGTCCCAGCCGCGCCCGAGCGGGTCGGAGGCGAGCAGGATCGCGAACTGGCCGTACTCGACGAAGAGCGAGAAGTAGTGGGCGACCACGTACGCGAACGCGATCGGCACGAGCGAGAGGACGAAGTCGGGCACGAGTGACCGCGGCCCGCGCACGAGCCGACGAGCCGCCTCGACGGCCGCGACGTACGTGAGCGCGACGAGGCCGACGAATGCGATAAGCCCCGCGACGTTCACGAGCGTGACGGCGAGGTCGGCGACCCGCACCGGCTGGTCGACGAGTCGCGCGCGAACGTGCTCGATCAGGTTCTGCCACTCCCGGGTGCGGCTGAACCCGTCGAAGCTCGTCGAGCCGAGCATGACCGCGACGAACCCGACGGTGCCGATCGTGCGTTCCGCCCCACCGAGCCCGGTCAGCGGCCAGCGGAGGACGAGCCGCCCCTCGCGGACGGCGAACGGCGCCATCCGCGCGAGCAGGCAGAACGCGACCGCGAACCCCTCCCCTCCTCTCGTCCACGCCTCGCGGCCGTACACCGCCATCCCGCCGAGCGCCCAGTACGTGTACAGCGCGATCGCGATAGCGAGCATTCGCGGCGCCGACGGCCGCGTGTACGCGAGCTCCATGGCGACGAAGGCGAGGAGCGCGCCAGCGGCGGGGTAGCGGCCGAGGCGACGCGGATACACGAGGAGCGGCTGCGCCGTGCCGCCGCCGAGCTCCAGTGCCCAGACGACGCCGTCGGCGATCGCGCGCCATGGCGAGAGGGCACGCCAGACGTTCCCGAGGACCACCGACAGCAACGGGAGGCCGAGCCAGAACACGACGTACACGAATGTCGGCGCCAGGTTCGAGAGCTCGATCGTCGTCCCGAAGGCGGCCGACACGAGCACGACGACGAAGACGACGACCGAGAGTGTCTGGACGACGACGCGTAGCGCCCGCGAGAGAACCACCGCCGAGACTGGGCTCGGGAGGACACTCCCGGCAGCTCGCCGTTCGAGCTGCGGCCGCCTCCACAACCCGACGAGCAGCACGAACGAGACGACGAGCACCGCGGCCGCGGCGACGAAGAAGTACGACTCCGGGATCGGCAGGTCGCGGATCCCGCCGATGCCGTGCGCGAGGAAGATCACGGCTCGACGGTCAGGTCCGCGATCTGCGTCGAGCGGCTCTCGAGCTCGACCTCGAAGCGTCCGGGGATCGTCGCCGTGAACGGCAGCCGCGCGGTGCCGCCGGCCGCGACCTCGGTCGAGAGGTCGTACCCGTGGAGGTGGATCTCGTCCGCGACGTCGGAGGTCACAACGAGGACGACGTCGCCCTCCGTCACGCTCGCGCGGACGATTCCGCCCTTCGCGACGCCGTTCTCGACCGTGATCCGGATCGTCGTCGGACCGCTCGCCTCGGTCGTCGTCGTGCTCGTGGACGTCGTCGAGGAGATCGACGAGCCGCCGCCACACCCCGCGGTGACGACGGCGAGCGCGGTGACGAGCGCGAGCAGGCTGATCCGCACGGCGAGAGCATGCTGATCGGCCGGGACCGACGCCTCCGGGGAAAATCCGTATGCGCCGGTCGGCTCAGGAGTGGGCGAGCATGCGCCTCGCCACCGGCACCCAGAGGAACGAGAAGTGCGGGTTGGTCGCGAGCGCCTTCCTGAACCAGCGCGTCGCCGAGGGGTTGCCCAGGCAGCGCTCGATCATCGCGCGGTGGAACATGAGGAGCGCGTCCCGGGTTCCGAGCCTGAGCGCCCGAATCGAGTGCGCCCGGGCGGCCTCGCAGCGCCCCGTCCGGTAGAGCCCCCACGCGAGCGCGTCGTCGGCGTAGATCCCAGGAGCTGACGCGTAGGCGATGCGCGCGCGCCGGAGCGCACTCTGCACGTTCCGGCCGTGGTCGAGGTCGAACACCGCTGTCTGGAGCTCGGTACGGACGCCGTTCGCGGCGAACAGTCGCTCGATCGCCGCGACGAGCGCGTACTCCTGCCGCGCCTCGGCAGCGCGGCCCTCGAGCCGGAGAATGTCGCCGAGCATGATCACGTAGGCGGGGATCGGCAGCACGTCGACCGCGCGCCGCAGGCGCGCCACGGCCGGTCGATACCGGCCCTCCGACGCCTCCACGCGCGCCAGCCCGGCTTCGGCGTGGACGTAGCCCGGGTAGCGGTCGAGCGCAGCCCTGTACGCCTTGCCGGCGGCCGCCAGCCGGCCCTGGTTGAAGGCCGTGTTGCCGAGCTGCGTCATCGTCCAGGCGACGTTCTCGGGAACGGTCGTGTCGATCTGGAGCGCCGCCGCGTCCGCCCGAGCCGCCGCGCCTGGTCGGCCGAGCAATTCGCGCGCAGCCGCCACCCGCGTGTACGAGGCGATGCCGGGCGTGAGCAGCGTCATTCGATCGTAGGCGCGAAACGCGGCCGGATACCGGCCGAGGTTGAGCAGGGCGTCACCCAGCGCGCCGAGCGCGGACCCGTTGTCCGGGTCGAGCCGGATCGCCGCGCGCGCGAGCCGGAGCCCGGCCCGGAAGCGGTGCCTCGTGTTCGCGAGCGACGCCTCGCCCTGGACGATCACCGACATCTGCCCTCCGGCGCGGGCCGCCCGCCGAAGCGCACGGGCAGAGAGCGAGTAGAAGCTCGGATCGCCCGTCTCACGCCCGCGTTGCTGGTAGGAGAGGCCGAGGAGCGTGAGCGCGTCCGCGTTCTCGGGGTCGAGCCGGACGCGTCGTTCGAGCTTCCTCACGTAGCCCGCGGTGTCGCCGCTCGAGAGCCCGACGAGAAGGCGGCTGAGCGCGTCCTGGCGCTGCGCGTTGGTGCGGGCAGCGGCGATCGCCTCCTCGACCGGGTCCGGCGCACGCGGCGTCGAGAAGACCCCTCCGAGAAGGAGGAACGCAGCGGTGATTCCCGCCGCCGCGAGCCCGAACACCACGCGTCTCCGCATCCGCCTCCTCCTGTCTTCGCCGACGCACCCCATTCGCCCGCCACCCGGAGACGGTTCGAACCGGACCCGGTCGGGAGCCGAACAAGGGCCGTCCCAGAGGCAATCCGGAGACGAAGGGAGACAGACGGATGACTGCAGGGAGGCTCGTGAACAGGAGGGCACTCGTGCTCGCGGCGTTCGTGGCCGCGATCGGCGCGATGGTGCTCGTCACGTTCGTCAGCCGGCACGCCGCGCCCACGGCGGCGCGCGCCGCCGACCACCTCGATGCACCGGGCCTGACGCCGCCTCCGGGCGGCGACGGGATCGGCACCGACCTCACCGACATCTACGCGTTCAGGTCGCCGTCGAGCCGCTCGAAGACCGTCCTGATCATGGACGTCAACGGGCTCACGACCGCGGATCTCGCGAACCCGCCCGGGCCGGACCGGCCTTTCGGGACGACGGTTCCGCAGGTCGCAGGCAACCCGAACGTCACCTACCACTTCCGGGTCGACGCGAACGGCGATGCGTTGGCCGACACGGACATCGTGATCACGTTCGGCAAGGCGCAGCAGGACGGGTCGCAGCGCATGACCGTGAAGATCAAGCGGCGCCACGGGCACGGACTCGCGTTCACCGGACACACGACGGGCTTCGGCCAGTCGGCCGTCGTCGACAAAGGCCCGATGGGCATCAGGGCCTTCGCCGGCCGCCGCGACGACCCGTTCTTCTTCAACCTGCTCGGGTTCCTGAACATCCTCGATCTCGGCGGTCAGTCGTTCGTCGGTTGCGGCTCCCCCACGAGCCACCCGCAGAACGACACGTTCAAGGGCCAGAACGTCTCGGCGATCGCCCTCGAGCTTCCGAGCTCGCTGCTCGAGGCGGGTGGCGACTCGAAGATCGGCGTCTGGGCGACGACGGACGTGGGCAGCCACCAGATCGACCGCATGGGCCGCCCGGCGATCAACACGGTGTTCATCCCGAACAACCCGTTCCCGCCGGATCGCGTCGCCGACGGCAAGCCGTCGGGCAAGACCACGTTCAACCACGGCACGCCCGCCACGGACGTCTCCATGTGGAACGGCGAGGTCGTCGACACGCTGAAGTTCCTCTTCAGCCTGAACGACCCGGCAACGGGCCTCGGCGGCACGGACGACCCGTCCGACGACGCCGGGAAGATCGCCTCGCTCGCGAGCGTCCTCCTGCCGGACATCCTGACCGTGGACGTCTCCAGCCCGGCCGGCTTCCTCAACGGCCGCAAGCCGTTGGACGACGTCATCGACGCGGAGCTCTCCCTCGTCACCGAGGGCTTCGTGACGACCGACTGCGTCGGCTCGAACGACGTCGCGCTGCCGAGCACGTTCCCGTACCTCGCGGCTCCGCACCCCGCGGCGCCGTAGGCACAGGAGCTCGGGCTTCCTCTCGAAGGGGCGGCTGCAGCCGCCCCTTCGGGCTGCCGTGGAAGCCCGAGCGGCAGTGGGCTTCAGCCGAGCTTGTCGCGAACCAGCTCGCTGACGACCCGCGGGTTCGCCTTCCCCTGCGTCTCCTTCATCACCTGGCCGACGAAGAAGCCGAGAAGGCCGTCCTTGCCGCCTCGGTACGCGTCGACCTGACCGGGATTGGCCGCCAAGACGGCGTCGACGAGCGGCTCCAGTTCGCCCGCGTCCGACACCGCTTCCTCGGCCAGGTACGGATCGGCGGAGAAGTCTGGCTCCCCGAGCTTCGAGATCGCCTGGTCGAACGACGCGCGCGGGATCCGGTCGCGCGCCTGGACGAGCTTCGCGAGCTCCGCCGCCGACACGTCCTCGGGACGCACGCCGGCGCCGACGAGCGCGTTGGAGACCACGTTTGCCGCCGCTATAGCGTCGGCGCCGGCGTCGACCGTGGCTTGCCAGAGGCGGTCGAGCCCACCCGTGACGAGCACCGTGGCTCGATCGACGTCGAGCGCCGCGCCGATCCGTGCGATGCGCGCTGCGGGCGACTCGGGGAGCTGCGCATGCAGGTGTTCGACCAGCTCGGCCGGCGGCTCGATCGGGACGAGGTCCGGCTCCGGGAAGTAGCGGTAGTCGTCCGCCTCCTCCTTCGCTCGGCGCGCGGTGAGCATGCCCGTCGCGGCGTCGAAGTCGTACGTCTCCTGCCGAACCTCTCCGCCCGACTCCCAGACCCCGATTTGCCGCTCGACCTCCGCCTCGATCCCGCGAGCGATGAAGTTGAACGAGTTCATGTTCTTGAGCTCGGTGCGCGTCCGCAGCTCGTCGGAGCCCTCCGGTCGCACGGAGACATTGGCGTCCGCGCGCAAGGCACCTTTCTCCATCTCCGCGTCGGAGATGCCGAGCTCGACGATCGTCTGGCGCAGGAGCTGGAGGAAACGCTTCGCCTCGTCGGCCGAGCGGATGTCGGGCGCGGTGACGATCTCGACGAGCGGCGTGCCGCCGCGATTGAAGTCGACGAGCGAGTAGTCGGCGCCGCCGATGCGCCCGGTGCGCCCGCCGACGTGAACCGTCTTCGCCGCGTCCTCCTCGAGATGCGCCCGGACGATCCCGATCGTACGGTCGCCGTTTGTAGTCGGTAGTAGCACCTTGCCGTTTATGCAAGAAGGTAGGTCGTACTGGGAAATCTGATAGCCCTTGGGCAGGTCCGGGTAGGGGTAGTGCTTGCGCGAGAACACCGCCGGCTCCGCGATCTCGCAGCCGAGCGCGAGCCCGAGCACGATCGTCCACTCGACCGCGACGCGATTGACCACCGGCAGCGCGCCTGGGAAGCCGAGGCATACCGGACACGTCTGCGTGTTCTCGCCGGCCCCGAACCCGACCGGACAGCGGCAGAACATCTTCGTCCGCGTCTTCAGGTGGACGTGGATCTCGAGCCCGATCACGGGTTCCCAGGCGGTGCTCATCGCAGACGCTCCGGGACGGGGTCGAAGCCGAGCGCGCGCTCGAGCGCGTGGCCGGCGCGGAAGAGCGTGTTCTCTCCGAACTGCGGGCCCAGGAGCTGCAGGCCGACCGGCAGCCCGTCGGAGAGCCCGCACGGGATCGAGAGCCCGGGCAGGCCGGCGAGGCAGGACGGGATCGTCAGCAGGTCGCAGGCGTACATCGCGAGCGGGTCGGCCGCCTTGTCGCCGATCGGGAAGGCGACGGTCGGCGACGTCGGGGTCGCGATCACGTCGAAGCTCTCGAGCGCCTCCCGATGCTCGCGGATGAGGAGCGTGCGCACCTTCTGCGCCTGCCCGTAGAACGCGTCGTAGTAGCCGGCGGAGAGCGCATACGTGCCGAGCATGATGCGCCGCTTCGGCTCCGGCCCGAAGCCGTCGTCCCGCGTCCGCTCGACCATCTCGTCATAGGTCGCGGCCTCGGTGCGCGGCCCGTAGCGGACGCCGTCGTAGCGGGCAAGGTTGGACGACGCCTCCGCGGGAGCGATGAGGTAGTAGCAGGCCATCCCATAGCGGTACGAGATCGGGAGGTCGCACTCACCGATCGAGGCTCCGAGCCCCCGCGCCAGCTCGAGCGTGTTCTCGAACGCGGCCCTCACCCCCGGCTCGATCGCTTCGAGCGACGCGAGCTCCCTCGGCACGCCGATCCGTAGGCCGTCGAGTCGCTCTTCCTGGGGAACGTGGACGGGCTCCGTCAGCGCGACCGTCGTGGAGTCGTTCCGGTCGAGACCGGCGATGA
>DASSQE010000137.1:0-6649 GCA_035702645.1 Gaiellaceae bacterium
ATCGAGCGGAGATGGACAACCGCCGAGAAGATCGAAGGAGATCGCTGACGTCGCTCGGGGCGTCGCTCGCAAAGGAGGCGAGCGCGAGGAGCGAGGACAGTACCTGTGGTACGGACTCGCGACGAGCGCGACGCATCCTGCCGCGAGCGGCGTCAGCGGTTGAAGAACCAGCGCTCGAGGAGGGGCAGGATCTCCTTCCGCGTGAACGGCTTCGCGTCCGCCGGAAGGCCGTCGGCCTCGAGCACGCTGACGTCGTCCTCCAGCGCCTCGTTCGCCCGGTCGAGCGCGTCCTCGAGCTCGAAGCCTTCGAAGACGACGTCCTCGGGCCGCGACTCGTCCGACTCCCGCAACTGCGGGTTGACCGCGCGCCCCACGACCCACACCGCGCCCGGCCGGCGCTCGATCCAGATGACGATCCGCTCCTCCTCACCCGCGTCGTCGACACCGACGAGCGCGCGCTCGGCGTACCGCCCTTCACGTGAGCTCCGTCTCATGTGCCAGGGATACAATCGCGCCAGGTGGCGGTGTTCAAGAACCTCTTCTCGTTCCTCTTCCAGCGAAGCTCCTCCGAGGAACGGGTGGAGATGTACGTCGTCCGCGAGCACCATCGCGGGCGCGCGCTCGAAGAGATCCTCCAGGACCGATACGTCCAGAACCGACTATCGACCGAGCAGCAGATGCGCCTGCTCGACCGACCGGAGATCATCAAGGCAATCTCCAGCGACGCCCGGGAAACGGCGCGCACGTCGCTCGAAGCGAGCTCGCCGACCTAGACGTCCGTCCCCACTCCCCGCTCGCGCGCGCGTTCGAGCGCAGCGGCGCCGATCGCGACGTCCCAGGCGGCGATCCCGTTCGACTTGAACACGACGATGTCGTCCTGCGACTGACGGCCCGCGACCTCGCCGGAGACGACCTCGTGCAGCTCGTGCACCTCGAGCCAGTCGAGCACGCCCGCGGCGACGGGCTCGACGAGGTCGCCCGACTCGAGCTTGGCGTCCTCGAGCAGATCGCAGCACACGAACCGCGCCCGCTCGAGCACCGTGTTGTCGAGCTCCCGGCGACTGACCACGTTCGCGCCCGCCGCGACGACGAGCGCTCCCGGCTGGAGCCACTCCCCGCGGAGAACGGGGTCGCGCGAGGAGGTGATCGTCACGACGACGTCCTGGCCGCCTGCGTCACGGTGGCTCTCGCCCGGCTCGGCGCCGACCCGGCGGCAGAACTCCTCCAGCCGCTCCGGCGTCCGGCAGTACGCCACCACCCGCTCGATCGAGCCGACGGCCGCCCGAACACATGCGACCTGCGTCTCCGCCTGCGCACCACAGCCGATGACACCGAGCGTTCTGGCGTCGTCCCTGGCGAGATGCCGGGCAGCGACGCCGCTCGCGGCTCCGGTTCGCAGACGCCCCAGCTGATCGGCCTCGATCACCGCAAGGAGCTCTGTGCTCGTCGCGTCGAAGAGGCACACGACGAAGGTCGAGCCCTCGGCCGACGCCGCGTAGAGCTTCCCGCCCGCGAGACCGAGACCGAGATCGCTCGCGGCCATGTCCGCAAGCGAGCCCGCGGGGAGCCGGAGCCGGCGGCGCGGCGCAATCTCGACCTCGCCCGCAGCCATCCGCCGAAAGCACCCCTCGACCGCTTCGACGGCGTCTTCGGGTGAGAGCAGCTCCGCGACGTCGTGCTCGGTGAGGTACAGCGGCATCGTGCCCAAGTCTAGGAGCGCGCTCCAAGCCGCACCGGAGGCCGTGAACGCCCGCACGTTGAGCCGTAGACTCGTCCTGCTTTGAGCACGGAGAACTACCTCGAGCTCCGGATCGACCAGTTCCTCGAGCGGCTCGCCGACGGGGAGGCGCCCGGCGGCGGATCGGCCGCTGCTCTGACGGTGGCCGTCTCCGCAGGACTGGTCGCCATGGTCGCTCGCGCGTCGAGCGAGTCGTGGGAGGAGGCAGGGGGGATCGCGGCCCAGGCGCTGGCGATCCTCGAGCACGTCGGTCCGCTGGCCCGGACCGACGCCGAGGCGTGGCAGGATGCCGCCTCCGCCCTTCGGGGCGCAGACGGAGGCGATGCCGAGCGTCGCAACTTCGCGCTCGCGCAGAAGCTCGAGCGGGCGGCTGCGGTCCCACTCGAGATCGCCGAGCTGGCGGCGGACACTGCGGCGCTGGCCGCACTCGCGGGGGAGCGGGGCGACGGGACGCACCGCGCGGACGCCGCCTCGGCGGCGGCGCTCGCCGCCGGCGCCGCGCGAGCGGCTGCGCATCTCGTCGAGATCAACCTCGGTGTCACGGACGACGACCCGCGTCTCCGCCGGGTGCGCGACTGCGAGCGCATCGCCGCCGAGTCGGCGGCGAGGGCCCTCGGGTCGGTGCGCTGAGGGAGTGACTATGACGAGGCTCGACTCGCTCTCGGACGCCGAGCTCGTCCGGCGCTGCAAGGCGGGAGATGCGGAGGCCTGGAACGCTCTCGTCGACCGCTTCTCGCGGTACGTGAGCACGATCTGCCTCCGTGGCTTTCGCCTCCGCGCCGAGGACGCCGAGGACGTCTTCCAGGACGTCTTCACCCGCGTCTACACGAACCTCCACACGCTCAGGAACGAGAGCGCGCTGCGCCCCTGGATCGCGCAGCTCACGCGCCGCCTGTGCCTCGACACGCTCGCCTCCGGAGCGCGGGAGCAGCCGGAGGCCGAGCCGATCTCCGTCGATCGCGAGGCTCGGCTGGACGAAATCGACGAGGCGTTCGCAGTGCGCGAGGCGCTCCACAACCTCTCCGACACCTGCCAGGACATGCTCGACCGCTTCTTCGCGCAGGACCAGAGCTACCGCACCATCTCCTCCGAGCTCGACATCCCGTCCGGCACGATCGCGAGCCGCATCGCCCGCTGCCTCGGAAAGTTGCGCGTGGAGCTCGAGGGAAGAAGCGACCCCTCTGCGGGGTCTAGGGAGTAGATGAGCCGCAACTACGACTACGACGAAGAACGCCTCGGAGAGCTCCTGCGCGTGCTCCGACCTGCCCCCATCGGCTGGGTGAGCGCCGCGCACGAGCTTCCGGCTGCGCGGCGCTCGTTCGACGAGATCGTCGAGCGTGCCGAGGCGGATGCGGCATTCCGCAAGGCCCTCGTCTCAGACCTCGAGGCCGCGCTCGCCAGCGAAGGCTACGAGCCCGACCGCCGCCTTCGCTCCGAACTCGAGCGGCGTCTCGCCGAGAGCTGAGCCGGCGCGCACTAGCATCCCGCGCGTGACCGACGTCTCTGCGCACGCCGGCGAGTCGCTTCCCGCCTGGAGCCTTCCGAAGGACGCGGTCGAGCGGATCGCGCTGCCGGTCGAGTGGCCGGAGCGTGTCACCCGCGAGTGGGCGTGGGGAGGAGCGAGTGGGGAAGGCGTCCGCGTGTGCATCCTCGACTCGGGGATCGAGCACGAGCACCCGCTCGTCGGCGGGCTCGAGAGCGCGGTGACGATCTCCCTCGACGAGGACGAGAACACCGTCGTCGAGGAGGACACCGAGGGCGACCTATGCGGGCACGGGACGGCGTGCGCCGGCATCGTCCGCTCGCTCGCTCCGGCCTGCAGCATCTCGAGCGTACGCGTCCTCGGTGCGGGGTGGACCGGAAGCGGCGGCGTCCTCCTCGCAGGACTCCGCTACGCCGTCGAGCAGGGCTTCGACCTGATCAACATGAGCCTCTCGACGACGAAGAAGCCGTTTGCGGGCGTCCTCCACGAGCTCGCCGACAGCGCGTACTTCCGCCGCACCGTGCTCGTCGCCTCCGCGCACAACATGCCGGTCGAGAGCTACCCGTGGCGTTTCTCGTCCGTCATCTCGGTGGGCAGCCACGAGGAGCCCGAGCCGCTGACGTTCTTCTACAACCCGTCTCCGCCGGTCGAGTTCTTCGGACGCGGGGTGAACGTCGAGGTCGCATGGCTCGGCGGCAAGTCGGTCAAGGTCTCGGGGAACAGCTTCGCGACGCCGCACATGACGGGAATCTGCGCGCTCGTCCTCGCGAAGCACCCCGAGCTGACGCCGTTCCAGCTCAAGAGCGTTCTCTACCTGACGGCGACGAACGTGGGGGGTGACACATGACAGAGAAAGGCGAGCTGCAGGCGGCGGTCGCGGCAGGGGTCGTCGGATCGGAGGAGTCGTTCGGCTCACTCCTGAGCGCGATCGTCGAGGTGGCCCGTGCGATCTTCGGCGCGCGTGCCTCGTCCATCCTCCTCCTCGACGAGGAGTCCGAGGAGCTCGTCTTCGCCGCCGTCGTGGGCGAGGGCGAAGAGGACTTGCTGGGCATGCGCTTTCCGGCCGGCAAGGGCATTGCGGGCTGGGTTCTCGCCACGCGCACGCCGCTCGTTCTCGAGGACGTCCGCACGGACCCCCGCTTCGCAGGCGACGTCGCCGAGGACACCGGGTACGTCCCCAGCGGCCTCATGGCGGCGCCGCTGCTCCACGACGAGGCCGCGCTCGGCGTGCTCGAAGTGCTCGACCGGCCGGAGCGCTCGCTCTTCAGCCTGCAGGAGATGGAGCTCCTCGGCCTGTTCGCGAACCAGGCCGCGATCGCCGTCGACCTTCTGCTCAAGGCCCGCCACGCACAACGCCTGCTCGCCGACGAGGACGTCGAGCTCGGCGTGGTCTCGGCGCTCGCGGCATCCGTCGACGCCCTCGAAGGTCATCGTCGCGAGGCCGGCCTGCGGCTCCTCGGCGACCTCGCTGCCACGCTGGGCGGGCAGACCGGTCCATAGAAAAGGCCCGGGCGCCTGTACATCGCGCCCGGGCCCTTGTCCTGAAGCTACGCCCTAGAGGGTCTCGGGGCCGAGGGTCTCGGGGCCGAGGGTCTCGAACGCGTGCGCCTCGACGTCCGGCTCCTCGGAATCGTTGGCGAGGGGCTCCGGGCCGAGGGTCTCGGGGCCGAGCGGATCGTGGCTTCCATGAGCCTCGACGTCCGGCTCCTCCGTGGCGAGGGGCTCCGGGCCGGTGGGCTCTGGGCCGAGCGGATCGTGGCTTCCGTGAGCCTCGACTTCACTCTCGTCTGGGCGTGTCGCCTCGTCGGACATGCTTCCTCCTTGTTGGGGCGCGAGCGTCTCGCGCAGCTCTTGCCGACAAGACGGTACAGCACCCGGAAATCTTCCCTCACCTTCCCCTTCAATCTGCGGGAGCGCCGTGAGATGCTCCCGGCGTGCGCACCATGTCACGACGGCTGGGGGATTCGGCCCGAGCCTTCCGCGACGTCTTCAGGAATCCCAACCTCCGCTGGCTCGAGCTCGGGTGGGCGTCGTCGATCATCGGCCACTGGGCCTACCTCGTGGCCGTGAACGTCTTCGCCTACGAAAAGGGGGGCGCGAGCGCGGTCGGAGTGCTCGTGCTCATCCGCATGCTGCCGGCGGCCTTCGTCGCGCCGTTCGCGGGCTCGCTCGCCGATCGCTACCGGCGGACCGTCGTGATGCTGACGTCGAACCTGGTCCGGGCGACGATCATCACGGCGGCGGGGCTCGGCGTGCTCTTCGGCGTCCCCCCGGCGGTCATCTACGTGCTCGCGGCGCTCGCGATGCTCGTCGGGACACCGTTCCGTCCCGCGATGGCGGCGACGACACCCTCCGCGGCCCAGTCGCCGACAGAGCTGACCGCGGCGAACGCGGTCGCGAGCACGATCGAGAGCCTCGGCTTCTTCTGCGGTCCTGCGATCGCCGGGATCCTGCTCGCGGTCACCAGCACGTGGGTCGTCTTCCTCCTCACGGCCGGGGGGTTCGCCCTGGGCGCGCTCTTCATCAGCCGAATCAAGCTGACGGAACAGGTGACCACGAGATCCGAGCGGTCGAACATCTTCTCCGAGACGCTCGTCGGCTTCCGGACGGTGGTGGGAGATTCACGCCTGCGCATCGTCATCGGGCTGTTCTCCGCGCAGACGCTCGTGGGCGGGATCTTCGTCGTACTGGTGGTCGTGATGGCGATCAGCGTCCTCGGCATGGGGAACTCCGGCGTCGGCTACCTCAACTCGGCGTTCGGAGTCGGCGCCCTCGTCGGCTCGTTCATCGCGCTCTCGCTCACCGGGCTCCGGAGGCTCGCACCGCCCTTCGTCGTCGGGGTCGTCCTCTGGGGAGTCCCACTCGTGCTCATCGGAATCAAGCCGGAACCGGCTCTCGCAATGGCACTGCTCTTCGTCGTCGGCATCGGCAGCTCGATCGCGGACGTCGCAGCCTTCACGCTCATCCAACGCGCGGTGCCCGAGCACGTCCTCGCGCGGGTCTTCGGCGTCATTCAGATGCTCTGGGTGCTCACGGTCGGCATCGGCGGCCTGATCGCAGTGCCGCTCGTCAACCAGCTCGGAGCCCGCACGGCGATCATCATCGCGGGCGCCTCGCTGCCCCTGCTCGTCGCCCTCCTCGGCCCCCCGCTCATCCGGATCGACGCACTCGCGACTCCGCCGGGAGGGGCCGAACTCTCGCTTCTCGCCTCGACGCCGATCTTCGCTCCGCTTCCGGGGACGACACTCGAGCACGTGGCGACGCGTCTCACCCCGCTCCGCCTCGAACCAGGGTCGGTGATCGTGCGGCAGGGCGACGAGGGGGACCGCTTCTACCTCGTCGCCGAAGGGACGCTCGACGTGTCAGAGGACGGACGCCAGTTCTCAGAGTTGGAGGCGGGCGACTACTTCGGCGAGATCGCTCTCCTG
>DASSQE010000138.1:0-76824 GCA_035702645.1 Gaiellaceae bacterium
GAGACGCGCGGACGAGCGCTGCCTGAGGATGAGTGCGGTGTGCGCACGCCATTTCAGCGCGACCGCGACCGGCTCGTCCACTCGAAGCCTTTTCGCCGTCTGAAGGGGAAGACGCAGGTCTTCATCGACCCGGACGGCGACCACTTCCGCACGCGGATGACCCACACGCTCGAGACGACCGCGATCTCGCGGGTGGTGGCGCGCGCGCTGCGGCTGAACGAGGACCTCGTCGAGGCGATCGGCCTCGGGCACGACACGGGGCACACGCCGTTCGGCCACGCGGGCGAGGACGCGCTCGACGAGGCGCTCCGCGAGCGGTTCGAGCGTCGCTTCCGCCACAACGAGCAGTCGTTCCGCATCGCGCGCTCCCTCAACCTGACCCACGAGGTGTGCGACGGCATCCTCACGCACACGGGCGAGCGCGAGCCGGAGACGCTCGAGGGGAAGATCGTGCGCCTGGTCGACCGCGTGGCGTACATCAACCACGACATCGACGATGCGATGCGGTATGGGCTCCTCGAGGAAGCTGACCTGCCACACGAGGAGATCGCCGTGCTCGGGCCGACCGGGTCCGCCCGCATCGACACGCTCGTCCACGACATCGTCGAGACGTCCGAGGGGGCGGGCGACATCCGGCAGTCGCCGGAGGTCGGCGAGGCGATGCTCTCCCTGCGCGCCTTTATGTTCGAGCGCGTCTACCTCGGGCCGCAGGTCGAGCCCGAGCACGCGCGCGCACACGACGCGGTGCGCCGCATCTTCGACGCTCTCGTCGATGAGCCGGAGCGCGTGCCCGCCGGGGGCGACGACTTTGCGACCCGCGTGACGGACTACGTCGCCGGCATGACCGACCGCTTCGCGCTCGACTACGCCGACTCGCTCTGAGTCGAGCCGGCGAGGAGCGGCTCCCCCCTGCGAACGAAGAACGTCCCGCCGACCGACCGGAAGAAGGCGAGCGCCAGCTCGAGCTGTGCAGCGCCTTCCGCCTGGCGTCCCGCTGCGATGAGCCGTTCCGCTGCCACGAATCGGTCCTCGGCCGCCACCGGAAGCATTCCGAGCCTTTCCATCGTGTCTCCCGCCGCTACGAAGTCGCCGCTGAGCTCGGCAAGGGCTGCGTCCCTAATGAGGCTCGGTCGCAGACGCTCGGCGAGCGGCCGCAGCTCACCAGCGATGCCGAGCGTCTGCGCAGCACGGGTGAGGATGGCGACGAACATCGGCGCGTCCTCGAGTGCCTGCACGCCGGCGACGAACTCGTCGGCGAGGGTCTGCGCCTCGTCCAGCCGCCCGAGCCAGACGTAGCGCAGTGCGCCGAGTCCGACAGCCGGAAGCCGTGCCTGCGGGTCGTTCGCGCGCCGGGCCTGCTCCATCGCGACGCGGCCGTCCGCCAACGACTCTTCGACGTGTCCCCGTGCGAGGAGGATGTCCGCTCGCACGTTCCGCATCGCCTCCTCTTGGTAATTCGGGGAACCGGCCTCGCACTCGGCGATGAAGGCGCTCGCAGAGGCCAGCGCCTCGTCCCAGTTGCCGGTCGACCATCGGCACCAGATCAGGTTCCCATCCATGAATCGCACCGAGTCCCAGTCACCCATGCGCTCCGCGACGCGCCGCGACTCCTCCATGAGCTCCATCTCGCGCCAGACGTCGTTCGGTGCGGCCAGGACCGCGAGGTTGTTCAACGCGGTCGAGGCGAGCGGCGAGTTCGAGGCTCGGGCGATCTCGAGCGCCTGCTCGAGGTCGCGGACTCCCTCCTCCTCACCCATCCCGTCGCGCGCCGTTCCGATCGTGATGAGAGCATGGGCGCGCAGCTCGTCGAGGTCGTACCGCTCCGCGAGCGTGAGAGCTTCTCGTGCCAGTTTGAGGCCCGCGCCATGTTGACCCCCAAGCGACCGGTACCGCCCACTGATCGCGAGAACACGCGCGACCTCCACGGAGGGTGCAGCGCCCTCGATGAGCTCCTCGGCAGCGCGGAGGTGCGCCGAGACCTCGTCGTGCTCTCCTCGGTACCACGCAACCTGCGCGAGGAGTGACTCCGCCTCTGCCGAGCCGGCTCGATCGCCGACTGCGAGGAGCGCGTCGCGTGCTTCGGAGAGCGTCGCGATCCGGCGCTCGTCGGCGGCGTTCACGAGTGCATGTGCGCGCTGGAAGAGCAGCCGCGGTCGTTCCGCGTCTTCGGGCCACAGCTCGAGTGCCTCCTCGTACTGCGACGCCGCGACCGCGAAGCTGTTGAGCGAGAAGGCCCGGTCGCCGGCGTCGCGGAGGGCGCGTCGTGTCCTCTCCGCGAGGAGGTCGTCCTCGCCGCCCGACGCTCGCACGAGCTCGAGCGCGGAGCTCCAGTGATACGCGAGCATCTCAGCGTGGTCCTCCGGGCGGCCGAGCGACTCGATCCACTCGGCGACCCGACGGTGCTTCGACGCTCGCTCGGCGCGGGCGATCTGCCCGTAGGCGACGTCGCGGACGAGGGCGTGCGCGAACGCGAGCTCGGCCGATCCCTCGAGGGAGGAGCGGCGCTGCCGGCGGACGAAGCCCTTCCGCTCGAGCGCGTGGAGCGACGACGCGACGTCCTCTCTCCCGAGTGCCTCGGTCCAGAACACCTTGCCGATGACCGCTGCGTCCTGAAGCAAGGTCTTCTCGATGCTCGGAAGCGCGTCCAGCCGCGCGGCGATGATTCCCTGCAACGTCTCCGGGAGCGGGAGCTCGTCGCTCGTTCCCTGCTCGAGATAGAGGTCGACGAACTGCTCGGCGTAGAGCGGGTTGCCGCCGGCGCGATCGAGGAGGGCCTGCTGGGACTCGGCGGCGAGGAGCGGGCGGGAGAGAAGGCGGCCGATGAGCTCCGCCGTCTGCTCGTCGGAGAGCGGCGAGAGCGCGAGGGTGGTCGCGTTCAGCTTGCCGCCGCCCCAGTTCGGCCTGCGCTCGAGCAGCTCGGGCCGCGCGGTTGCGACGACCAGGAGCGGCACGTCCGAGACCCAGTCGACGAGCTCGTCGACGAAGTCGAGCAGGCTCTCGTCGGCCCAGTGGAGGTCCTCGAAGACGAGCACGAGCGGCCGGTGGTCGGCGAGCGCCTCGAGATAGCGTCGCCAGGCGGCGAACGCCTCGCCGCGGCGGTCGCCGCCGAGCTCGGTCTCTTCGCCGAGACCGGCGAGGGCGAGCAGGTGCGAGCGCACCCACGCCTCGTCGCCGGTGCCTTCCAGCACCTCTGCCGCGGCCCGGGAGAGCTTCGCAGCCACCTCGTCAGGCGAGTCCTGCTCGAGGACGCCCGCCTGCGCCTTCACGATCTCGCCGAGGGCCCAGAGCGTGACTCCGTCACCGTACGCAAGGCAGCGCCCCTGCCGCCAGGTGATCAGCTCGGGGTCGGCGTCGACGATCCGCTGTAGCTCGAAGACGAGGCGGCTCTTGCCGAGCCCCGGGACGCCGACGAGGGTGACGAGCTGCGGCGTCCGTTCGTGGCGCGCGCGCTCGAAGGCATCGCGAAGGACCGCGAGCTCGCGGTCGCGGCCGACGAGGGCGGCGCGCGCTTCGTGGGCGACGTCGACGCCGAAGCGCGAGAGCGCACGCTGCGCCTCCCAGACCGGAATCGGCTCGGTCTTGCCCTTAGCCTCGACCGAGGTGGCGTCGACGTACTCGATGACATGCCGGGTCGCGCGATACGTCGTCTCGTCGACGAGGACTCCGTTGACGGGCGCCGCGGACTGCAGGCGCGCGGCCGTGTTGACCACGTCGCCCGAGGCCATGCCCTCGCCCGCCTCGGGCCGGGCGTCGAGCCGGACGAGCGCCTCGCCCGTCGTGACCGCGATCCGTACTTGGACGTCCTCCGCCTCGAGCGCCCACTCGCGAATCGCGAGCGAGGCACGCACAGCGCGCTCGGGATCGTCCTCGTGCGCGACCGGCGCCCCGAAGAGCGCCATCACCGCGTCACCGATGAACTTCTCGACCGTGCCACCGTGTCGCTCGAGCTCGACGCGGACGCGCTCGTGGTAGGGGGAGAGGAACGCCTCGACGTCCTCGGGGTCGAGCGACTCCGAGCGCGCGGTGAAGCCGACCAGGTCGCAGAAGACGACCGAGACGATCTTCCGTTCGCGGCGAGTCGCGCTCATCCCGTCGCAGCCGTCTCGAGCAGTGCCTCGCCGCGCTCGATGAAGAACGTCGCGCGGACCGAGCGGTAGAACGCGAGCGCCTTCTCGAGCTCGCCGAGGCCCTCCGCCGTGCGACCGGCCCCGAACAATGCCTCCGCAGATGCAAAACGCGTCTCCGCCACGAGCGCCAACGCGCCCGTTCGCTGGTACATGTCAGCAGCTCGTGTGTGCTCGCCGTTGGCCTCCGCAAGCGCCGCCTCCTTCCACGGTCCGTCAGGCGCCTGCGTGAGGATCTCGACGACGTCCGGCGCACATCCCAGCTTTGCGGCCCCGCTCGCGATCAACCACAAGAACGATCCAGCGGCCGCGGGGTTCGCTCGCGCGACAGCCAAGCCCTCGGTGACGAAAACACGGGCCTCCTCGGGCCGGTCGAGCAGCACGAGGTTTCGCGCGAGGTCGAGGAGGGCCGGCAACAGCCGCGTCGGATCTCCCATCTCGCGCGCCAGCGCGAGGGCACGGTGCAGGTCCTCGAGTGCGCCCTCGACGTCTCCGCGGGCGAGCCGCACGAGGGCTCGCATCTCGCGAGCGGCCGTCTCCATGTTGTGAGGAGCCGTCTCGCATTCGGCGATGAATCGGTCGGCCTCTTCGAGCGTCTCGTCCCAGAGACCGAGGAACGTCATGCCGTAGAGGCAGTTCGCCGTGGAGAAGCGGACGTTCTCGCGGTCGCCGAGCTGCTGTGCGAGCTCGAGGGTCGCCTTGTTGAGCTCGAACGACTTCACGATGTCTCCTTCTTGCACCGCCAGGACGCCGAGGTTGTTGAGGACGGTGACGGCCAGAGGTGAGTTGGCAGCTCTCGCGAGCTCGAGTGCACGCTCGAGCTCTTCGTCGCCCGTCTGGTCGAGCCATACCTTGGCGGAGCCGATCGTCGTGAGTGCGTGGATCCTGAGCTCGTCGAGATCGAGGTCGTCCGCCAGGGCGAGAGCCTCGCGACCCGTCGTGAGCGCCGCCTCCTGCTCGCTCGAGAGCATGAGGAGCCGGGCCGAGAGGCAGAGAACGCGCGCCTTGGCAACCGTCGGGCCGGCGCTTGCGACGAGCTCCTGGGCTCGCTCGATGTGGCGTCGCGCCTCCTCGCCGTGTCCGCGGTACCACGCGGCACGGGAGAGGAACGCCTCCGCCTGACCGGCGGTCTCGTCGTCGCCGATCGCGAGGAGGGCATCACGTGCCTCTTCGAGCGCGGTCTCTTGTTCGTCGTCACCCAGGACGTGGAGCGCGTGAGCCCTCCTGAACAGCAGCGGCGCTCGACCTGGTGCGTCGACGGGCCAGAGCTCGAGCGCCTCGGCGTGGTACACGGCGGCGGGGCCGAAGGCGTTGAGGCCGAACGCTCGGTCGCCGGCTTCGACGAGCGCGAGTCGCGTCCGCTCGGCGAGCTCCCCAGTGTCCGTCCCAGAGACTCCCGCGAGCTCGAGCGACGAACGCAGGTGGTAGGCGACCATCTCGGCGTGGTCCTCGCTCCTGCCGAGAGACACGAGCCAGTCCGCCACCGCCTCGTGCCGACGGCCACGCTCCGCCCTCGGGAGCTGCGCGTATGCGACGTCGCGGACGAGCGCGTGCGCGAAGGCGAGCTCCACCTCACCCGCCACCGACGACCGGCGCTGCCGGCGCAGGAAGCCCTTCCGGATCAGGGAGTGCATGACCTGCTCGGCGTCGGCGTCGCCGTTCTCGAGCGCACCGGTCCAGAAGACCTTTCCGACGACGGAGCCCGCATGGAGGAACGACTTCTCGTCGGCAGGCAGACCGTCCAGCCGCGCGCTGATGATGCCCTGCAGCGTCTCCGGGAGCGGGAGGTCGTCCGCGGACCCTCGTTCGAGGTACAGCTGCGCGAACTGCTCGGCGTAGAGCGGGTTGCCTCCGGCGTGCTCGAGGAGCGTCTGCTGGACGTCGGCGGCAAGTACCGAGCGCTCCAGCAGCGCCGCCATCAGGCGCGCGGTGTCCGCGTCGGACAGCGGATCGAGCGCGATCGTCGACGCGTTGAGCTTGCCGCCGCCCCAGCTCGGGCGGCGGGCGAGCAGCTCCGGGCGCGCCGTACAGACGACCAGCAGGGGGACGTCCGTGACCCAGTCGACGAGCTGGTCGACGAAGTCGAGCAGGCCATCGTCGGCCCACTGCAGGTCTTCGAACACGAGGATCAAGGGGCGCAGTGCGGCGAGCTCCTCGAAGAACTTGCGCCACGCCGCAAACGACTCCGTCCCGCGTCCGCCGCCGAGTTCGGACTCGTCCTCCAGCCCGGCGAGCGGTCGCAGGCGGGACGCCACCCAGTCGGCGTCCTCCAGATCGACGATTTCCTCTGCCGCGCGCCGCAGCTTCTCCGCGGTCGTCGCCTCGTCGTCGGCCTCGTGGATACCGGCCTGCGCCTTCACGATCTCCGCCAACGCCCAGAAGCTGACTCCGTCCCCGTAGGCGAGACATCGGCCTTGGCGCCAGGTCGTGAGCACCGTCTCGGCGTCGACCCGCCGGGAAAGCTCGTACAGCAACCGGCTCTTGCCGATGCCTGGCACGCCGACCAGCGTCACGAGCTGGGGCGAGGCTTCGTCCCGCACGCGGTCGAAAGCCGCCCAGAGCGCTTCGATCTCGCGGCCGCGGCCGATCAGCTCTCCGGCGATGTGGTCGAGGACCTCCGAGCCGAAACGGGATCGCGCTTCGGTCGCCTCCCAGATCGCGATCGGCTCGGCCTTCCCTTTCGCTGCGACAGGCTCGGCCTCGCGGTAGTCGATCGCGTGCCGGGTCGCGCGCTGAGTCGTCTCGTCGACGATCACGCCGTTGACCGGCGCCGAGCTCTGAAGACGGGCGGCGGTGTTGACGACGTCTCCCGAGGCCATCCCCTCGCCTGCCTCGGGCCGGGCGTCCAGGGAGACGAGCGCCTCGCCGGTCGTGATTCCGACGCGCAGCTCGAGCCCTTCCTCGAGCGCGAAGTCGCGGATCGCGAGGGCGGCGCGCACCGCCCGCTCGGGATCGTCCTCGTGTGCGGTCGGCGCGCCGAAGAGCGCCATCACCGCGTCGCCGATGAACTTCTCGACCGTGCCGCCGCGACGCTCGAGCTCCACGCGCACGCGCTCGTGGTACGGCCGGAGAACTCCGCGGACATCCTCGGGATCGAGCCGCTCGGCGCGCGCGGTGAAGCCGACGAGATCGCAGAAGACGACCGTGACGACCTTCCGCTCCTCGCGTGCCGAGGAGGGCTCCGCGACGAGCGACGCGCCGCACATCCCGCACAGACGGAAGCCGTCCGGGTTTTCCTGACCGCAGTTGGGGCATGCGGACACGCGCAGAGAGTACGACGTGGGCGCCGAGTAGTCTCACTCCGTGGCGATGATCAAGGACTCCTCGGTGCGTGAGGTCGTCGCCGCCGCCGACATGGTCGAGGTCGTCTCGGCCCGCACGCCGCTCCGTCGGGCATCGGGAGATCGCTTCACCGGGCGCTGCCCGTTCCACGAGGAGCGGACGCCGAGCTTCTCCGTCAATCCCGTCAAGAAGCTCTACTACTGTTTCGGCTGCGGAAAGAGCGGAGACGTGATCACCTTCGTCCGAGACACGGAGGGGCTCGATTTCGTCGGCGCCGTCGAGTCGCTCGCCGAGCGCTTCCGTGTGCGGATCGAGTACGAGGAGCAGTCGCCGCAGATCGAGGCCAGCCGGAAGCGGCGTCAGCGTCTCTACCAGCTTCTCGAGCAGACAGCGTCGTACTTCGAGCGCCTCCTGTGGGAGGGCGACGGCGGAGCCGACGTCCGCGCGTACCTCGAGGAGCGGGGCCTGCGCGAGACCGTCGTCCGCGAGTTCCGGCTCGGGCTGGCGCCGGGCCGTGGCCTTGCCGAGAAAGCCCGGGAGAAGGGATTCACGGATGACGAGCTGCGCACCGTCGGGCTGACGACCGTGCGCGGCCGCGACTACTTCCCGCGGCGGTTGATGTTCCCGCTCTCCGACTCGCGAGGCCGCGTGGTCGGGTTCCAGGCGCGCAAGCTCGCACACGACGACCCGCTCGTGGGGAAGTACGTCAACTCGCCCGAGGGCGAGCTCTTCCACAAGGGCTCCGTGCTGTACGGGCTGCACCTCGCACAGCGCGCGATCGCCAAGCAGGACCGGGCAGCGATCGTCGAGGGGAACACCGACGTCATCGCCCTGCGGCAGGCCGGCTTCGAACCGGTCGTGGCGTCGATGGGGACCGCGCTCACCGAGGGACAGCTCCGCGAGCTCCACGTGACGCGAAAGCTCTTCCTCTGCTTCGACGCCGACGCCGCCGGGCAGGAGGCGACGTTGCGGGGGATGGAGCTGGCCACGGCACGCGGCTTCGACGTGCGTGTCGTTGCGCTGCCGCCCGGGCAGGATCCCGCGGATGCGCCGGACGGGTTCGAGGAGCGCCTGCTCACGGCGGAGAGCTACGTCGTCTACCGCGTGCGGCTGGAGCTCGACCGTGCAGCCGACCGCCAGGAGGCGTTCGTGCGGGCGCGCGAGGTCCTGTCGAAGGCCGAGGACTCGCCCGAGCGTCAGGAGGCGCTGCGGCTCCTCCAGGACCGCCTCGACCTGCCGAAGGAGACCGTCTCGGGACTCGCGCCGGCGCGGGGCGGGGCGAAGCCGGCCGCGGCGGCCGACGCACCGCGGCTCCTCGATGCAGGTGCTCGCCTCGAGCGCGATGCGCTCTCGGCGTGCGTCGCGCACCAGTCTCTCGTTCGGTTTCTCGCCGAGCTGACCCCGGAGCACTTCGACGTGGACGTCAACCGTCGGTTTCGTGCCGCGCTCATCTCCGGCCGTGACGATCCCGAGCTGACGGCTCTCGCGGCAGAGCTGGACGCGCGCGCCGCCCAGGAGGCGATCGACGAGCGAACGGGGAGGGAGCTGCTCCTGCGCCTGCGTGAACGCAAGCTGAAGCGGGACCTCGGGGATGCCGACCTCGCGAAGACGACCGAGCTCCATGCCCATCTCGCGAAGGTCCGTCAGGCGCTGGCCGAGCTGACCTAGACCTCGTCGAGGTAGCCGAGCTCGCGCAGGAGGTCTCCCGCCTCCGCGAGGACATCCGCGAGCTGCTCCTTCGTCAGGTCGCGCTCGTAGCGCCCGATCGAGCCGGCGTGGGCGTCACCCAACGCGGCCGCGAGCGTCTCGGGGGAGGCGGCGCCGAGGTAGCCGGCGAGCTGGCGTCCGATCTCGCCCGGATCGGCGACGAGCGATTCGTAGCGGAGCTCGAACACCTCGCCCTCGGCGCTCCGTGCGGCCGACACGTACCGGCGCCAGGCCCACGCGGCGCGGCGCGCATCACTCACCTGCGTGAACTCGGACCGGCGCATCGGCTCGACCCAGAAGCGCGCGTACGCGCCGTGCGCGACGCCGGCGTCGTCCCTGCCGGCGCGCTCCTCGCTGAGCCAGCCGCGCTCGAGAAGAGAGCAGACGACGTCGCGCCCGTCGCGGACGATGTGGACGACACGGGCATCGGGGTACGCGGTAAGGACGTCGTCCACGAGATACGCTGCCTCGGGCGTCTGCTCGACCGCGCGGACTGCGCCGACGAGACCGACGCGGCGTGCGACGCCGAGGATCCGCCGGATCCGTCGGGCGGCATCGTCTTGCGGCAACGCGACCAGCTCGGGCACCGTCGCCTTGAAGGGCGCGACCTCCCCGAGGTCGACGAATCCGGGAAGCGACCCGATTGCCCCGGCGAGGAACGTCGTCCCGGAGCGGGGGGAACCGACGACGAACACGAGCCGATCGTCGAGTCTCCCGATCCGCGCGCCGAGTCGAGCATCACGGCGCAACGCGAGCCGCTTGGCGACACGGAGCTGCAGCGCTGCCGACTCGACGAGACCTGTCACGGTGGCCGATTTTCGCAGCCCGCAGGGCCGAGGTCGTTAGACTCGCCGGGTCGATGGCGGCTCTTCGCCCCGAGACACGTGGGCACCGCTCGCGTGAAGCCGCCGTGCGGCTCGCTCCGCTCGCCGTTCTCGTCTCCCTGGCCCTCGTGTTCGCGACCAGTGCCTCGGCCGCGTCGTACACGGATAGCTCGGGTGACGCGAACGACGCCCCCGACGTGACCTCGGTCACGGTGTCGGACGCCGCCACGACGAGCGTGACCGTGAAGGTCGCGATCCGGAATTTCCAGACTCTGCCCACGGACGCGCGCATCGCCGTCCGCTTCGACCTCGACCGGGACTCCGCCACCGGCTCGACGGGGGCGGAGCTGGTCGTCGAGTACGGCGGTGACGGCTCGGTAACCGCGAGCCGCTGGGACGGAGAGCAGCTCGTCCCCTTCTCGGCGCCCGGGATCGGCGCCGCCTTCTCCAACGGCGTGCTGACGCTGACCCTCGATCGCGGGGACCTTGCGAACGTGAGCTCGTTCGGGATCCTCGCGATCGCTTCGAGGACGCAGACGGTCGGCCTCGTCCAGGTGATCTCGACCGACTACGCGCCGGCAGGAGGCGGGACGTGGGTGGGGCCTGGCGAGGCGACGTTCGAGGACCCGAGCTTCGACGAAGACGCCGCTCCGGACGTGACCAGGGTGGAGGTGTCCGACGCCGCCGACGGCTTCGTCGTCTTCCGGATCGCGACGCCGAACTACACCACGCTTCCGCCGGACAAGCTCTACGGGGTCGACATCGACCTGGTCGGCCGTCCCGACTCGGCCGACGAGGTCTTCGTCACGTACCTCTCGAGCGACGGCTCGCTCGAGATCGACCGCGAGGTGAACGGCAACGCGATGCCCCTCGATCCGCCCTACCGCGCGAGCGTGAAGTACGCGGACGGCGTGCTCCAGCTCTCGATCCATCGAACGGAGCTGGACAGCGCCGGATCGTTCCGGTTCAGCGTCGTGACCGCGGACATCGTGGGCCGGGGTGAGCCGGAGGGCACGCAACGCCAAGGGGACATCGAGGCGCTCGACATCGCGCCGAACGGGCTGCTCTCCGGGAAGCTCTTCGCGTACAAGCTCGTACATGCGCCGCCGGTGCATCTCGCGGTCGGAGTGCCGTTTGGGATCCCGCTTCGCCCCACCAGCGGGAAGCCGTTCGCGGTCGGCGTCGTCGTCAGGCGCTCCGACACGTTCGGGGTCATCCGCGCCGGGTCCGTGCGCTGCTCGATCGTCGCGGGCGGCAAGCACGTGACCGCGAAGGGCTCGTTCGACCGCGGACGAGCGGAGTGCAGCTTCGTCATCCCGTCCGTGAAGCAGGCCGTGCGGATCCGGGGGACGATCACCGTGCGGGCGGCCGGCGCCTCGATCCGCTCGACGTTCATCTACCCGAGCCCACCGGCGCACTAGCGACACCAGACGAACGCCCCGATTGGCGACGTCGGGACCGTCCTCGCCGGTGGCGGACGAGGTAGTAGGGTCGTCTCGCGCCGTCAGCCCTGTGATCGAACGAGAAGGAGGTCCCACGATGCCGCGGATCGTCGCCACCCACGCCGTCGTCGACGTCAACCGCTGGCTCGAAGGCAAGGCCGAGCGGGCGGCCGCCATCGAGTCGGCTTCGGGGTCGAACGTGATCGACTACGTCGCCGCAGACGGAAGCAACAACATCGCCATCACCGCGGACGTCGCGGACGTCGATGCGATGAACGCGATGATGGCGTCGCCTCCCCCCGAGGTTGCGGACGCGATGGAGAGGCACGGTGTCGTCCCTCCCATCACGGCATACCTCGAAGCCTAGGGCGGGCGCCGATCGACCAACCGACCTGCTACGAGCTCCAGAGAGCGCCCTCGAGGCGCTCTCACATTTCCGGGCTCTCTCGGTACTTCAGGACTCCCCGGGTGCGACTCGAACGCACAACCCTCCGGTTAACAGCCGGATGCTCTGCCAATTGAGCTACCGGGGAAGGCAGCCGGCGGATTGTACCGAGGCACTCCCGCGATCCCCGTTGTCGTCCGGTGCAGCCGCGCAGGGGAGGACGACGCTCATGAGGCGCGAACGGACCTCGAATGCGTCGGTTCGCCGTCGTCTGCGTCGCCGTGTCCGCGGCGTTTCTCGCGCTGGCTCCCGGCGGTCTCGCGGCGAGCGCGCGCGTCGCAGCGCTCCAGATCGCCGTTCGTGCGCACGGGCTCGATCCAGGCCCGATCGACGGCGTAGCCGGTCCGCGGACGCGCGGCGCGCTCGTCTCGTTCCAGCGTCGGCGCCGCCTCGTCCCCGACGGGAAGCTCGGCCCGGCGACACGGAGGGCGCTCGGCACGCGAGGACGGCCGCTCCTCGGCCAGCGCGAGCTCGCGCCGGGGGCAATCGGCTGGGACGTCGCGGTGCTCGAGTTCCGGCTGCGGCGATACGGGCTTCCCGCGAGGGCGATAGACGGACGCTTCACGGGAGCGACCTCGGCCGCGCTTCGCCGCTACCAGCGGCGCTACGGTCTCGTCCCCGACGGGATCGCGGGGCCGCATACGTACCGCGTCCTCGCGATTCGCGGGCCTGTACGCATCCACGTGGTCGCCTCCGGGGAGAGCTTCTTCTCGATCGCCGCGCGCTACCGCGTTAGCCCGTGGCAGCTCGCGCGGACGAATGGGCTTTCGCTCACGCGAGTCATCGTCCCGGGCCAGCGGCTGGTGCTCCCGGCGGGAGCCCGCGTTCGCGTGCGCGTTCCCGTCCAGTTCGCGCCCAGCGGGTCGGTCCGCGCGGCGATCGACCACTGGTCCGCCGTGTACGGCGTCGACGCCAGGCTCGCGCGTGCGCTCGCCTGGATGGAGTCGGGCTTCCAGGAGGACGTCGTGTCGAACGTCGGCGCGATCGGCGTCATGCAGCTGCTACCCGAGACGTGGGACTTCGTCGACACCGTCCTCCTCGGCGTGCGCACACCGAGGACGTACGACGGGAATGTCCGGGCCGGCGTCCGCTACCTGCGCTGGCAGCTCGACCAGTTCGGCGGCGACGTGCACCTCGCGCTCGCGGGCTGGTACCAGGGCGCTCGAGCCGTGCGCGAAGTCGGGATCTACGACGACACGAAGCTCTTCGTCCGCATCGTGCTCGAGCTCTACGGCACGGTCTGAACCGAGCTAGGGGATCAGCTCGTTGAGGGGGCGCGCCCGGACGTCGAGCACGTTCCCCGCTTGCTCCGCGCCCGTGACCGGGAGCCCGGCGCGGTCGATCAGCCCCACTTGCACGAGGAGCGACGCCTGGTCCCAGTAGATGTGCTCGTGGGCGACCTTCCCGTCCTCGAACTTCACGACGACGCAGAATGCGAGCCGGACGGGCTTCCCCGTCGGTGGGACGCCCGGCAGGAGCTGCGGCATCTCGACGTCGTGGGTGAAGGAGAGGACGAGCTCGTCGACGACCTGGTCCTCGCCGACTGTTCGCGAGACCGGCGTGAGCTCGACGTCCGCCGGCCACTTTCCGATGAAGTGGCTCCGGTAGAAGCTCCGCACGCCCTCGAAGCCGACACCGCCGGTCATCACGGGCACGTGGTTCACGTACGGGTCGGCGCTCATCGTCGCCATCGTCGCGTCGAGGTCCTCGGCGACGAACTCCGCCGCAACGTGGTCGTCGAACACGGCGCCGATGTCGCTCCGCGCTGTCGCCATCGCGGCTCGGAAACTACCTCGTTTCGGGCGAGCGCCGCGCCGACTCTCGAGACGTTCGGCTCATGCTTGACATGTCAGACGCCCGTGTGACGTAATCCAGGCGAATGCTCCTGCGAGAGGTCGAGTACGCGCGCCCGGCGACCGTCGACGAGGCGGTCGCGCTCTTGTCCGCGTACGACGGGGCGAGAGCGCTCGCCGGAGGGCAGACGCTCGTCAACGTGATGAAGGCGCGCGCGGCGTCCCCCGACGTGCTCGTCGACCTGAACGCCCTGGATGAGCTGCGCACGATCGGGTTCTCCTCGGACGGCCTCCTCGAGATCGGCGCGATGGTCACGTATGCGCAGCTCGTCGCGTCCTCCGAGGTCGAGGTCGCGCGGCCGATCCTCGCCGAGGTCGCCGAGACGATCGGCGACGTCCAGGTCCGGAACCGGGGGACGATCGGCGGGAACGTCTGCGTGAGCGACCCGACGAACCACCTGCCGCCACTCCTCGTCGCGCTCGGGGCGACGTTCACGATCCGCGGGCCGGAGAGCGAGCGGACGGTCTCCGCGGACGAGTTCTTCCTCGGCGTGTACATGACGGCCGTGGGCGAGGGAGAGCTGCTCACGAAGGTCTCCGTTCCGCCCTCGAGCGGCGCGGGCGACGGCTTCTCGGGGGTGACGATCGGCGCCCAGGGGACATATGTCGTCAACGCCGCGGCGGCGGTGTCCGACGAGGGCGCTGCACGCGTCGCGATCGGCTGTGTGGCCGCGTCGCCGGTGCGGGCGACTGCGATGGAGGAGAAGCTCGCGGGCGGGGACTTCTCGCCGGAGACGGTCGCGGCGGCCGCGCAAGGGCTCGGCGCCTCGCTCGATCCCCCGTCGGACGTGCACGGCTCCGCCGACTACCGGCGCCACCTCGCGGAGATCTCCGCGACACGGGCGGTTCTCCAGGCTGCAGAGCGGAGGAAGGGCGCCTAGTGGCCGCTCCTGCGTCCAGCGGAACGGTCTCGCTCGAGGTGAACGGTGCGCAGATCGAGCTCGACGTCCCGGCGCGCCGACTCCTCGTCCACTTCCTGCGCGACGACCTCGGGCTGACGGGGACGCACGTCGGCTGCGACACCGGCAACTGCGGCGCGTGCACCGTGCACCTGAACGGCGAGCCGGTGAAGAGCTGCATGCTCCTGGCGATCCAGGCCGACGGTGCGAGGATCACGACGGTCGAAGGTCTCGCGCCCGACGGCGAGCTGACCGTGCTCCAGCGCTCGTTCAACGAGCATCACGCCTTGCAGTGCGGCTACTGCACGCCCGGGATGTTGATGAGTGCGACTGCGCTCCTCGAGCGGAACCCGAGCCCGAGCCAGGAGGAGGTCCGCCTCGCGCTCCAGGGCAACATCTGCCGCTGCACGGGCTACGTGAACATCGTGGAGGCCGTTGTGGCTGTGGGAGGCGGAGGCTCGTGACCACGGTCACCGAGCAGCCGACGACGACGCTGAAGCGCGGCTTCGTCGGGCAGTCGCTGCCGCGGCGAGAGGACAAGCGTCTGGTCCAGGGCCAGGGCACCTTCTTCGACGATGTCCGCCGCCACGGGATGGGCTACGTCCACTTCGTGCGCTCGCCGTACGCGCATGCGCGAATCCTCTCCGTCGACGTCTCCAAGGCGCTCGAGCTCGAAGGCGTCTACGGGACGCTGACGGGCGACGAGGTCGCGATCTCGACCGACCCGTTCTTCGAGATGTCGGTCGAGCCGGGCGGGAACATCAAGGACTACGCGCTGGCCGTCGGCAAGGTCAGGCACATGGGCGAGCCGGTCGCCGCAGTGTGCGCCGCGACCCGCGAGCTCGCCCGCGACGCCGCCGAGCTCGTGGAGGTCGAGTACGACCAGCTCCCCGCGCTGACGGACGGCGAGGAGGCGCTCAAGGACGAGGTCGTGCTCCACGACGACGCGGGCTCGAACGTCGTGTGGTCCGGCGTCTTCGAGTGGGGGGACGTCGACGCGGCGCTCGCGGAGGCGGACCACGTGGTGAAGATCGAGAAGCTCCACTTCCACCGCTTCGCCTCGACGCCGCTCGAGTGCGCGGGGGCACTCGTCGAGTACGACAGGGGCACGAGCGAGTGGACGATCCATTGCAACCACCAGATGCCCGGTGTGGGCGCGATCTGGATGGCTCCCGCACTTCGGGTCGGGATCGACAAGCTGCGCTTCATCACGCAGGACATCGGCGGCGGGTTCGGCAACAAGATCTGCCTCCACCCGCAGTACGTCGTCCTCTGTCTGATGGCGCGGAAGCTCGGCCGGCCGGTGCAGTGGACGGAGTGGCGCACCGACCAGCACACGGCGAACGCGCACGGGAACGAGCGCACGTTCCTCGATGTCGAGGTCGCGGTGAAGGCGGACGGCGAGATGACCGGCTTCAAGGTGCGGGCGATCGACGACTGCGGCGCGTTCCCGCGGTACGAGCCGCTCGGCTGCATCATCTGGGCGCAGGTGACGCCCGGGATGTACTCCTGGCGGAACATCCGCGTCGACTTCACGCAGGTCTGCACGAACAAGTCGCCCGTCTCGCCGAACCGCGGCTACTCCCGGATGCAGCACCTCTGGCTGACCGAGCGAATCGTCGACATCGTCGCCGCCGAGCTCGGCCTCGACCCGGTGGAGGTGCGCAAGCGCAATTACGTGAAGACCGAGCAGATGCCGTACGAGACGCCGAACGGCTGCGTCTACGACTCGGGCGACTACTCGGCCGCGCTCGACATGGTGCTCGAGTTGATCGACCACGGCTCGATCGAGAAGCGCCGCGAGGATGCGGCCGCGCGCGGGAAGCTGCTCGGCTTCGGGATCGGCTCGACGCTCGACTCGGGCACGAACAACTTCGGGCAGTCGACGCTCCTGAACCCGGACCTCCAATTCTCCGGGAACAACGAGGCGGCGGCGGTGAAACTCGACATCTTCGGCGAGGTCGTCGTCACGCTCGGCACGGTCCCGCAGGGGCAGGGGCACGAGACGACCGCCGCGCAGGTCGTCGCCGACATCCTCGGCTGCCCGCCCGAGCAGGTGAACGTGCGCCGCGGCCACGACACGTGGTTCAACACCCACGCGGGCTTCTCGGGAACGTATGCGAGCCAGTTCGCGTTCACGGGTCTCGGTGCGGTGAAGGGCGCGGCAGAGCTGTTGCGGGACGAGATGGTCGAGCTCGCGGCGTTCGTGCTGCAGGCGCCGGAGGAGGCGATCGAGCTCGCCGACGGCATGGCCAGGGTCAAGGACGGCCCCGAGGAGGCCGCGCTCCCGTTCATGGCGCTCGGCGCGATCGTGAACGCGAACAACGCGTTCCTTCCGCCCGACTTCAACCCGACGCTGAACCACCGCTACGTCTGCCGCCCGTACTTCGGGATGGTCGACACGGAGAAGAAGACCGGGCAGCTCACGTTGACCTACGCGATCCAGATCCACGCGGCGGTGGTGGAAGTCGACCCGGACACAGGAGTCGTCGAGCTCGTCGACTACGCGGCCGTCGACGACTGCGGCGTCCGGATCAACCCGCAGATCGTCGAGGGCCAGGTGCACGGCGCTACGGCGCATGCCATCGGCGCTGCGCTCTTCGAGGAGTTCGTCTATGACGAGGACGGCACCCTCCTCACCGCCAACTTCTACGACTACCACGTCCCCCATGCGCTCGACATGCCGCCGCTCAAGACGGGCGCGATGGAGTCGCCCTCGCCGGTTGCGCCGCTCGGCGCGAAGGGGATGGGAGAAGGCGGAGGCGGCGGTATCCACTGCATCTGCGCGGCCATCCAGGATGCTCTGCGGCCCGCCGGAAAGCCGATCGTCTGGACGAGCTGCAACCCGCCGCACCGTGTCTGGGAGATGCTCCACGATCCGGAGGCGACGCGGGCGAATGTCTCGGTGACCTCGAGGTGATGGTCTCCGGCACGAAGGAGCTCGCGGCGCCGCGCGACGCCGTCTGGCAGGTGATCAACGAGCCGGCGGAGATGGCGAAGCTGATCCCCGGGGTCGAGAGCTTCGAGATCGTCGACGAGAAGCACTGGACGGCGAAGGTGAAGGTGCCCCTCGGTCTCGGCGGGCTGAAGATGACGATGAACTTCGAGCGGCTCGAGGAGCGAGAGCCCGAGTTCGCGTCGATGCGCGCCAAGGGCCAGGGCGTCGGCGCGCTCATGGACATGACGACGTCGTTCACGCTCTCAGAGGACGGGGCCGGGACGTCCATGGCCTGGGAGGCGGACGTCAAGATCGCGGGCCCGGTCGGAGCGATGGGCCAGCGCGTCCTCCAGCCGATCGTCAACCAGCAGGTCTCGCAGGTGCTGTCCGCGCTCGAGCAGCGAGTGACCGCGACGGCGGGCGCTGCGGAAGCGTCCTGAGCTCCGGCGTCCACAGCCACGAGCACGACGTCTCGCCGGAGACGTCGAGCCGCGTCTGGCTCGACGCCGCGTGGACAGTCGTCCGGACCCATCTGCCCTCACCCCCGGCGCGGGTCCTCGAGCTCGGCTGCGGGTCGCTCGGCGGCTTCGTGCCCGCGCTCGAACGGGCCGGCTACACGGCGCTCGGAGTCGATCCACAGGCGCCCGCCGGGGCGCACTACCGTCAGGCCTCCTTCGAGGAGGTGGAGCTCGAGGGCTCCTTCGACGCCGTCCTCGCGTGCACCTCGCTCCATCACGTCGTCGAGCCGGCCCGCGTCGTCGACCGGGTGGCCGATGTCCTGCGCGCGGACGGCACGCTCGTCGTGATCGAGTGGGACTGGGAGAGCTTCGACGATGCGACCGCGCAGTGGAGCTTCGAGCGTCTGGCCGACGGCGAGCACGGCTGGCTTCGGCGCCGCCGGGATGCCTGGGAGTCATCGGGAAAGAGCTGGGGCGACTATCTCCGCTCGTGGGCTGCAGAAGACGGAGTCCACGGCTGGTCCGGCCTCTCCGCGTGCCTGGACGAGCGGTTCACTGCTACGCACGTCTCCTACGGGCCGTATCTGTTCGCCGACCTCGAGGGCACGAGCCCGGCCGACGAGCAAGCGGCGATCGATGCCGGGCTCATCCGCGCGACACGCGTCGACTGGGTAGGCGTCCCAGCGCCGGAGCCTGAGAGGATGGGCGCGTGAGCCCGCCGTTCCGCATCGGCGTGATGCAGCTGACGATGGAGCCGCTCGACGAGATGCTCGCGTCGGCGCACGTCATGGACGAGGCCGGGATGGACACGATTTGGCTCGCCGAGGCGTACCCGTGGTGGCGCAAGCACGGGATGGAGGCGCGCTCGTCGACGGTCGTCTCGGCGCTCATGGCACGCGAGACGGAACGGCTCACGATCGGGTGGGGGATCATCTCGCCGTTCACACGCCATCCGGTGCAAGTTGCGATGGATGCAAGAGTCGTGCAGGAGGCCGCAGGGCCGGACCGGTTCCTCCTCGGCTTCGGGACGTCGAAGATCTTCCTCAACAACATCCGTTCCCGGACGAAGAAGACTCTCGGTCCGATGCGCGACGCGGTCGCGATCGTGAAGGGGGTGCTCGGCGGCGAGGCGTTCGAGTACGAGGGGGAGACCTGGAGCGCGTCCGTTCCCGCGCTGTCTGGCGAGGCCCACTCACCGCGGGGCGTGCCGCCGGTGTACGTGGCCGCGACGGCGCCGCGAATGCAGGCACTTGCGGGGGAAATTGCCGACGGGTGTCTGACACCGTCGATCACCACGCCAGCCTTCGTCCGCCACACGCGCGAGAACGTCGTGGCCGACATCGACATCGGCTGCACCGTCGTCGCCTCGATCCACGAGACCGATCGCGAGGCGGGGCGCGACGGCGCCCGCGAGATCGCGGGCATGTACCTGGCGAACAAGTTCCAGAACATCAAAGGCTCGGCGGACACGCTGCTCGAGCTCGCCGGGATCGAGATGGACGAGCTGGCTCCGGTCGCCGAGGCCATGGAGCGGGGAGGACGCCTCGCCGCCAAAGCGGAGGTCACCGACTCCCTGCTCGCCCGCTGCAAGCCCATCGCGGGCACGCCGGACGACTGCATCGCCGCGATCGAGGAGTACAAGGCGGCCGGCTGCACGCACGTCATGCTCGAGCTCTGGGGCGACCGCCGGCACGACCAGATCCGCCTTTTCGGCGAGAAGGTGCTCCCGCACGTCCGAGGCCGAGATGGCTGACCTCGCGATCGACGAGGCCCGGCTCGTCGACTGGGCGTCGCGGGCGATCGGGACCCCGAGCTTCACCGGCGAGGAGCAGGCGATGGCCGAGCTCGTCCGCGACACGTTCCTGGAGATGGGTCTCCGGGTCCAGTGGCAGCAGGTCGAGGACGGCCGCGCGAACGTCCTCGGGATCCGCGAGGGCGCGGGCGGCGGCCCGAGCCTCATGTTCAACGGCCACGTCGACACGTCGTACTCGGGCCGCGAGCTGTGGCTCGCGCACGTGCCCGGCTTCCAGCCGCAGGCGTTCGTCCAAGACGGCCGCCTGTACGGTCTCGGCATCTCGAACATGAAGGGCGCGCTCGCGTGCTACGTCGAGGCGCTGCGGGCGCTCGACGACGCGGGCATCCGGCTAGCGGGAGACGTGCTCGTGGCCGCGGTCTGCGGAGAGATCGAAAAGACGCAGTGGGGCGATGCGCAGGGCGCGGAGTACCGCGGCTACGCGGCAGGCTCGCGCTATCTCGTGTCGCACGGCGGCGTCGCGGACATGTGCATCCTCGGCGAGCCGACGGAGTCGAAGGTCGTGCTCGGCCATTTCGGGTCGCTCTGGCTGCGGATCTCGACGAGGGGGCCGTTCGTGCACACGGCGTTCAGCGAGGGCAGGCGGGACGAGAACGCGATCGTGCGCATGCGGGAGGTGCTCGACGCCGTCCTCCGGTGGATCCCGAGCTGGGAGGACGACCCGGAGAACGCGTACCGCGGGGCGAAGGCGATCGTCAACGTCGGCGGGCTGCAGGGCGGCTTCGGCTGGCGCGTCTCGCGGACGCCGCACCGCGCTGACCTCTTCCTCGACGTGCGCGTGCCGCCGACGAAGGAGATGGCGACGGCTCGCTCGCAGGTGCTCGCATTCGTACGAGACCTCGCCGAGCGCTTCCCGGAGCACGGGATCGAGGGCGAGGTCTACGTCACGGCGCCCGGAGCGGAGATCGCGGAGGACCACCCGCTCGTCGGCGCGCTCGACGCTGCGCACGCCGAGGTCTTCGGCTCCACGCCGGAGCGGGATGTCACCCGCTGGTTCTCGGACGCCTCGGTTCTCACGCGCTACGGGATCGCGACCGTGAACTACGGCACCTCGAGTGGTCTCCTCGACACCGTCAAGGGCGAGAACCTCGCGATCGACGGGCTCGTCAAGACGGCCGAGGTGTACGCCCGGGCGGCGATGAAGATGTGTGGGGTCGCGTGAGCATCTACGTCCTGCCCGAGGGCCTGCCCGTTCCCGTCGACGACGGGGCCTGCGACCGCCTGGAGGGGTCGCCGCTGCCGTCGCTCACGCTCGACTCGTCGCAGGGGCCGGTGAGCTTCCGCGAGCTCGGGCTCGACCTCGCGGTGCTCTACGTCTATCCGCGCACCGGCCGGCCCGATCGTCCAACGCCGGCCGAGTGGGACGCGATCCCGGGCGCGCGCGGCTGCACGCCGCAGTCCTGCGCCTTCCGCGACCACGCGGCGGAGCTCGCCGACCTCGGCGCGCGCATCGCCGGCCTCTCGGCGCAGACGCTGGAGGAGCAGGTCGAGCTCGCCGAGCGGGAGCACCTGCCGTTCCCGGTCGTCGCCGATCCGGAGCGGAAGCTCGGCGCCGCGCTCGACCTGCCGACGTTCGAGTTCGAGGGGGTGGAGCTGTACAAACGCGTGACGCTGATCCTCGAGGCGGCGCACGTCTCGAAGGTCTTCTTCCCCGTGTTCCCGCCGGACCGAAACGCGGCCGAGGTCGTCGCGTGGCTGCGCGAGCGGAGGGCAGCGTGAAGCTCGTCACCTTCGGCGACGAGCGACGTGTCGGCGCCCTCGACGGCGACGAGATCGCGGTGCTGGACGTCCCGACGATGCGCGAGTACTTCGAGCGCGGCGGGGCGGACGAGACCGGCGAGCGGGTGCCCCTCGCCGAGACGCGCCTCCGCGCCCCGATCGTCCCCAAGAAGCTCCTGCACACCGCCGGGAACTTCCGCGAGCACGAGGAGGAGTCGAAGCGCGTCGAGTGGTCGCACGAGATCGCCCCGTGGATCGTGTTCTTCCAGAACGTCGACGCCATCGTTGGCCCCGACGACCCGGTCGTGTACCCGGAGCACCTGACCGAGGAGCTCGACTACGAGCTCGAGCTCGCGGTCGTGATCGGGAAGCCGGGGAAGTGGTTCTCGCCCGAGGACGCAGCCGACTACGTCGCCGGGTACGTGATCTTCAACGACATCACCGCTCGCGACATCCAGCGGCGCGAGATGCGCTCGGGCGTGTTCTCCTTCTGCAAGGCGATCGACACGTTCTGTCCGCTCGGCCCGTGGATCGTGACTGCGGACGAGATCCCGGAGCCGCACGACCTCGCGATGGAGCTTCGCGTGAACGGGGAGCCGCGGCAGGTCTCCCACTCGGGCCGGATGAGCGTGACGATCCCCGAGATCCTCAGCCACTACTCCGCGCTCGGGTACTCCGCGGGAGACGTCGTCTCGACGGGCACCGTCTCGGGGGTGGCGGGATTCTCGCCCGACGCCGCCTCGCTCTACCTCAGGCCGGGCGACGTGATGGAGGCGGAGATCGAGCGCATCGGCGTCCTCCGGAACCCAGTGGTCTCGTGGCAGGAGGCGCACGGCGAGCCCGCTCCGCCGCGGGTGCGCTGGTAGCGTCGGCGCGCATGGACGAGGACGGATTCCGGGTCGAGGTCTCGCTCGACGACGAGGAGCACGGCTACTCGGCGGAGGAGCGGCTGCGCGCCGTCGACCTCGACGACGAGGCCCGCGAGCGGCTGGGGTCGAGCGTGATGGTCACCCGCGACGGGCCGCGCCTCTTCCTGTACGCGGCCAGCGAGGAGAAGGCGCGTGAGGCGGAAGGAGTCGTCCGCAGCCTCGTTGCCGCGGACGAGCTCAGCGCAGAGATCGCAGTCACGCGCTGGCATCCGGTCGAGGAGGAGTGGAAGGACGTCTCGATCCCGCTGCCGGCGACGCCGGCCGAGGAGGAGGCGGAGTACGCGGCGCGTGAGGCCGCCGAGGCCGAGGAGGCGAAGCGCGAGGGCGCATACGACTGGCACGTCGTCGTCCAGCTGCCGGGTCGAGGCGCGGCGGCGGCGCTCGTCGACGAGCTGCGGGCGGAAGGCCTCGCGCCGCATCGCCGGTGGCGCTACGTCACGGTCGGCGTCCTCACCGAGGAGCGAGCCCAGGAGCTGGCCGAGCGACTGCAGGCACGGCTGCCCGAGGATGCGGACGTCCGGATCGAGGTCGACCTCTCCGACGTCGCCAAGTCGCCGCTCCAGTTCCTGCCGTTTTGAGCACCCCGCTCGGCGGCGTCGAGATCGTCCCGCTGCTCGATGCCGTCGGTGTCCTCGGGAAGCTCGTCGAGCTCTACGACGGAACCTCGGAGGACGAGTGGCAGCCGTACCGCGCGCTCTACCCGGAGCTCTTCGACGGTCCCGACTGGCGGCTGCCCGTCCTCGTCCACCTCTTCCGCGCCGGCGGAAAGACGCTCCTCGTCGACACGGGTGTCGGGCCTGCCGGGTTGTGGGATGGATGGCGGGCCGAGCGCGAGGGGCTCCTGCCCGGCGCTCTCGAGGAGGCGGAGGTCCGGCCCGAGGAGGTCGACGTCGTCTTTCTCACGCATCTTCACATCGACCACCTCGGCTGGAACTCCGACGCCGAGGGCAACCCGTACTTTCCGAACGCACGCTATCTCGTCCACCCTGACGCGTTCGCGTTCGCGCTGGAGAGGCCCGACCGTCCGCACATCCGGCGCTGCGTGACGCCGCTCCTCGACCGCTTCGAAGACGCCGGCGAGGGGGCGGAGCTGATCCCAGGCGTGACGGCGCTCGCCCTCCCGGGCCACTACCCGGGGCACATGGGCCTCCGCATCCGCTCACAGGGCGTCGAAGCCATCGCCATCGCGGACATCGCGGCGCATCCGGCCGTCTTCGAGCGCCCGGAGTGGGTGTTCGCGTTCGACGACATGGCGCAGACGGCGACCCGAGCAGAGCTCGTAAGCGAGGTCGTCGACACCGACGTCGTCGTGATCTGCGGCCACTTCCCCGGCAGCGGGATCGGCCGGGTCGTCACGCGGGACGATCGCGTTATCTGGGAGGAGCTCGCGTGAGCTGGCCGCGCGACGAGGCGAAGCTCGAGCGCGTCCGCGCGCTCATGCGCGAGCAAGCCATCGACGCGCTCGTCGTCCGTGCGCCCGACAATGTCCTCTACCTGACGAACTTCTGGGGCATGAAGGGCTACGACGCGTCCATTTTCCCGCGCGAGGGCCAGCCGACGCTCGTCTGTCTCGAGGCCTCCGAGGAGGACGCCGCCCGCACCGCCTGGACCTCGGACGTGCGCCTCTTCAAGGGCTACGACGAGTCGGATCCGCGTCCGCCGCAGGCGCGCGTCCTCGATCTCGCGCAGGCGATCGCCGCAGAGCACGGCACGGTCGGGCTCGAGCTCACGCTCGGGACGCAGGCCTCGGACCGCATGGTCGGCGAGCCGACGACGTTCACGCGCGACTGGTTCGAGGGCTTCGGGCCGGACGCCGTCGACGCGACGCCGCTCCTCGTCGAGGCGCGATCGCTGAAGACCGATCAGGAGACCGAACGCATGCGGCTGGCGAACGAGATCGCCGCGGCGGCGATGGAGCACTGCAGGCTCGTCATCGAGCCGGGGATGAGCGAGGCGCAGATCGCGGCGGAGTGGGAGGGCATCGTCCACGGGGAGGGCACGGGCTGGGAGGGGAAGGTCGACCTCGCGCTCGGGTTCACCCTCGTCTGGTCGGGGCCGGGGATCAGGACGTTCACCGCCACGACCGCTCGGCCGGTCGTGGAGGGCGAGCCGACGCTCTTCGAGATCTGGGTGTGCGCGGACGGCTACTGGGCGGATCACACGAAGAACCTCGTCGTCGGCGAGCTCACGCCTGCCTACCGAGAGCTCGAGGCAGGCCTCATGGGCGTCTACGAGGACGCCGTCGACTTCGCCCGGCCCGGGGCGAGCTTCGCCGAGCTCGACCGCCGGGTGCGCGAGGGCATTGCGAAGATCGGCTACCCCGGGCAGCCGTCGCATCCGATCTGCCACGGAATCGGGGCCCGCGCGCACGAGCCGCCGTATGCCCACCAGGCAGGAGGCGGCGAGATCCGCGAGGGCATGGTCCTTGCAATCGAGCCAGGTTGCTATATGAAGGGCGGTGGCGGGCTGCGCGTGGAGGACAACTTCCTGATCACGGACGGAGCGCCGGAGAAGCTGTCGCCCTTCCCGGACGGGATCGTCTCAGCCGGGTAGGTCCTCGCGCCAGAGCGCCCGCCCTTTGCCACGGCCGGGTCGGACGAGCCGAAAGCCGGCGTGCGCGAACATCGTGTCGTACCCCGTGTACGGATCGACGCTCCCCGCCTTCACCGGGTAGCCCTCGACCGACGAGGCGCCGTGTTCGGACGCGCGCGCGACCGCGGCCGCGAGGAGCTCGGCAGCGACACCGCTGCGCCACGCCGAGCGATGCACGTAGAAGCAGCTGACCGACCAGGTCCGCTCGTCGGCGCGATCGTTCCCGGCGCCGGGGGCCGGAACGTGGTCGAGCCTGAGCAGCTCTGCGCGTGGGGAGATGGACACCCAACCGATCGCCTCTCCGTCGCGGTAGGCCAGGAGCCCGGGTACCGCCCCGCTCTCGACGAGCCGCTTCATCGCCGTCTTGTTCGGCCCGCCGCTCCGTCCTTCGAGCGAGCGCTGCCGGAACGCGGCCTCGTACTCGGCGGGCGGAATCCGCCAGAACATGCAGTAGCAGGCGCTCGTGCGCGGCCAGGCGCCGCGCGGCCCGGGGCGCTCGAAAAGGTCGACGAGGTCGGGCCAGCGCTTCCGCGTGACGGGGTGGATGTCCGGGGCGCGGGTCACCGGAGATCCTGTACGCGCTGGATCTTGCCGCCGTCGGAGCGCGGCGCCTTGCCCGGTTCGACGAGGGTCACCGTCATCGAGCAGCCGATCGTGTCGCGGATCAGCGCCGCCGTGCGCTCGCTCAGCTCACGCGCGCGATCGTCGTTCAGCGACGGAACGACCTCGGGCGTCACCTCGGCGAGCACCTCCACCTCGTCGAGGGTCCCGAGCCGGCGCACGACCAACCCGAAGTGAGGCGAGAGCTCCGGCAGGCGCCCGAGGACCGCTCCGACCTGGCTCGGGAACACGTTCACGCCGCGGACGATCAGCATGTCGTCGCTGCGCCCCACGATCGGTCCCATCCGCACGAGTGTCCTCCCGCACGAGCACGGCTCCGAGCGGAGCGAGCAGATATCGCCCGTCCAGTAGCGGAGGACCGGCAGCGCCTCCTTCGTAAGCGTCGTGAGGACGAGCACGCCCTCCGTGCCCTCGGGCAGCGGCACACCCGACTCCGGGTCGACGATCTCCGGAAGGAAGTGATCCTCGTTCACGTGCGAGCCCGAGCGCTCCTCGACGCACTCGCAGGACACGCCCGGGCCGACGACTTCCGAGAGCCCGTAGACGTTCACGCAGCGAACGCCGAGGCTGGCGTCGATCTCCTCGCGCATCCGCTCCGTCCACGGCTCGGCGCCGAGCAGCGCGAAGCGGACGCTGACGTCGTCGGGGCCGCGCCCACGCTCCGCGAGCGCATGCGCGAGGGTGAGCGCGTAGCTCGGCGTGCAGGCGATCACCTCGGGCCGGAGGTCCTCGAGCAGCGTCAGCTGCCGCTCGGTCATCCCGCCGGACACCGGCACTACGGTCAGGCCCAGGCGCTCGCCGCCGCCGTGAAGCCCGAGGCCGCCGGTGAAGAGGCCGTAGCCGTACGCGTTGTGGAGCATCATCCCCGGCCTGGCGCCGCCCATCGCGAGGGCACGTGCGTTCACGGCGCCGAAGAGATCGAGGTCGGCCGCGGTGTACGCCACGACGGTCGGTTTGCCGGTCGTCCCGGAGGAGGCGTGGATGCGCGCGAGTCGCGACGGCTCCACGGCCAGCATGCCCAGCGGATACGTGTCTCGGAGATCGTCCTTGCGCGTGAACGGGATCCGACCGAGATCGTCGAGCGACGGAATGTCGCCCGGCTCGAGCCCGGCGAGCCGGTCCCGATACAGCGGAACCGCACGCCGGACGCGCTCGATCGTCCCACGGAGGCGCTCGAGCTGCAGCTCCGCGAGACGCTCGCGCGGAAGCGTCTCGAGCTCCGGCTCGAAGATCACCTCAGAGGTATATCGCGGGCCGCTTGCTGCGATAGTCCCGCGCGTGACGATCGACCGCTCGAAGGTCTGGACCGGCGACTTGAACGCACGCGCGCTCGAGCCGCAGCCGCGGGTGACGGTCGGTCTCTACGACACCACGCTCCGCGACGGCGAGCAGAGCGTCGGTGTCGTGCTCTCGCCGGAGGAGAAGCTCGAGATCGCGAGAGCGCTCGACGCCGCGGGTGTCGACCGGATCGAGGCCGGCTTCCCGCGCGTGTCTGCCGACGACGCGGCGGCGATCTCGCTCGTGCTCGAGGCGGGTCTCGACGCGGAGATCTGGGGCTTCTCACGTGCCGTGCGCGCGGACGTCGACGCGCTCGTGGAGCTAGGGCTTCGCGCATCCGTGATCGAGAGCCCGATCTCGGATGCGAAGCTCGCGGCCCTCGGCGTCACGCACGAGACGATGCTCGAGCGGATCCGGAGCGCGGTCTCGCACGCCGCGGAGAACGGGATCCGCGTGGCCTTCTTCGGCGTCGACTCGACGCGAGCCGATCTCGAGTTCGTCCGGCGGGCGTACGAGGGCGCGGTCGAGGCGGGAGCGGCGGAGGTGGTCGTCGTCGACACCCTCGGGATCGCGACTCCGGAGGCGGCGGCCTTTCTGGTGGCCGAGGTGGCCGACCGGCTCGGCCCCGACGTTCCCGTCCACTGGCACGGCCACGACGATTTCGGGCTCGCGACCGCGGCGGCGGTGGCGGCCGTGCAGGCGGGCGCCACCTGGGTCCAGGGCACGGTGAACGGAATGGGCGAGCGCGCGGGGAACACCGACCTCGTCGAAGTCGCGCTCGCACTGGAGGCGCTCTACGGCATCCCCACACGCCTGCGCTTCGAGCAGGTGCGTCAGCTCGCCGCGCTCGTCCAGCGCTTGTCGGGGACACCGCTCGCGGCGTGGAAGGCGGTCACGGGTGACAACCTCTTCACCCGCGAGTCGGGCGCGGTCGCCGCGCAGTTCCACGACCCGTCCGCGATCGAGCCGTACTCCTCGCAGCTCGTCGGCGCCGAGCGGGGCATCGTGCTCGGCAAGAAGAGCGGGATCGACTCGATCCGGATCAAGGTCGCGGAGCTCGGGCTCGACGTGCCCGAAGAGCGGTTCCCGGAACTGCTCGACGCAGTGAAGAAGGCGGGCGCGCGGAAGGGCCGCCTCGTCACCGACGCCGAGTTCAGGCGCCTCGCACGGCGGCGAGTCTCCTCCTGACGAAATCCGGACGCGTCGTCCGCCCGCAAGGTAGGTTGATTGACTGACATGTCAGATGTGGGCGATACTCGCGCCGGCAGCGTGGAACGGGTCTGCATCGTCGGCGGGGGTGTGATCGGGAGCCTCTTCGCGGGTCATCTGGCCCGGGTCTGCGAGGTTTCCGTCCTGACGCGCCGGCGCGAGCACGCGGACGCCCTCAACCGCGACGGGCTCACCGTGACGGGCAAGAGCGACTTCCACGTGCGGGTGACGGCGACAGACGATCCGGACCCGCTCGAGCCGTTCGACGTCGCGATCGTGGCGACGAAGGCGTCGGGCCTGGAGGCGGCGGCGACGTCGCTCGAGGGGCGCTTCCCGGACGCGACGATCGTCACCGTCCTCAACGGGATCGGCGCCGAGGAGGTCGTGCGCCGGCACGGCGACTGGCTGATCGTGTCCGGCGTCACGTTCATGAGCGGCACCCGCCACTCGGACACGCACGTCGAGTACATCCTCGACACGGAGACCTGGCTCGGCCCGTACGAGGACACGCCGTTCGACGTGGTCGAGGACATCGCGCGGACGATCGTCGCCTCGGGCCTCCACGCCGAGGCCCTCCCCGACCTCCGACCGGCGCAGTGGTCGAAGCTGATCTTCAACGCCGCGGTCAACCCGGTCGCGGCGATGACCGGGCTCAGCCACGACTTCCACTTCGCGCAAGAAGACGGCCCCACCGATCTGGGGCACCTCGTCCACGGCCTCGTCGACGAGGGCAAGGCGGTCGCCGCGGCGGCCGGGATCGAGCTCCACGACGACCCGTGGGAGATGAACGTCCTCGCCACCAAGAGAGGCCACGCGCACTACCCGTCGATGCTCGAGGACGTGGACGCGCTGCGGCAGACGGAGGTGGAGCTGATCACAGGCTCGCTCGTCCGCGAGGCGGAGCGGCAGCACGTACCCGTTCCGCTGCACACGGCGCTGTATGGGCTCGTGAAAGGAAAGGAGGCGTCCTGGTGACACCCGGACGTCCGACGCAGGCACCCACTCGGAACCAGACAGGAGGGCGGGAATGATCAAGGTAGGGAAGGCGGCGCTCGTCGTGGCCGCGGTCTCGGCGGTCGCCGTGGCCCTCGTCGGGAGCAGCGCGGGAGCGCCGCAGGCCAGGAAGACGATCACGATCGGCTGGGCCTACGACGGCATCGGGAACATGGCGCCGTTCGACGGGCCGGCGTTGGCGACGGCGAAGACGCGGATCGCCCAGATCAACAAGGCGAAGGGGAACTACCGAGTCAAGCTCCTCACCTGCAACACGCAGGGGAACAAGCCGGCGATCGCAAAGGCCTGTGCCGTGAAGCTGCTGGGGCAGGGCGCGCAGGTGATCATGACCACCTGCGACATCGACCTCGCAGCACCCGTCGTGCAGACGTCGATCAACGCCGGGAAGCTGACGGTCGCGGCCTGCATCGGCACCGACCAGATGGGCCCGAAGCGCTTCGGGCCGAAGGGAAAGCTCGCCTTCTCCTTCGGGAACCTGGCGCAGGACGAGGGGTCCGCGATGGCGCAGTTCGCGTGGAATCGTGGCTGGCGGACCGCCGACCTCGCGACCGACACCGTCATCGTCTACTTCCGGAACGTCGTCCAGGCCTTCAAGGCGCGCTGGCTCCAGCTCGGCGGCAAGATCGAGACCGAGGAGACGTATCAGTCCGCCGGCGGGTCTCCCGCTTCGTGGCAGAACACCGTGACGCGGCTGAACAGTCACAAGGCAGACGTCATCGTGACGGCAACAGCCGCCGCATACGGCGCACAGGTGCCGATCCTCAACGGCCTGCGGACGCTGGGGAACAACACCCCGTTCCTCGACTCCTGGGCCGGCGACGGGAACTACTGGTACACGAAGAGCCCGGAGATCACGAACTTCTTCTACGTCACGTTCGCTTCGGCGTTCGGCGACGATCCGAACCCGGCGGTCAACGCGCTGGCCAAGCGGAACGCCGCCGCCATTGCCAAGGCCGGGAGCACCGGCAGCTTTATCACCGGGCCGGCTGCGATCGACGGGATCCTCGCGGCGGTCACCCGGGCGCACGGGAGCACGAACGGAGCGGTGCTCGCGGCGCAGATGCAGAAGTTCCACAACGTGCCCACGCTGTCCGGGCTCGTGAGCTTCTCACCCACGGTTCACACCGTGTTCGGACGGACGTATCGCGTCATCGAGGTGAACAACAACACCCCGAAGGTCATCGGCACGATCAAAGCGAAGGTCGTCCCGAAGATCTAGGCGCGTTGTCGGACGCGGACACGCATCCCGACGAGAAACGGCGGTCCGGAGCGTCGCTCCGGGCCGCCGGCGTCTCGCGCTCGTTCCAGGGGCTGCAGGCGCTCCGCGGGGTCACGCTCGAGCTGCGTCGCCACGAGGTCGTCGGCCTGATCGGGCCGAACGGCGCGGGGAAGTCGACGCTCGTGAACGTGCTCACCGGCTTCGACCGTCCGGACGACGGCTCGGTCGAGCTCGAGGGGCGGGACGTCACGCGCTGGGGGCCGGACCGGCGAGGTCGCGCCGGGCTTGCCCGGACGTTCCAGCACAGCCGCTCGTTTCGGAGCCTCAGCGTGCGCGAGAACGTCGAAGTCGCGGCTCTCGGCTCGGGAGCGAGTAGGCGTGAGGCTCGGCATCGCGCCGACGAGCTCCTGGGCTCGCTCCAGCTCGAGCGCTACGCGGACGTACCTGCAGCGCGCCTTCCGCACGGCGACGAGCGACGGCTCGGGGTCGCGCGAGCGCTCGCGACCGAGCCGCGGTTCGTCCTCATGGACGAGCCGGCGGCCGGTCTCCCGGAGGCCGAGGTCCCGGCGTTCGCCGAGGTCGTCCGCTCCGTGCGCGACGAGCACGGCGCGGGCGTGCTCGTCATCGACCACAACATGGCGCTGATCATGGACGTCTGCGACCGCGTGCAGGTCCTCGACCAGGGCATGACGCTGGCCGAAGGTGCGCCGAACGAGATCCGGGCCAACCTCGACGTCGCAGCCGCCTACCTCGGTGAAAGCGCCGTGGCCGACGAGGGCGAGTGAGCGCGCTCGAGCTGCGCGAGATCGAGGTCGCCTACGGCGGCGTACCGGCCGTGCGCAAGGTCTCGCTCAGCGTCGCCCCGGGTGAGATCGTCGGGCTCATCGGCCCGAACGGCGCCGGCAAGTCGACGACGCTGCACGCGATCATGGGCGTCGTCCCGCTCCGGGCGGGGAGCATCACGTTCGGCGGGTCCTCGCTCGGAGGCCTGGCCCCGGAGAAGATCGCTCGCTCCGGGATCGCGCTCGTTCCCGAGGGGCGGCGCCTCTTCGCGGAGCTGACGGTCGACGAGAATCTCCGGCTCGGGCTCGCCGGCCGCCCGAACGGCGGCGACCCGGCCAAGGACCTCGAGGTCGTGCGCGAGCTCTTCCCGATCGTCTCCGAGTTCCGCGACCGCCAGGCGGGCGCGCTCTCCGGCGGACAGCAGCAGCAGCTCGCGATCGCGCGCGCTCTCGTCGCGAGCCCGTCGATCCTGCTTCTCGACGAGCCGTCGCTGGGGCTGGCGCCGAAGGTCGTCGAGCTCGTCTTCGAGACCCTCCAGACGATCCGCGAACGGGGCCTCGGCATCCTCCTCGTCGAGCAGCGGGCGCAGCGGACGGTCGCCCTCGCCGACCGGACGCACGTGCTCGCGAGCGGCGAGCTCCGGCTCACGTTGACCCCCGACGACGCCGCTGACACAGAGCGGATGGTCGCCGCCTACCTCTCATGACGGGTCTCGTCGCCAGCGGCATCACCAGCGTGCTCCACGACGCCGTCCAGCCGCAGGCGCAGGTGGACGCGATCGGGCTCGGGTCGATCTACGCGCTGATGGCGGTCGGGATCGGCCTCGTGTTCGGGGTCATGCGCCTCGTCAACTTCGCGTACGGGCAGCTGATCATGGCCGGGGCGTTCGCGATCGCCTATGCGTCCGGCCGTGGCTGGCCGGTGTGGGCGGGGATCGTGCTCTGCTTCGCGGTCGTCCTCCTGCTCTCGTTCGCGATGGACGTGGCCGTCTTCCGTCCGCTCCGCGGGCAATCCGCCGCGGTGATGCTCGTCGCGACCTTCGCCATCTCGTTCCTCCTCCAGTCGATCGCGCTCCTCTGGTTCGGCCCGCTGGGAAAGACGGCGACATCGCTCGTCGCGCTCAATCAGCCCATCACGATCGGGAGCGCCGACATTCGCAAGATCACGGTCGTCGCGATCGTCACGGCGGCGATCTGTCTCGGGCTTCTGCTGCTCCTCATGTCGCGCACGTCGCTCGGCCTGCACATGCGGGCGGCGGCAATCGACGCGCCGACAGCGCGCCTGCTCGGTGTCCGCGCCAATCTCGTGAGCGGCGTCGCCGTTCTCGTCGCTGGGCTCCTTGCCGCAGTCGTCGCAGTGCTTCTGACCGTCCAGTTCCCCACGGTGACTCCGACGTACGCGCTGCAGGACACGATCATCGTCCTCGTCGGGGTCGTGGTCGGCGGCATGACACGACTGATCCCGGCGACGCTCGGCGGGTTCCTGATCGGCTACGTGTCCGGCCTCCTCGGCGATGCGCTGCCGTCGAACCAGAGCCAGTACCTCCCGTCGTTCCTCTTCGGGCTCGTGATCCTCGTCCTGCTCATCCGCCCCGACGGGCTCTTCACGCGCGGGCGCGGCGTCGTGGAGCGCGTGTGAAGGGCCTGGCCAGGCAGCGCGGCGCGCTCGAGCTGCTCGGGCCGGTCGCGCTCGTCGCCGCGGCGGGCCTGGTCGGCACCGTCGTCTCGCAGACGTCGGAGATCTACGTGGTGACGGCGCTCATCTCGGTCGCGACCGTCGTCGCGATCTACACGTTCGTCGGCAACTCGGGCGTGCTCTCGTTCGGACACATCAGCTTCTTCGCCGTCGGGGTGTGGGCGGCGGGCGTGCTCTCGGTGCCCGAGTCGGAGAAGCCCGCGACGATGCCGTACCTCTTCCACCTCCTCGCGACGACGACGGTCGGGAACGTCCCCTCGCTCGTGATCGCGGCCGCGGTCGGCGGTGTCTTCGCCTTCCTCGTGGGGCTTCCGCTCATGCGTCTCTCAGGCCTCGCTGCGGGGATCGCGACCTTCGCGATCCTCGGCATCACGAACAACATCCTCCGCTACTACGAGAAGATCGGGCCGGGCTTGAACACGTTCTCCTCGGTCCCGGAGACGACCGGGCTCCTGCAAGTGACGGTCGGGGCGGTCGTCGTGATCGTTGCCGCCTTCGCGTACCAGAAGAGCCGCTTCGGACGGCAGCTCCGTGCCGGCCGCGAAGATCCTGCGGCCGCCCGCGCGGTCGGCATCTCCATCTATCGACAGCGCCTGGCGGCGTTCGCGATCTCCGGGTTCATGGCCGGGTTCGCGGGCGGCCTCTACATCCACTTCATCCCCATCAACGTCGACTCCGTGTACCTCGACCTGACGTTCATCACGCTCGCGATGCTCGTGATCGGCGGTATCGGAAGCCTGTGGGGCGCCGTGGTCGGCGCGCTCTTCGTCAGCCTCCTCGACTCCGTGCTCGCCGAGGCGGAGAACGGGCTGACGCTGCTCGGGCATTCGATCAACCTCCCGGACGGATCGCGCATCGTGGTCGAGAGCGCTGTGATGGCGCTCGTGCTCGTCCTCAGGCCGAGCGGCCTGACCGGTGGCAGAGAGTTCTCGCTCGGCTGGCTCGGGCGCATTCGCCGAGTTCGGCTGCGCGGACCGGAGGCGACCTCCGCATGAGGATCTGCGTCGTCGGCTGCGGGGCGGTCGGATCCCTGTTCGCGGCGAACCTCGCCGGGGTGGACGGCGTCGAGGTGTGGGGCTACGACCTCGCCCGCGACCACGTCGCCGCGATCAACGCGAACGGTCTCCGCCTGACCGGCGCCGGCGACGTCGTCGGTCATGTTCGCGCGACGACCGACGCCGCCGACGTGCCGCCGTGCGAGCTCGGGATCGTCGCGACGAAGGCGATGCACACGGAAGCGGCGATCTCCGCTGTAGCGCATGCGTTCGCGAGCGGGGCGGTGGCGTCCGTGCAGAACGGCGTCGGGAACGAGGAGGCGATCGCGCGGCACGTAGGTCGGGTGATCCGCGGGACGACGTTTCCGGCGGGAAAGATCCTCGAGCCGGGTGTGGTGCAGTGGGACGTGAAGGGCGACACGACGTTCGGCCCGTTCGAGCCGAGCCCCGCCTCGCCGGACGAGATCGAGACCCTCGCCGACCTGTGCACCCGCTCGGGCATGCCGACGGAGGCCGTCGGGGACGCCCGGCCCGCTCAGTGGCGCAAGGTGGTCTTCAACGCTGCCACGAACCCGATCGGGGCCCTAACCGGCCTTACGCACGGGCGCGTCTGCGAGCGGCCCGACCTGCGGAAGCTCGTCAGCGGTCTCGTCGACGAGGGGAAGGCCGTGGCCGCGGCCCAGGGCATCGTGCTCGACGCCGACCCCGAGGACCTCGTCGACCACGCTGCCCGCCCCGACGTCGCCTACGACCACAAGGCGAGCATGCTCCAGGACGTCGAGGCGCGGCGCGCGACGGAGATCGACTACCTGAACGGCGGCATCGGGCGCTTCGGACGGGAGCTCGACGTGCCGACGCCGCTGAACGACGCGATCACTGCACTCGTCAAAGGACTGGAGGCCTCGTGGGAGACATGAGTACCGAGCTCGAGCGACGGTATGCGAACGTGCGCGCGGCGATGGCCGCCCACGACCTGGACGTCCTCGTCGTCTCGGGCAGCGAGTACACGGGCTTCGAGGGGGCGGTCACGTACCTGTCCGGCTTCCAGATCGTCCACCGCTACGCGTACGTGGTGATCCCCGCGGAGGGCGACCCGCACATCGTGTTCCCGTCCGAGGCGCGCTATGTCGGCGAGCACGCGACGGCCCGTATCGAGCAGGTGTTCCACGACCGTCCCGGAGAGCTGATCGCCGAGCGGGCGAAGGCTGCCCGCGCGAAGCGGATCGGCGTGTACGGCCTCGACTACGTCATGACGGTGCGCGACCGGCAGGAGCTCGCCGACTTCGACCTCGTCTCCTTCGACGAGGAGTTCGACCTGGCGCGCGCGGTGAAGAGCGAGCACGAGCTGGAGTCCGTCCGCGACTCGGTCCGGATCAACGAGCGTGGGTTCGAGGTGTTCCTCGAAGCATACGAGCCGGGGAAGTCCGCGGCAGAGGTGATGGCTGCAGCGGAGGAGTGGTTCGTCGCCGAAGGCTGCGGACGCCTGACTATGAACATGGTGCTGACCGGAACCGACTCCTTCGCGCGCCCCGAGTTCAAGATCGCGCGCCGCGAGGAGGCGCTCCCGAGATTCGTGCTCCCGTCGCTCGAGGTGGCCGGGCCGGGCATGCACTGGGTCGAGGTGTCCCGCGCAATCCAGGCGAACGGGAGCGAGCTCTCGGAGGACACGCAGAAGATGCGCGATGCGTATGCGCAGTACTTCGAGGCGGCGAAGAGCGCGATTCGGCCGGGCGCGAGCTGCCACGACGTCCACCGGGCGGTCTCGGCAGGCTTCGTCGAGCGCGGCTACCACCTGGGGCACGTCACGGGCCACTCGATCGGGATGACGATGATCGAGTTCCCGAAGATCGGCGAGGGCGTCGAGACGGAGCTCGCGGAGAACATGGTGCTCTCGATGCATCCGCACGCGATCGCCGCGAACGGCGAGGACTGCCTGTACATGCAGGAGACCTGGCTCGTGACCCCGGACGGAGGCGTGCCGCTGTCAAACCTGCCGATGGAGATCTTCAGCGCCGCGTAGCGGGTCGGTGCGCGAGTCGGAGCGGTCGCAGCCGCGAAGCGGCTGCGCTTCAGGGATCGTCGCGCGATCGGAATCCACGAACAGTGGATTCCCGGGCTCCGCCACCGACGAGTGTGGGTCGCAGCGGTCGCAGTCGCGAAGCGGCTGCGCTTCAGGGATCCTCGCGCGATCGGAATCCACGAACAGTGGATTCCGATCGCGCACTACAGAGGGCTACAATCCGAGCCGTGAGCTGGCCGTGGCTCGTCGTGCTCGTCCTCGCGGCCGCGCTCGTCGTCGCGGTCGAGCGACCGCGCCTCGGCCGGCGGTTCGGAACTGCTGCGCGCAAGGAGCGGGAGCGGAAACGCCGGAAGGCGCAGTTCCGGGTGATCACGCAGGACGAGGAGAGCGAGGAGTTCGTCCGCAGCGTCCAGCGCGACCTCGACGCCCTGCCGACGATCGAAGAGCGCGACCGCAAGACCTGACCTCCGATGCTGCGTCGAGCGGGGTTCCTGGTCTCGGCGCTCGCCTTGGCTCCTGCGACGATCACCGCATCTGCGTCGGGTCCCACAGTGCGCCTAACCGTTTCGCCCTCGCCGTCGTACGCGCTCGAGCCGACCGGGATCGAGGTCCATGCGGTGTCGGGGGCGTCCGTCACGCGGCTCAGGGTGCGTGCGCTCGCGCCCTCCGGAGCTGTGTCTCGCGTGCGCACGCAGGTCGTTGGGAGAGGTCTTCGACGCGGGACGTTCCGTTTCCCGGTCGCCGGCGCCTGGCGCCTCATCGTCACCGACAGGGCCGGTGAGCAGGTCCACGGCGCCGGCGCTCGGACTGTCCGTGTGCTCGCGCCGCGCCCGACGCCTCCACCGCGTGGCTTCGGCGCCGTCGGCGCCCCGGGCTGCAGCCCGGCGTCACCGCTCGACCCGAACGCGAAGGGAACGCCGGACATCTATGGCACCGCGCTCGCAGGGGAGCGGCTGTGGGCACTTCCGGACGTTCCCGAGGGAGCCGCCTTCGCCAGACGCGATCGAGCCGTCTTCGACGGACTGGTCGGGAAGGAGATCAAGATCATCTTCGGGATGACGGCGTTCCATGCGCCGTTCAGAGCGCTCGGACCGAGCGGTCAGGTGCTCGACCCGACGTGGGGGCCTTCGTTCCACTCGAGCTCGAACTGGGACCGCCAGCCCGGAGTCGAGTGGGGCGCCGGCTTCGTCTTCTCGGTTGCGGGCTGCTGGCGGATCGAGACAGGCGCTTTCGGCGCCGTGTACCTGTCGATCCGTTCCTAACCGCGCACGGTGACCGTTGCCCGCAGAGTCCGCGTGTTCGGGAGGATCGCGGCGACGTTCTCGTCGTTCTTCGACTCCTGGTAGTCGGAGACACGAAGCACGAGCCGGTGCCGTCCCGCTGCGAGGTTGGCAGTCGAGATGCGCACGAGCCCGTTGCGGAAGCTGCGAACCACGAGCTTGCCGTCGATCGTCGCCACGATCGACGCGGGGTAGACGCCGGACCCCGAGTCGGTGGCTCCGACCTCGATCGGGCGGTCCACGCGCACGCTCCGCGTGCGGAGCCGCAGCGTCGGCGGCGTCACGTCGTTCACCCAGAAGCGGAATGTGAACCGCCCCGAGCCACCCCGCCTCGGGCTGTCGAAGACCGCGGAGTAGTCGCCGATCCGCGGTAGGAGCGCTCCCGCCGCCTGCACGCGGGTGCCGTTGGACTCGAGGTACGGGTTCGCATCCACCGGCAGGCCCGGCCACCCGGTGAGCCGGTTCTCGTTCTGCCCGACGACGAACCGCGGCTGCACGGCGACGTGGCGGCCTTCGCTCGTGACGACGACGCCGACGTTCGCGACCCGGCGCGTTATGCGGATGCGGTACACCGCCTCCGGCCCGGCGAGCACCCGGGTGACGCCGATCGCCTGCGGGTTCGCCGGATAGCGGTACGTGGAGACCCGCGCCGGCTGCCCCTTCGTCGTTCCCCTGTGGAGGCCGGGGCGGGTGAGCGCGACCGCGACGCGGTCGAGCTCGAGCTTCGGGGCTGTGACGCGCGCCCAGAAGGGGATCCGGCGCACGTCCTCGCCGAGCGTCAGGACGAAGTACCCGGACACGTCTCCTTCAGCCGCCGTCGACGACGTGACGACGCGGTACGTCAGCGCGCCGGGGACGGTCACCGTCGGCGGGACCACGATCGTCGTGCCGCGAGGGGCCTGGAGGCGGCCCAGGCTCACGCTCCAGGATCCGGCGCCGCCTCCGGCGTCACGAAGCACGATGGTCCCGTGGAGATCGCCGCCTCTTTCGAGCAGCCCCCACGACACGTCCGCAGGCGCGGCGAACACGAGGGGGTCGTCGGCGGAGGGGAGCCAGATCACGCCGCCGCCCACGAACGACGGGCCGGCGAGCGCGGTCGAGCCCTCGGTGGCGAAGGCGTCCTTGCCGGTCTCGACGAGAGCGGCTTTGACGTCGTCGACGGTCCAGCTCGGATGGCGCTGGAGAAGGAGCGCGACAGCTCCCGCGACGTGCGGCGAGGCCATGCTCGTCCCCGAGAGCGACGTCCAGCCGCCTGGGACGGACGAGAGCACGTCGACGCCCGGCGCTGCGACGTCGGGCTTCATGTGCAGCGACATCGGCGACGGCCCGACCGAGGAGAAGTCCGCGTGGACGAGGGCGCCCTTCTCTCCCTCTTCCACGGCCCCGACGGTGATCGCCCGCGCCGAGCTCCCCGGCGAGATGACCGACCCCGCGCCGACGTCGTTGTAGTCGTTGCCGGCCACGGCCACGGGGACGACTCCCGCTGCGGCGGCGGCGTCGAGCGCCTTGGCGACGATGTCGCGGCTCGGCTCGATCTCCGCCTCGCCGATCGAGAGGTTGATCACGTCCATTCCGTCGTGCACGGCGGCTTCGATCGCCGCCACGATCTCCGCCGAGTTGCCGTTCGGGCTCGCGCCGTAGGGCGTCGCCGTGAGCGCCTTGTAGTTCCCGATGTACGCGCGCGGCGCGACGCCCGAGACGACGGCCCGGCCGATCGCTCGCGTGTTCGCGTCGCCCGCCGCGATGCCCGCGACGTGGGTGCCATGGTCCGACGAGGTCGGGTCGAACGGCGTGTCCGCGTAGCGGGAGGTCGCGCCCGGAGGCGGGAAGGCGCGCGCGACGATGACCTTTGCGGTCGTGAACTTGACCTGACCCTTGGGGAATCCCGCCGGCATCGTGTAGCCGGCGGGGTTGAAGTACCGGTGCGCCTGATCGAGGCCGGTGTCGATGATCCCGATCTTGATTCCCTGACCGGCGCTGGCGAGGCCCGGCCCCCAGATCCCGGGAGCACCGACCTCGTCGACCGGGCCGGCGAGCGCTTGGGGCGCGTAGCTCGCAGACGTGTACACGTCCCGCACTCCCGGCAGCGTCTTCAGCTCGGGGATATCGGTGCGAGGGAGGACGACGGAGTAGCCGTTCGCGACGAGGCGGTAGCGCCAGCGCACGTGCGCCGCGGGGACCCGCTCCGACAGGGCACGGCGGAACGCGCGCTGCTCCGCGTCGACCCGGGCGGCACCGGCTCCGCCCGTTTGCGCGAGCGGGGGCGCGTCGAGCGAGACCACGACCTCGGTATCGGCGCGGGCGTCGAACGGAGAGCGTTCGGCGACCCGAGTCGCGCTTCCGACGACGACGAATGCGACCGCGAGGCCGAGGGCAGCGAGAGCGTGGCGTCTCATCGAGGGTTGAGACGACCGGGAGCCGAAGAAGGCTGCGCGAGGGGCGAGGCTAGAATCGAACGGCCGCGCGGATGTGGCGGAATTGGTAGACGCGCACGGTTCAGGTCCGTGTGCCCGTAAGGGCGTGGAGGTTCAAGTCCTCTCATCCGCATGCGTAGAACGATCGTGCCCACGTCGGGGGTGCCCGCGTCGGATCCCTCGTTCGAGGGACGAGCCGTGAGCGCGCGAACGACGACGACCGGTGTGTGCACGAGCTCGTCCTTCGCGTGGCCGCGGGGATCTTCGGGATCGCCTTCGCGGCATGGCTGGCGTTGGCGGTCACGATCCTCGTCGAGCGCGCTCGCTACGATCGCCTGCGCGGGGAGGAGTCGGGTGGCGTTCGCAACCCTCGGGAGGCACGGCGCCTGATCCAACGGGCGGGTCGACCCGCGCGGACGAAGCGGGCCACCTGGCGCCGCATCGCCGCTCTCGACCGCCTCGTTCGCGCCGGCGATCCGTCGGTGCGAGGCCTTCTGCGGACGGCGCTCTCGGACCCGAACGACGAGGTCGCCGCTGCCGGAGTTCGGGCGCTGGCGGAGGTCGGAGACGACTGGGCGGTCGACATGCTGCTCGACGCGCTGCGGGAAGGTCGAGTACCGCGCTCGCGAGTCGCGTCGCAGCTCGAGCATCTCGCACCGCTCCCGGGCACCAGGCTCGTGCCGCTCCTTCGCGACTCCGATCCCGCGGTCCGCTTCTGGGGCGCCACCTTGCTCGCGCCCTATCCAGGCCTCGCTGACGCGCGGCTCGTGATGATGGCGCACGACCGAGACCCGAACGTCCGTGCGGCCGCGGTCGAGACGCTCGGTGTCCGTGACACCGACTCGGCCCGAGCGGCGATCCTCGCGTCGATCGACGATCCGGTGTGGTACGTGCGCGTGCACGCCGCTCGCTCCGCCGGGCATCTCCTCGGCGCCGCTGCTGCTCCGTCGCTCGTGCGGCTCCTCGCGGACACGCGCTGGTGGGTGAGGACGGCCGCCAAGGACGCGCTCCGCGGAATCGGGCCTGACGCCGTCCCGTCGCTGCTCTCCACCCTCACCGACGAGGACGTGTTCGCGCGCAACGGCGCAGCCGAGGTGCTCCAGGACATCGGCTTCGTCGACTCACTCGCGTCCGATCGGCCCGACAGCCCCCTGCTCGAACGGATCTACGCCGCGGGCGGCGAGCACATGCGCGCGGCCGCCGAGCAGAGGATCGCGCGCCAGGAGCGTGGTGGAACGGAGGTGCGAGCCGCGTGACCGGAGAGAACGTCCTGAGCGTCGTCGTGGTCCTCTGTCTCTGCTACCTCGTCGTGACCACGCTCGTCGCGCTCGCGTTCGTGATCGTGGGCGCGGTCGAGAACGCGTTCCGCAAGCTCGAGGACGAGAGCACCGACTACTCGACGCTCGGCGCGTCGCGGTTCACGGTCCCCGTGAGCGTCATCGTCGCCGCCTACAACGAGGAGCGGGTGATCGAGTCGACGGTCCGCTCCTTGCTCGACTTCGACTATCCGGAGTTCGAGGTCGTCGTCGTCAACGACGGGTCGTCCGACGGGACGCTCGAACGCCTCAAGGACAGCTTCGGCCTGGAGCCATACCAGGTGTTCGTCCGCCACGTCTTCGAGTCGCAGCCGATCCGGAGCGTCTACAGGAGCGCCGACTACCCGAACCTCGTTCTGGTCGACAAGGAGAACGGGGGGAAGGCGGACTCGTGGAACGCCGGCCTCAACGTCGTGCGCTACCGGTACGTGTGCGGAGTCGACGCCGACACGGTGTTCGACCGCCGCGCGCTCCTCAAGGTCATGCGCGTCGCCGTCCAGGATCCCGCGCGGACCCTCGGTGTCACGAGCCAGATCACGACCGCGCGCGACCCCGAGCGTGCGATCTCCGCGAAGCCCGGACGACGTGTCGTCGAGCGCGGGCCGCTGGCCGTCTACCAGCACCTCGACTTCGTGCGCGCCTTCGTGAACAACCGCCTTGCCTGGTCGAAGCTCGGATTCATGCTCTGCGCTCCGGGTGGGTTCCAGATCTGGCGCCGGGACGTGCTCGAGGAAGTCGGCGGCTATTCGACATCGTTCACCTGCGAGGACATCGAGCTCACGTTCCGTGTGCACGAGACGTTCCTCCGCGAAGGCCGCGACTACGAGATCTACTGCCTGCCGGACTCGATCGGCGTCACGGAGAGCCCCGACACCTACTCCAAGCTCATCGCGCAGCGCGAGCGCTGGCAGCGGGTGATCGACGAGACCGTGGTCCACTACCGGCGGATGTGGTTCAACCGTCGCTACAAGTCCGTCGGGCTCGTCGGCGCGCCCTTCTACCTCGTGAGCGAGGTGATCTCCCCGGCGATCGAGATGGTCGCTCTCGTCGCGCTTGTCGCCGCCGTGGCCCTCGGCCTCTTCGCCTTCCCGACCTTCCTGCTCGTCCTCGGGGCGATGGCCTTCACGAACGCCGCGCTGACCGCGGCCGCGATCCTGCTCGACGACGTCCAGTCACGCCTCTATCGAAAGCGTGACCTGGCACGGCTCCTCGCGTATGCGCCGTTCGACGTCGTCGTCTACCGGCCGATCATGTTCTGGGCCCGCATCAAGGGCACGTGGCGGTATCTCCGCCGGGACAAGGGCTGGTACAAGTTCGAGCGCAACGTGCGCCCCGCGACGTAAGCGGGCGACGACCGGGTCAGGGGAGCGCGGCGAGCACGTCGTCGGCGTGCGCGTCCGGCTTCACGCGGCGCATCACCTTCACGACGTTCCCGTCGACGTCGATGACGAACGTCGACCGCTCGATGCCCATGTACTTCTTCCCGACCATCGACTTTTCGACCCAGGTGCCGTACGCCTCGCAGACGGCGTGATCCTCATCGGCCAGGAGCGTGAAAGGCAGGCCGTACTTCTTGCGGAACTTGGTGTGCTTCGCCGGGCTGTCCGCGCTTACTCCGAGGACGACCGCGCCGCGCGCCTCGAACTCGCTCCAAGCGTCACGGATCCCGCACGCCTGCGTGGTGCACCCCGGCGTGTCGTCCTTGGGATAGAAGTAGAGGACGACCGGCTTTCCACGAAACGACTCGAGCGACACGCTCTCGCCGTCCTGGTCGGGGAGCGTGAACGTCGGTGCGGGCTCGCCTTCGTCGATCATCGATCCTCCCTGGCGCGCTGAACCGTGGTCGCGCCCTGTACTGCGTCAGGAGCGGGCTGACTCTGAGCGAGGATACGGGCATTCGCAGCTTCCCTGGGTAGGGTGCGCGCGATGGTCTCCGTCCACGAGGCACTCGGGGTCGCGGTCATCGTGGTCTGCTTCGGAGCGGCGATCCTGGGTGGTGTCGCCTACCGCAGGAGGAGCGGAGCGAGCGCGATCGTGGCGCACGCGCTCGTTCTCGCGCAGACGCTGCTCATCGCGCAGGCCGCTCTCGGGCTTCTGCTCGTCTCGGGTGACCACCGGGCGCCGGACCGGCTCCACTACGCGTACGGCGCCTTTGCGCTTGGCGTCGTCCTCTCTCCCTGGTTCTATGCCCCGTCCGTAGGGCCGAAGCGCCTGCTTTGGTTCGCCGGAACGACCTTTCTCGCCGGCGCGCTCGCCGTACGAGCTTTCATGACGGGGACATGAGAAGGTTCTGGGACAGCATCCCGCCGCTCGTGCGCGGGCTCGCGTTCATCGCGATCGCCGCAGTGATCGTGGTCGCGCTCTCGCTCGAGTCAGTGCTCGCGACCGTCGGCGGCCTGCTCCAGATCGCGTTCTTCCTCGCGATCGCGTTCTTCCTCTTCCTTGTGTGGCGTGAGCGGCGAGGCGACCTCGAGGCCTGGTCCGACTGGAATCGCCGCGTCTTCTATGCCGCCATCGTCCTCGCGGTCGTGGACATCGGGATGCTGATCGGGCTCCATCCCTCCGGGCCTGACGCCTTCGTGTTCTTCGCGGTCCTCGGTGCCTGCGCGTACGTGCTCGTTCGCGTGTGGCGCATCGAGCATCGTTACTAACGCGCGAGCGCCTAGGGCAGCCGGAACGGAGTGCCGACGCGGACGGTCGGCGGCGCGGGGTTGACCGGCTGCACGAGGCTGATCGTGTACCGGTAGCTCCCCGGGCCGAGCGGCGTCGACGGGAGGACGATGCGGATGAGCTCGCCGACCGTCGCCTGCCCGCGCTTGATCTTCCGGGTCGCGTGAGTCGGAAGCTTCTCGAGCCGAACGACGTAGGCGCAGTCGAGATCGCACCGCAGGCTGACCCGAAACGTTCCGCGCTTCGCCGCCGAGCGCGTGCCGAACCTCAGGTAGGTGGCATGAACCGTCAGCTGGACGCCCGGGCAGTGCGTGATCGAGCCGCCCGCTGTCTTGTCGAGCGCCCGCCGGACGGCCGGCAGGCTGGCCTTCGGCGTCCCGTCTGCGTAGTAGACGCCGGACTGCCACGCCGGCAGCGCGGCTTCGTCGATCGCGTGGAAGACGAGGATGCCCGCGACCGTCGGCTGGCAGAACGCCATCGCGAGCGCCTGCTGGTAGTACGAGGCCTGGGTCGCGGTGTCGACGGGCTTGGTCGCTGCGATCTCGGCGCCCGAGTAGGTCGAGGCCTTGTCGCTCGGGATCGTCGTCTCGACGCCGTACTCACCGTAGACGATCGGAAGCGCTGAGCCCGGCTGCGCGGTGCCGTCGAACGCCTCACCGAGCAGGCTGACGAGCTTGCCGTAGTCGGCGATCCCAATGGACGTGCTCAGCGGATGCGCGAACGTGGGAGGCTCGCTGGAGTTGTCTCCGTACGGGTGCATTACGAGCGCGTCCATGACGGGACGATCGCGCCCGCTCGCGCGGTAGGCGACGCCCATGTCTCTGATGAACACGGTCGGGGAGTGCGTCTGCCGCGACCCGGCAGGGTTGTCGCTCCCGCGCGGAGACACCGCTCCGCCGTAGACCGTCACCTGCGGTGAGATCGCCTTCAGCGCGTCATAGGTCTGTGCGAGGAGCGCGAGGTAGGCCGGCGCCGCCGCGTCCGACCCGTCCGGGTTGAACTGCGGGAGCCAAAAGCGGTTGAGGTTCGGCTCGTTGCCGACGATCACGTCTCGGATGCCCGGGACGGCGCGGACGATCGCCGCCGCGTACGAGGCGAACTGTGTCCGAGCGTCGTCCGTGAGCGGGGTCGTCGACGAACCCTTCGACATCACGGTCACGTACACACGGATGCCGTTCATGCGCGCCGCCTCGGACACGTTGGAGAGGACGGCCAGCTCATCGGCGCTCGGCTCGGTCTGCCCCGGAGACCAGATGCTCGTGACGCGCACCGCCCGGAAGCCCGCGGTCCGGAGGAGGGTCATCTTCGACTCCGCCTCGACGAGGCTCGACGCGCGCACACCGTCTTCGACGGCTCCGACGACGAGGCCCGGCTCGGCGCGGGCGCTGGCGCTGAACGACGCGAGCGCGGCGAGGGCGATTGCGACGAAAAGTGCTGCTCTGAGCCCCGAATGCACGGGGCTACGCTAGCGAGCGTGCGTGAAGACCTCGTAAACGATCTCCGCTCGCTCCCGCGCGGCCCCGGGGTGTACCTCTTCCGCGACGAGCGAGGCGAGGTGCTGTACGTCGGCAAGGCGAAGTCGCTCCACTCGCGTGTGCGGAGCTACTTCCAGCACGGCGACGGGCGCCCGGGAGCCGCCCAGCTGGTCGAGCGGATCGCCGACGTCGAGGTGATCGTCACGCGCACTGAGGCGGAGGCGCTCCACCTCGAGCAGAACCTCGTCAAGCGCCACCGGCCGCCGTTCAACATCAGGCTCCGCGACGACAAGTCCTTCCCGTACATCGCCGTGACGGTCGCGGACGACTACCCACGGGTCATGTTCACCCGCGAGAGGCACCGCCGCGACACCGTCTACTTCGGCCCATACGCGAACGCGAAGAAGGTCCGCGAGACGCTCGACGTCCTGAACCGCGTCTTCCGCTTCAGGCCATGCGAGGGGCCGCGGCCCGGACGCCACTCCGGGATCCCCTGCCTCGACTTCCACATCGACCGCTGCTTCGCGCCCTGCATCGGCGCCATCTCGAAGGAGGACTACGGCGAAATCGTCGACGGGGTCGTCGGCTTTCTCAGCGGCGACACGCGCTCGATCCAGCTCGAGCTGGAGGAGCGCATGCGCGAGGCGGCGGCGGACGAGCGCTTCGAGGAGGCGGCGCGGTACCGCAACCGTCTGTTCTCGATACGCCACCTCGCCGAGCGACAAGCCGTCGAGCGGCGCACGGTCGGGACGGTCGACGTCATCGGCCTCGCCATCGAGGGCGATCGGGCCGCGGTGCAGGTGTTCCCGCTCCGAGACGGGAAGATGATCGACCGCTACGGGTTCCACCTTGAGAACGTTGCGGGGGAGGACGAGCCCGCGGTGCTCGAGGCTTTCGTCGTCGAGTACTACGGCTCGGCGCCGAGCGTGCCGCCCGAAGTGCTCGTCCCGGTCGGCACGACGGAGACGGCGGCGATCGCGGACTTCCTTACGGAGCGGCGCGGGTCGCGGGTCGACGTCCGCGCGCCCGCACGCGGCGAGAAGCGGCGGCTCGCGGAGCTCGCGACCGAGAACGCCCGCCTCGCGCTCGAAGCGGATTCCGCGCAACGCGAGCAGAAACGCCGGCGGCGCGTGGCCGCGCTCGAGGAGCTCCGCGAGGCGCTGAACCTCGAGAGCCTCCCGATCCGGATCGAGTGCTTCGACATCTCGAACATCCAGGGCCAGTCGGTCGTCGGCTCGATGGTCGTGTTCCAGGACGGCCGGCCGCGGAACGCGCACTACCGCACGTTCGCAGTACGCGGCGTCGCGGGGCAGGACGACGTGGGCGCGATGCACGAGGTCATACGGCGGCGCTTCGCGCGGGCGCGGGAGGCGGAACGCGACGAGAGCTTCTCCGCGATCCCGAACCTCGTCGTCGTCGACGGCGGCAAGGGCCAGCTCGGCGCGGCGCTCGCCGCGCTCGAGGAGCTCGACCTCCCGCGTGTCGCGGTGATCGCGCTCGCGAAGCGCGAGGAGGAGGTGTTCGTCCCAGGGACGCCGCGGGCGATCGTCCTCGACCGGCACCGCCCCGGCCTGCAGCTCCTGCAGCAGATCCGCGACGAGGCGCACCGCGTCGCGCTCCGCTACCACCGCGTGAAGCGGAACACGAAGGCACGGGAGACGATCTTCGAGACGCTTCCGGGTATCGGACCCGCGCGGCGGCGGGCGATCCTCCGCCACTTCGGCTCGGTCGAGCGCTTCCTCGATGCCTCGCAGGAGGAGCTCGAGGGCGTCCCCGGCCTCCCACAGAAGACCGCGCGCAGGCTCTACGCGCAGCTCCACAAAGCCGGGCCTTCCTGAGTTGTGCACGAAATCGGGATCTGCATATGCAGATCCCGATCGCGCGAAGATCCCTGAAGCAGCGCCCGCGAGCGGGCGCTGACCGTTCCGACTGCTCAGCCTCCGGCGTTGTTCCCGACTACTCAGCCTCCGGGGCTGTTCCCTGCGGCTCGAGCGCCTGCTTGTACCGAATCGTCCGGAGCGTGAAGAAGATCGCGGTGAAGCCCGCGACGACGTTGGTGGCGACGAGCGTGATGCGCATGCCGACGCTGAAGGCGAGGAGCTGCGAGCTCGGCACGGCGCCCCTGAAGACGTAGAGGAGGAACGCCTGCTCGGTTCCGATCCCGGCGGGCGTGAGCGGCAGTACCGTGGCGACGCTCGCAGACACCTGGACGAGCAGGACGTTCGTCACCGACTGCGGGATGTTGAACGCGTCGAGCATGAACCAGATCGTCACGAACCGGAATCCCCAGTCGGCAGCCTGCCAGGGGACGACGGTGCGGAAGTAGAGCGCCGGAGTGCGGAGCACCGCGAACGCCTGCCGGACGCGCCCCCAGAAGTTCGCGACGTGTCCTGCGAGCCAGATTCCGAGGAGCGCCAGCGCGACGAGGATCCCCGCGAGCAGGAGCTCGGCTGGGAGCGGATGGTCGAGGAGCCAGGCGAAGTCGAAGCTCGGTAGCCGCGGCAGGTCGCCGATCTTGGGGAGCGCGTTCTGGGTCAGCACCGCCCACAGCAGGAGCAGGGACGCCATCATGAAGTCGAAGATCATGAGCACGAAGGTGCTCGAGACCACCGTCGTGTAGGTGCTCGACGGGATCGATCGCCGCGCGAGGACGATGCGAACGGCGTCGCCCGCGCGAACGGGGACGAGCGCATTCACGCCGACGCCGGCGAGGTAGGCGCCGACGATCGGCAACCGGCGAACGCGCTCGGTCGGGTAGGCGGCGGCGAGGACGTTCCGCCACGCCATGCTCGTGCAGCCGAGCTTCGCCAGCTGGGCGAGCACCGCGAGGAACGCGGGCAGGAAGTCGACCGCCGTGAGATGCTCGAAGAAAGCGTTGATCCCGTCGAGGACGCGGATCACGGCTCTGTCTCCGCGGTTCCCGGAAACCCGCTAGCGCGGGTCGTCCGGGCGCGCGAACACCCCTACAGCGCGGTCGCTCGCGCGACCACGATGGCAGCGGCGACCAGGCGGAAGCTCACGTCCCGGTCCCGTCGCCGTCCGACGAGAGGAACGGGTACCGATAGTCCGTCGGCGGCAGGAACGTCTCCTTGATCGTGCGCGGCGAGACCCAGCGGATCAGGTTCCACATCGACCCGGCCTTGTCGTTCGTCCCGCTCGCCCGCGAGCCGCCGAACGGCTGCTGGCCCACGACCGCTCCCGTCGGCTTGTCGTTGACGTAGAAGTTGCCGGCCGAGTAGCGGAGCTTGTTCTGGGCGTCGTCGATCGCGGCGCGCTCGTTCGCGAACACCGCCCCGGTGAGCGCGTACGGCGCCGTCTCGTCGACGAGCCGGAGCGTGTCGTCCCAGCGCTTCTCGTCGTACACGTACGTGGTCACGATCGGGCCGAAGAGCTCGTCGCGGAGGAGCCGGAAGCCGGGGTCCTCGGTGGCGATGACCGTCGGCTGCACGAAGTAGCCCTCCGAGTCGTCGGTCGACCCGCCCGCGAGGATCTCCGCTCCGGCCGAGCGGGCCTCGGCGATCGCGTCGCTGTGCGTCTCGAACGCGGACGCGTCGATCACCGCGCCCATGAAGTTTCCGAAGTCCGCGACGTCGCCCATCTGGATCGAGTCGACGTCGGCGACGAGGCGCTCCCTCACCTCGGGCCAGAGATTCGACGGGACGTACAGACGTGACGCGGCGGAGCACTTCTGGCCCTGGTACTCGAACGAGCCGCGGACGACGGCGGTCGCGACCGCGTCGGCCTCCGCGGAGGGATGGGCGAGGATGAAGTCCTTGCCGCCGGTCTCGCCCACGATCCGGGGGTAGCCGCGGTAGGAGACGATGTTCCTGCCAACCGTCTCCCACATGCCGTTGAAGACCGCGGTCGAGCCGGTGAAGTGGATGCCGGCGAGCTCGGGGCTCGCGAGCGCGGGGTCGCCGATCGAGGGCCCCGACCCGTAGACGAGGTTGATGACGCCGTCCGGCAGTCCCGCCGCTTGCATCACGCGCATCAGGTAGTAGGCGGAGAGCGCCGCGGTCGAGGCGGGCTTCCAGAGGATCGTGTTGCCCATGAGCGCCGGCGAGCTCGAGAGATTCCCGCCGATGCAGGTGAAGTTGAACGGGCTGACCGCGAAGACGAAGCCCTCGAGCGGCCGGTACTCCATGCGGTTCCAGATCCCGGTGGGCGAGTACGGCTGCTCGGAGTAGATGCGGACGACGTACTCGGCGTTGTAGCGCCAGAAGTCGACCATCTCGCAGACCGCGTCGATCTCCGCCTGGTGGACTGTCTTCGACTGGTTGAGCATCGTCGCCGCGTTCAGCGTCGAACGCCAGGGTCCGGCGAGGAGCTCCGAGGCTCGGAGGAAGATCGCGGCACGCTCGTGCCACGGCATGCGCGACCACTCGTCGTGCGCTTCCCGGGCGGCATCGATCGCCTGCTGGACGTGTTCTGGCCCGCCCTTGGGGACGTCGGCGAGGACATGGCTCTTCCGGTGCGGCATCACGGCCTCGAACGTCTCGTCGGTGTAGACGTCCTTCCCGCCGATGACCATGGGGACGCGCAGGCGCGTGCCTTCCATCTCCTCGAGCTTCGCCTTGAGCTCCGCGCGCTCGGGCGAGCCGGGCGCGTAGGACTTGACGGGCTCGTTGACCGGCGTCGGGGGCGTGAAGATTCCGGGGGCGCTCATGGGGGCGATTGTAGAGTCGGCGGACGTGACGGTGGAGCGCACGACGTACACGGTCGCGGGTTGGGGTGTCGGGGACCTGTGGACGGCGGACGGTGTCGTGGTCGCTCACGACTTCGACTTCGGTGTGCTTTCAGGGCAGGGTCGGGACTTGCATCTCGGAACAAAGGCGACGTTCCGCGATACAAGTCCCGACCCTGCCCTCGCCGGAGCGGCGGTCCTGGACGGCCGTCCCGAACCGGCCCTGGCCCTCAACGGTCGAGCTGCTCGGTCCAGCCCGGAGAGAGCAACCAAGATCGCCCGCGATGCGATCGACCGCGTCCGCGCGTTCTTGGGGGGAGGGGATGGAGAGTTGGCGGACGTGGCGATCGATGTCGATTCGTGCACATGGTTCCAGCACGAGGTGATCACGACGCTCCGCCGGGTTCCGCGCGGGGAGGTCGTCAGCTACGGCGAGCTGGCGGCGCTCGCCGGGCGCCCGGGAGCCGGGCGTGCGGTCGGGACGATTTGCGCGACGAACCGCTTCGCGTTCTTCGTCCCCTGCCACCGTGTGGTCTCCGCGGACGGTATCGGCGGCTACGGCACGGCCGGAGTCGCCGTCAAGCGACGTCTCCTCGCGCTCGAAGGCGTGTCGCTCTGATCACGTCGGAGGACGTCCGCGATGAGCTTGCACGCATCGCGCCGGTGCGCGACTGCGACCGCCGTGCCGAGCTCTCCGCGCTCTTCCACTCCGCCGGCAACCTCCACCTGCGCGGACGCGGGGAGTGGGGGCTCCATCTCGATCTCGGGAGCGGCGCCGCTGCACGCCGTGCGTTCTCGCTGCTGCGCGACGACGCGATCCGCTCGGAGATCCGCACGTATCGCAGGCGCGCGTTCGATCGCGCGACCCGGTTCCAGCTCCACGTCGACGGCGATGTGCGTTCGTTGGACGTCCTCGTCGCGGCCGGGGTCGTCGACCGCCGCCACGCGCCGCTGGAGCGCCCGCCGCAGCGCGTGGTCGCGCGCGCGTGCTGCCGGCGCGCGTACCTGCGAGGCGCATTCCTCGCGGGCGGCTCACTCTCGATCGGGGGCGCGCCGCACCTCGAGCTCCGGACGGCGTCGCTTGCGGCTGCGACGTTCATCCAGGAAGTCGCGAGCGAGCTCGACGTCTCGCTCGGCGTGGTCGAGCGCGCCACCCATGCCGCGGCCTACGCGAAGAGCTGGGACGCCATCGAGTCGCTGCTCGCGCTCGCCGGCGCCTCCGAGACCGTACTCGCGCTCGAGGAGCGCGCGATCGTCGCCGAGGCACGGTCGCAGGCGAACCGGCTGGCAAACGCCGACCACGCGAATCTCGTTCGGACGAGCCGCGCAGCGGAGCTCCAGCTCGAGGCCGCGAAGCGCCTGCGGGCGGAGGGACGGCTCGACCGCCTCCCGGATCCGCTTCGCGAGGCAGCCGCGCTCCGGCTGCGACACCCGACGGACTCGCTGCGCGAGCTCGCGGCGCGCACCGACCCCGCGGTGAGCAAAGCGGCGATGCACCGGCGTCTGCTCCGCCTCGAGGAGCTGGCCGGCCTCTGAGTCAGGGGAAGGTGCGGCCGAAGGGACCGGTGAACGTCGAAAAGCCTGTGGTCAGGTTCGTGAACCGGACGTTCGTGTAGTCGACCCGCCGGAGAACCGCGCCCGCGCAGGCCGAGGGCGGCGTCGGTGCGGCGAGCTCGATGCTGGCGTGCACTCGGCCGTTCTTCTCGGGTATCAGTCCGGTGACGGTGTTGGTCGCTGGAGCCTGCGTGTCGATCGTCTGGCCGCCCGAGCAGGCCCAAGTTGCCGAGGCGTTGGCATCGAGCTTGTAGCTGACGGAGGGAGCCGTTATGGGGATCTCGTCGAAGGCGAGGATGAGGTTCCCGGTGTCCCCGACCGTCCCGCGGAGGTCGAGCAGGGGCTGTAGCCAGCGAGCCGCCCACGTTCGCTCGCCTGAGCCGCACTCGTAGTGACTACCTTCGCTCGTGAACCCGAGATGGGCCTGAACCGAGCCGGAGGCCGATGTCCCAGACGCGTCGAAGGTTCCGGTCACCTTGAGTTCGGTGGTCCCTTCTCCCTTCGCATCGAGCGAAAACCTCTTGTCCGGCCCGATGGCGATGACCGCGCTGGACGCGGTCACGGAGATCATGAATGTCCCCTCCGGTTGGCAATCGGCGACGAATGTGAATCCGAATCTGCCGACGGTCTGTCCGTCCTCGAGAACGGCGAAGCCGAAAGCCTCGAAGTCGCGGAGCCCCGGGCTACTCTTGTGCTCACCGTAGACGCCCGGCCTCGCGGGCAGCGGGTCGTCGTTCGCGATCGTCCCCGTCGCCGAGCCGTCGGCGACGGTGGCGTTGACCGCGCTGGAGAGAGTGATCGTGAACGTCTCGTCCTGCTCGAAGGCCTTGTCGCCGACGACGGCGACGCTCACGACCTTACGGCGCTTTCTGGGCTTGAAGGTGAGAACGCCGCTCGCCATCGCATAGTCGCTCGGCGTCGTGGCGGTGCCGTCAGAGGTCGCGAACCTCACCGAGACCGGGAGCGGCGTCGACGCCGACAGGGTCACGGCGAACGAGAGTGCGGTGGTACCGGTGCTCCCCTCTGCGGCCGATGCGTCGGCGATCGAGAGTGCCGGCTTCAGGATCCCTTGCACGCCCTCGCAGCCCGGCATTATCGTGTCTCGCGCGTCGGCGACCGCGACGTCCTTTCCAGGCCCGCAGTCGAGCACGTCGGAGCCGGGCCCGCCCAGGAGCCTGTCGTTCCCCGGCCCGCCGACGAGGACGTCGTTCCCTCCGAGCCCGACGAGCACGTCATTCCCGCCCCGTCCGTCGAGGTGGTCGCCTCTCGGGGTGCCGACGAGATGGTCGGCTCGCGATGTCCCGACAACGTGTCCCGCTTCGGCCGCGCTGAGCGCGACGAGACACGCGGCGACCAGCATGAGCGCGCTCCGTAGCGTCCGTCGAAGCAGTCGACTCATCTGATTCGGGGACCTCCCAAGCCCGATGCGCCTGCCTCATCGATTATCGAGGCTCACCACGACTCCCTGCAATGCCGACCTCTGTGACGGGCATCGCTAGAAGCCCCCCTCGTTAGACTCGCGCGGCAGGCGGGAACCACCCTGTGAACGATCGACGGAGGGAGGAGCGAGACGATGGCCATACGCGTCGGCATCAACGGGTTCGGCCGCATCGGCCGCAACTTCTTCCGTGCCCAGCAGGCGCTCGGGGCGGACATCGACGTCGTCGCCCTGAACGACCTGGGCGACGCGAAGACGATGGCCCATCTGTTGCGCTACGACTCGACGCTCGGGCCGTTCCACGGCGACGTCGAGCTCACGGACGGCGTCCTCCACGCCGCGGGCGAAGAGGTGCGCATGCTCTCCGAGCGCGACCCGGAGAAGCTGCCATGGGGTGATCTCGGTGTCGAGGTCGTGCTCGAGTCGACCGGGTTCTTCACGGATCGCGCGGGCGCACAGAAGCACCTCGATGCGGGCGCGAAGAAGGTGCTCATCTCGGCTCCGGCGACGGACCCTGACATCACAGTCGTGCTCGGCGTCAACGACGATGCCTACGATCCAGAGTCGCACCACATCGTCTCGAACGCGTCCTGCACGACGAACTGCGTCGCGCCGCTCGCGAAGGTGCTGCACGACCTCGGCGGGATCGAGTCGGGCTTCATGACGACGATCCACGCGTACACCCAGGATCAGAGCCTGCAGGACGCGCCGCACAAGGATCTCCGGCGGGCGCGCGCCGCGGCGATCAACCTCATCCCGACGTCGACGGGCGCTGCGAAGGCGATCGGGCTCGTGCTGCCAGAGCTCCAGGGAAAGGTCGACGGCATCGCCGTCCGCGCTCCGGTCGCGACTGGCTCGCTCACCGACCTCGCAGTGAACCTCGGGCGCGAGACGAGCGTCGACGAGGTCGACGCCGCCTATCGGGCGGCAGCGGCGGGACCGCTCGCCGGCTACCTCCAGTACTCGGAGGACCCGCTCGTCTCGACCGACATCATCGGGAACACATCCTCGTGCATCTTCGACAGCGAGCTGACGATGGCGCACGGCCGCACCGTGAAGGTCTTCGGTTGGTACGACAACGAGTGGGGGTACTCGTGCAGGCTCGTCGACGTCGTCACGAAGCTCCTCTCCTGAGGATCCGCCTGCCGTGAAGCTGACGCAGGTCCGGCTGCTCGTGTCGGACATGGGCGCGTCGTACCGCTTCTACAAAGACGTCCTCGGACTGCCGACCACCTGGGACGAGAACCCGGGCTACGCCGAGTTCGAGGTCGGGCCGGAGACTGCCCTCGCGATCTTCCCCCGCGCGGAGATGGCAGGAGCGGTCGAGCTCCGTCCCCGGGGCGGCGACGGCGCCGTGGTCGTCTTCTCGGTCGAGAGCGTCGACGAGGCCGTCGCCCGGCTGCGCGCGCAGGGGGCGGATGTCGGAGAGCCGTTCGACCGCCCCGACTGGGGAATCCGCGTCGCGCATCTCCGCGACCCCGACGGGAACCTCGTCGAGCTCTGCCATGGCATCGAGTGGGAGCACGACGCGTGAGCACGCCGCGTTCGGTGCGCGACGCCGACGTCGCGGGCAGGAGCGTCCTCGTCCGCGCCGATCTCAACGTCCCGCTCGAGGACGGCCGGATCGCGGACGACTCGAGGATCCAGGCGTCGCTCCCCACGCTCCGCCTCCTGCTCGATCGAGATGCGGCGACGGTCTCGGTCTGCTCCCACCTCGGCCGGCCGAAGGGCCACGACCCTGCCTTCGAGATGCGTCCCGTCGCGGACCGACTCCGCGAGCTGCTCCCCGATCCGCGGATCGCCGTGCTCGAGAACACGCGCTTCGACCCCGGGGAGACGAAGAACGACCCTGAGTCGGCTCGCCGCCTAGCCGACGGCAACGACCTCTTCGTGAACGACGCCTTCGGCTCGGCGCACCGGGCGCACGCGTCGACCGAAGGGGTGGCGCACCTGCTCCCGGCGTACGCAGGTCTGCTGCTCGAGCAGGAGCTGGAGATGCTCGGGCGGCTCCTGGGTGAGGTCGAGCGGCCGTTCGTGCTCGTCGCCGGCGGGGCCAAGGTCGAGGACAAGCTCGGCGTCCTCGAGCACCTCGGGGGCCGGGCGGACACCGTGCTCGTCGGCGGCAAGATGGCCGAGGAGCTTCGCACGGACAACCGGCTCTCGTACGAGGCCGTGCTGCCCTCGGACGTCGTCGCTGCCGAGGCCTTCGCGGCCGACACGAAGAGCGAGGTAACGGCCTTCGACGCCCTTCCCGAGGGCTGGCTCGGGCTCGACATCGGGCCGGAGACGCGAAGCCGATTCGCCTCGGTGCTCGCGGACGCACGCACGGTCTTCTGGAACGGTCCGATGGGGGTCTTCGAATGGCCGAGGTTCGCCGCAGGGACGAAGGTCGTCGCGCAGGCAGTCGCGGGAGTGAACGGCTACACCGTCGTCGGCGGGGGGGACTCGGTCCGCGCGCTCCACGAGCTCGGGCTTGAGGACGACGTGTCGTGGGTCTCCACCGGCGGGGGCGCGTCTCTCGAGCTCCTCGAGGGCAAGGAGCTCCCCGGTGTCGCAGCCATTCCGGCCGCCTGATTCGCGCGCTCGCCGGGCTACACGTCGATCCCCGGCACGTGGCGGCCGAGGAAGGAGAGGATCGTGCGGACCTGGCGAACCCGCTCGTCCGTGTCGAACGAGCCGTGGCCCGTCTCGAAGACGTACACCTCGTGCGGGTGCTCGCGCGCTGCGAGCCTGTCGACATACCGCATCGCCTGGTCGTACGGGCAGCGGCTGTCGTTCCTCCCGATCACGAACATGACGGGTGCCCGGACCTCGTCGGCGAAGTTGATCGGGTTCCGGTCCCGCATGAGGTCCGGGAGCTCGCTCGGCGTATGGCCCCCGAGGAGTGCCCGGTCGTAGGCCTGGAGGAGCGGCGAGAGCTGCTCGTATCCGCTCTCGTAGTCCCCGACCGGGACTCCCGCGATGCCGCACCGCCAGAGATCGGGGTGCTTCCCGAGCTCCAGCAGCGTGACGTACCCGCCCCACGAGTGGCCCGCGACGACGGCTCGCTCGGGATCCGCGAGCCCGCGGCGGACGAGGTCCTCGAGCCCGGCGTTCACGTCCTCCAGCTCCGGTCCGCCGATGTTCCCGATGAGAGTGTCGCGCCACTCGCGCCCGTAGCCGATCGACCCGCGGTAGTTCACGAGCCCGACGACGAACCCGGCGTCGACGTACGCCTGCACCTCGGGCTGCCAGCGGTCGAAGTCGAGCCACGTCGGCCCGCCGTGCACGAACATCAGCACCGGGAACGGCCCGCCGGAGTCGTCGGGCGTCACGAAGAAGCCGTGCACGCGCTGGCCGTGCGGGTTCTCGAAGTGCCACGACTCGTACGGTCGTCCGGCCGGCCGGGTGCCCGCGAGCGCCAGGAGCTCGGTGCCAGACTCGTCGAGCACGAGCCTCTGCCTCGCGCTCTGCTCGTGGAGGAACCAGACCTGTCCGTCCGGCCGCACACGTGCTGTCCAGACATAGCCGGGATCGCTCGGAACTCGGGTGAGGCCGCCGCTCGCGAGGTCGTAGCGGTACAAGCGGCTCCGGCCCTCGAACAGGTTCCGGAGGAGGAGGTCAGCGCCGTCCGGCCACCAGTCCTGCACGGAGACGCCGCCCTCGAGGTCGACGTCGAGGTCGGTGCGCGTCCCGCTCGAGAGATCCCAGATGCCCGGTCGCTCGTCCCCGTCGCGCTCGTGCTCGAACGCGAGCCGCTGGTCACCGGCGATCGGGGACCAGCACTTGGCGAGCAGCGACATCCCCTCGTCGTGGAGCTCGCCGACGGTTTCGCCGGTCCGCGTGTCGACGATCCGGAGAGCAGCATGGATGACGTCGCCGTGCTCCGAGTGCTCGAGGCAGAGGAGCGTCCCGTCCGCGGAGAGCCCCCCGTGGAGAAAGCCGCCCTCGTCGCCGCTCCCGATCCTCACCGCCTGCTGCGAGCGGTAGAGCTCGCGCGCGGGCTCGCCGTCCCGCGCGACGAAGATCGCGAAGCCGTCGCGGTTGCTGATCCCGAGCGCGACGATGCCGGGAGCCTGGGCGAGCCCTTCGTTCCACCCGTTGGGCACGCCGTCGAGGAACGGGCGCGTCTCACCGCCCGCGAACGGCTGGACGAGCCACCGGCCGGACTCGTCGCCCGTCGCGTCCTCGAACCAGAGGACACCCTCGCCGTCGAGGGTGGGGACTCCGTCCGTCACGCCGACCGTGCTCTCACTCGCCTGACGCCGCGTGTCCGTCGAGACGTCCCAGGCGTGAACCTGCCAGACGCCCGACTCCGTCGACGCGTAGACGGCATGGTCCGGCGCCAGCGAGGACCAGTGCGGGAAAAACGCCACGGGTGTTCGGAACCGCTGTTCCCAGACCGCTGTCTCGACGGCCGCCACGAGGGCCGAGGCTAACAGGAAGACGGCGCCGCCCCGACGGGCGAGTCCCTAAGATCGCGCGGGTGCTGATCGCGGGCAACTGGAAGATGTTCAAGGGGACGCACGAGGCCCGGTCGTTCACCACGCGGATCCGCAACCTGCCGTCGCGCACGCCGGGCGTGGACATCGTCGTCTGCCCGGCGTTCGCCTCGATCCGGGGCGCACTCGAGGGGCTGGGCACGGAGAGCGCCGTGCGCGTCTACGCGCAGAGCGTTCACTGGGCGCTCGAGGGAGCGTTCACCGGTGAGGTGTCCGCGCCGATGCTGCTCGACCTCGGCGCGAGTGGTTCGATCGTCGGCCACTCGGAGCGACGCCAGCTCTTCGGCGAGACGGACGAGACGGTGCGGCAGCGCGCGGAGTGTGCTCTCGAGGCGGGGCTCCGGGTGATCGCCTGCATCGGGGAGACCGAGGCCGAGCGCGACGCGGGGGAGACCGAGGCGGTCCTCGCCCGCCAGGTGTCGTTCGTCCCCGCGCACGAGCGGCTCGTGATCGCCTACGAGCCCGTCTGGGCGATCGGGACGGGGAAGACCGCGAGCCCGGAGCTCGCCCAGGAGGCACACGCGTTCGTCAGGTCGCTGCACCCGGCGCCGGTCCTGTACGGCGGCTCCGTGAAACCGGAGAACGCCGCGGCGCTGCTGGCGCAACCCGACGTCGACGGGGCTCTCGTCGGCGGCGCCTCGCTCGACCCGTCGTCGTTCGAGGCGATCTGCCTCGCTGCTGCAGACGTCGTCGCGGCGTCGGCGTGACTGAGCTCGTCGCACTCGTGATCCTCGACGGCTGGGGGCTCGCGCCACCAGGGCCGGGGAACGCCGTCGATCTCGCCGACACGCCGGTCTTCGACGACCTCTGGGCACACCGCCCGCACACGACGCTGGCAGCATCGGGTGAGGCGGTCGGGCTCCCGGCGGGGCAGATGGGAAACTCCGAGGTCGGCCATCTGACGATCGGCGCCGGGCGGGTGCTTCTCCAGGACCTCGTGCGTGTCGACCGCGCGATCGAGGACGGCTCGTTCTTCGAGAACGACGCCCTCCGGTCCGCGTTCGCGCGGGCGCGCGAGCGCGACGCAGACGTCCATCTCCTCGGCCTCGTCTCCAAGGGCGGCGTCCACTCCCACATCCGGCATCTGCAGGCGCTCCTCGAGCTTGCGGAGCGCGAAGACATGTCCGAGCACGTGTGGATCCATGCCATCACGGACGGCCGCGACGTCTCGCCGCACGCGGCCGAGCACGACCTCGCGGAGATTCCGGCAGAGCGTATCGCGACCGTCTGCGGTCGCTACTACGCGATGGACCGCGACGGGCGCTGGGATCGCACGGAGAAGGCGTTCGACGCGATCGTCGAGGGCGAGGGCAAGGAGACGGAGGACCCGCTCGAGGCCGTCCGCGCCAGCTACGCGGAGGGCGTGACCGACGAGTTCATCGAGCCGGTGGTCCTCGCCGGACGACCCAGGCTCGGCACGGATGACACGGCGATCTTCTTCAACTTCCGCCCCGATCGCGCGCGGCAGCTCTCGAAGAAGCTGCTCGAGGCGGACGTCGACCTCACGACGATGACCCGATATGAGGACGATCTCGACTGCCCTGTCGCCTTCCCTGAGCAGATGGTGCGAAACACGCTCGCAGAGGTGGTCTCCAGGGCGGGCGCCCGCCAGCTCCATGTCGCGGAGACGGAGAAGTACGCACACGTGACCTACTTCCTGAACGGCGGGAAGGAGCAGGAGTGGGAGGGGGAGAAGCGGATCCTCGTGCCGTCTCCACGCGACGTCCCGAGCTACGACCGGAAGCCGCAGATGTCGGCCGACGAGGTCGCGGACAGGTTTTGCGACGAGATCGGGCGGGGATACCGGTTCGCAGTCGTCAACTTCGCGAACCCGGACATGGTCGGACATACCGGATCGATCCCCGCCACCGTCGCCGCCGTGGAGACCGTCGATGCCTCTCTCGGCCGCGTGCTGGAGGCCGTCCGCGAGGCCGACGGAGTCACGCTCGTCACCGCCGACCACGGGAACGCGGAGGTGATGCTCGAGCCGGACGGCGTGAGCCCGCAAACCGCTCATACGACGAGCCCCGTACCACTGGTGACCACCGAGACAGGCGTCGCTCTCACCGAGGGGGGTGGGCTGTCCGACCTCGCCCCAACGATTCTGGCCATGCTCGAGCTCCCCATTCCTCACGAGATGACGGGCTCTCCGCTCGCAACGGAGTCGTAAAGGCCCGCCCATAAAGCCCTTACCGATTCCGCTCTATACTCGCCGCGTTCATGTCGCTGCCACAGCCCGATCTGGGAGTCCTGCGAAAGGCACAGAGGGGTGACGAGCGCGCGTTCTCGATCATCGTCCGGACGTACGAGCAACCCGTCTTCAACTACGTCCTCAGGCTCACCGGCGACAGGTCGCTCGCGGAGGACCTGACCCAGGAGGTCTTCCTCCGGGTCTACCAGGGACTCCCGAGCTTCTCGCTCCGCTCGCGGTTCACGACCTGGCTCTTCCAGGTCACGAAGAACCGGGTGCTCGACGAGCTCCGGGCGCTCGAGCGGCGACCGCGGGCGGTCGTGAACCTCGAGGACGTTCCCCCGCTCGAGGTCGTGGACGCACCGGCCGAGCGCTCCGAGACGATCGACGCGGTCTGGCGCGCCGTCGAAGCGCTCAATCCCGACCTGAAGATGGCTCTCCTCCTGCGAGACGTCGTCGGCCTCTCGTACACGGAGATCGCCGAGACGCTCGAGATCACGCTCGCGACGGTGAAGTGGCGGATCTACAAGGCGCGCGAAGAGGTCCAGCTCGCGCTGCATCGCGACGGCGTCGTCGTGCCGCTCCCGACCCGCTCGGCGAAGACCGGCACCGTCTAGGACCAGTACCGTCTAGCTCGCGTCCGTTCGGCGTCGGGTGAGCCCGACCGCCGGTGCCCCGTGGGGGAGTCCAAGAGCCTCGTACGATTGCCGTCGTGAAGCACCTCGAGCTTCGGCGCTTCGTCTGGGCATCGCTCGTCTTCCTCGCGATCCTCGTCGCGGGGACGGTCGGCTACAGGCTCCTGATTTCGGACGAGAGCTGGATCGATGCCTTCTATCGTTCCGTCGTGTCGACGACCCTTACCGGGCTCGACACCGCGCCGCCGAGCGATGCGTCGATGCTCTTCACGATCGCGCTCCTCTTCTCGGGCGTGGCAGTCTTCCTCTACCTCGCGGGCGTGATCGTGGACGTCATGACCCGCGGAGTCCTGAGCGAGTCGCTCGGAGAGCGAAGGAGGAAGCGGGCCATCGAGGATCTGCGCGATCACGTGATCATCTGCGGGTACGGCCGTGTCGGCCGCCGCGTCGCCGAGGAGTTCCGAGCCACCCGGACGCCGTACGTCGTCGTCGACGTGACGCCCGAGTCGGTGGAGCTCGCTCAGGACGACGGCGCCCCTGTCGTACTGGGCGACGGGACCGAGGATCACGACCTCGAGACTGCGGGCCTTGCGCGTGCGCGTGGCCTCGTCGCGTCGGTCGACTCCGACCAGAAGAACCTGTACATCACGCTGTCTGCACGTGCCCAGCGTCCCGACCTCGTCATCGTCGCGCGGGCGTCGAACGACGCCGCGGCGCGGAAGATCCGGCTGGCGGGCGCGGACCGGGTGATCGAGCCGTACTCGACAGCGGGCCTGCACATGGCCAACTTCGTCGTCAAGCCGCAGGTCGCCGACTTCCTCGACATCGTCTCGACCGTCGGCGAGCCGATGCCGGACCTCCGTTTCGAGGAGATCGTCGTCCGACGGGATTGCGCCCCGTGCGGCCGCTCCATCGGCGACCTCAGGATCCAGGAGCGTACGGGAGCGATGGTCATCGCGCTGCGCAAGGCGGACGGCGGCTTCGACCTCACCCCCGGAGCGCACGCGACCTTCGAGGAAGGCGACGTGCTCATCGGTGTCGGGACGTCGCAGGAGATCGCACAGCTGGAGATGCTCTTCGCGCCCGGCGAGGCGGCAGTTGGCTGACCCGGTCGCCGGCCTCGCGGAGGCACTTGCGGAGATCGCCGGCGCGTCCGTCGAGCTCGAGCGCCCCGCGGACCCGGAACACGGCGACTACGCGACGAACGTCGCGCTGAGGCTCGCGCCCGTCCAGCGGAAGTCCCCGCGGGACCTGGCGACGGAGATCGCCGAGCAGGCCGTCGCGCGAGGGCTCGCCGAGCGCGCCGAGGCTGCAGGCCCCGGCTTCGTCAACCTGCACGGTTCTGACGCGTGGCTCGCTGCGGCACTCGGGGAGATCCTCGAGGCCCGCGAGGCGTTCGGTGCCGGCTCGGCGGACGTTCCGGAGCGTGTCCAGATCGAGGCGGTGTCCGCGAACCCGACGGGACCGTTGACCGTGGCCCACGGCCGCAACGGGGCGTACGGCGACTCCGTCGGCCGTTTGCTCGACTTCGCGGGGCACGAAGTCGAACGCGAGTTCTACTGCAACGACTCCGGGGCGCAGATCGACCGCTTCCGCGCCTCCGTCGACGCGATTCGGCGCGGCGAGGAACCGCCCGAGGACGGCTACCGCGGTGACTACGTGCGTGAGCTCGCGGGAGTCGAGGGCGACCCGGTCCCCGCGATGCTCGGGCGCATCCAGGCGACGCTCGAGCGCTTTCGGATCCGGTTCGACACCTGGGAGCGGCAGAGCGAGGTCGAGACCGAGCTGGCTGAGACGATCGCGCTGCTCGAGACCTACGAGGCCGAAGGCGCCGTGTGGGCGCGTACGAGCGTCCACGGCGACGACAAGGATCGGGTGCTCGTCCGTTCCGACGGCACACCGACGTACTTCGCCGCGGACGCGCCGTACATCCGCCGCAAGTATGCGAAGGGCTTCGACCGGATCGTCTACGTCCTCGGCGCCGACCACCACGGCTACGTCAAGCGCCTGAAGGCACTCGCCGAGATGCTGGGGCACGCCCGCGACTCGCTCGAGGTCCTGATCTACCAGCTCGTCCACCTCGTGGAGCGGGGGCAGGCGAAGAAGATCTCGAAGAGGAGCGGGGACGTCGTCTTCCTGGACGACCTCCTCGACGCGATCGGCGTCGACGCTGCGCGCTGGTACCTCGTCTCGCGCGGCCACGACCAGCCGATCGACATCGACGTCGACCTCGCTGCCGAGCGCTCGCAGAAGAACCCCGTCTACTACGTGCAGTACGCGCACGCCCGCATCGCGGGGATTCTCCGGAACGCGGACCGTGACGAGGCGTCGATTCGAGAGGCCGCTGTGCTCCGCGCGCCGCTCACCGTGGAGGAGCGCGAGCTCGCGAAGCGCCTGCTCGAGCTCCCCGGCGTCGTCGCGGAGGCGACCGAGCGGCGGGCGCCGCACGCGATCTCGACGTACGCCATCCGGGTCGCCGACGACTTCCACCGCTTCTACCACGACAGGAAGAAGCACCAGGTGCTCGGCTCGGAGCAGGAGTCGTTCCGGCTTGCCCTCTGCGGCGCGGCGCAGCTCGTCGTGGCTCGTTGTCTCGATCTCGTGGGGGTCGAAGCGCCGGCCCGGATGTAGGATCCGGGGGTGAGCGCGACCCCTCCGGATCGCAACCTCGCGCTCGAGCTCGTACGCGTGACGGAGTCGGCGGCGACCTTCGCGTCGCGCTGGATCGGGCGTGGAGACAAGAATGCAGCCGACCAGGCTGCCGTCGACGCGATGCGTCTGATGATCAACACCGTCTCGATGCGCGGTCGAGTCGTCATCGGCGAGGGCGAGAAGGACGAGGCGCCGATGCTCTACAACGGCGAGGAGGTCGGCGACGGCACCGGGCCCGACGTGGACGTCGCCGTCGACCCACTCGAGGGGACGCGGCTGACCGCGCTCGGGATGCCGAACGCGATCGCGGTGATTGCAGTCGCCGAGCGCGGGTCGATGTTCTTCCCGGGCGCCGCCCTGTACATGGACAAGATCGCGGTCGGCCCGGAGGCTGCCGACGCCATCGACATCGAGGCGAGGCCGACCGAGAACCTCGAGCGCGTGGCCGAGGCGAAGGACGTCCAGATCAACGATCTCACCGTCGTCGTGCTCGAGCGCGACCGGCACGACGACCTGATCGCGGAGCTGCGCGAGGCCGGCGCGCGCGTGAACCTGATCCGGGACGGCGACGTCGCTCCCTCGATCGCGGCTGCGCAGCGCGGGACCGGGGTGGACCTCCTCATGGGCATCGGAGGAACGCCCGAGGGCGTCATCTCCGCTGCGGCGATCAAGTGCTTAGGGGGCGCGATGCAGGGGAAGCTCTGGCCGCGGTCTGACGAGGAGCGTCGGCGCCTCGTCGAGGACGGCTTCGACCTCGACCGAGTCCTCACGACGGACGACCTCGTGGGCGGGGAGGACGTCTTCGTCGCCGCGACCGGCGTGACGAGCGGCGCACTGCTCCGTGGAGTGCGTGTCGTCGGCGACCACGTGGAGACCGAGTCGATCGTCATGCGCTCGCGCTCGGGAACAGTCCGCCGCGTCGCGGCCTCGCACCCGTTGTCCAAGATCCAGAGCTTGACGAAAGGAGTGCGCTGATGGGAGCGCAGGAGCTGAACGCGACCGCGAACGAGATCGTCGCCGACCACCGCGGGATCCTCGCGGCGGACGAGAGCACGGGAACGATCAAGAAGCGCTTCGACTCGATCGCCGTCGAGTCGACCGAGGAGAGCCGCCGCTTCTACCGCCAGCTGCTCTTCACCGCTCCCGGGATGGAGGAGTTCGTCGGCGGCGTGATCATGTACGACGAGACGATCCGCCAGAGCACCGACGACGGAACGCCGTTCGCCGAGCTCCTCCAGTCGAAGGGAGTCGTTCCGGGGATCAAGGTGGACACCGGCGCCCACGACCTGTCCGGCTTCCCCGGTGAGAAGGTCACGGAGGGACTCGATGGGCTACGGGGACGTCTCGGGGAGTACAGCGAGCTCGGCGCGCGCTTCGCGAAGTGGCGCGCGGTAATCACGATCGGCGACGGTATCCCGACGAGCGCCTGCATCCGCGCGAACGCGCATGCGCTCGCGCGCTACGCCGCTCTCTGTCAGGAGGCAGGAATCGTCCCGATCGTCGAGCCCGAGGTCCTGATGGACGCTGACAACACGATCGAGGTCTGCTACGAGGCGACCGCGCAGACGCTGCACGCGGTCTACGACCACCTGGCCTGCTACGACGTCGACCTGACGGGAGCCCTCCTCAAGCCGAACATGGTGATCTCGGGCAAGGGCTGCCCGGAGCAGGCGTCGGCCAAGCGGATCGCGGAGCTGACGATCGACTGCTTCCTGCGACACGTGCCTGCGGCCGTGCCGGGCATCGTCTTCCTGTCCGGAGGCCAGTCCGAGGTCGAGGCGACGGAGAACCTGAACGCGATCAACGAGGTCGGTGGTCCCTGGCCGCTCTCGTTCTCGTACGGTCGTGCGCTCCAACAGTCGGCGCTGAGGGCGTGGGGCGGGGAAGCGGACAACGCTCCCGCCGCGCAGACGGCGTTCGTGCATCGCGCGCGGATGAACGCCCTCGCAGTCGCGGGAGAGTGGTCGGAGAAGCTCGAGGAGGCCGTGACCGCGTAACGATCGGCACGAGCGCGACTCCGCGATTTCTCTTTCCAAAACGGCTTCGTTGAACCGAAAAGTGGCGTCTGGGCTGCGATTGCCTCGAACGTTACGAAGACGACTTTCTGAGAGGAAGCCACCGCTTGCCCGAGAACGGCACGGAGCCGGGCCGGCTTTTGGCGTCCCCCCGTTCGCTTCCCCGGCGGCGGGGAGGATGGGTCGCCGGCCCGGCACCGGCACGGTTCGTCCGCCTACCGTCGTGCTCGCGAAAAGGACGAGGCCCGCTCGACGAAGCACCGGCGGGCGACGCCGTGAGCAGGGGTATGCGAGACGCTCGTCGAGCGCGATTCAGCGATCGCGCCGGTCGAGGGCCTGAGCTCCTTCGACGAGCAGTGATCGGGTCTCGCGTATCGACGCGCCGGTCCGCGCGGCCCATCGCACGAGGCGTCTGAACAGCGTCTGCATCTCGTACTCACGGTAACTCGCCGCCGGCAGATCTCAAGCGCAGGCACCCCGAGGAGGAGCAGGGGCCGGTAGTGACACTGGCCTGGACCCGCGACAGCTGTCCACAGCCTGCTCGAGGACGATCTGAGGAGCGACGCGCGCGCCCGCGAGCTCGGTGTGGCGGCGACGAAGCACGAAGCGATGCGCCCGAGGACCGCCGAGACGACGAAGGCGACGCGCTGCGGGCTCCTCGTAGAGCGGACGACGGGGCTTGAACCCGCGACACCTTGAGCGCACGGACGAGCGGGTCGTGCTCGACGGCCACGCGAGCGTTCTCCAGCGCGGTCGTCACGACCGCCTCCCGGCGACGACGACTAGCCGGTGGTGAGCGTCGTCGGCTTTACGTCGTCGTGGGCGTCCGCGCGGCCCTGCACGGGCCAGCGTGCGGCGGCGACGGGCGCTCGACGTGCGTCTCGGCTGGCGGCGGATCGGTCGCCGGAGGAGTCCGGTATGACGACGCGGCAGGTGGCGGCGCATGAACGCCCGCACGTCGTGTCGGGCGGCGAACGCGGCGACACCGTGCGCGCGAACATGCTCCTCCACGCGGGAGCGGAACGCATGTGAGTCCGCGACGACCTCGGCCTCGACGTTGGCGGCGAAGGCGGTCGTGCTGCTCTCGCGGAGGAACGCCTGCTCGCGCTCGGCCTGTGCTCGGGCGAGGGCTTCGTCCTCGGCTTGACACTCCTCCTCGGTGAGGGCAGCGCGGCGAACCTTCTCCTCCGGCGAGCGGGTGAAGCAGATGATTACGGGCTGCCTACGTCGGGCATGTTCCGTTCACGGTTGTCATGGGGCGTTCGCCTTCTAGAACGGCCCATCGGACGAACACGAAGGCCGCCTCGGAGGACGGCCCTCGCTCCCATTCCATGACGACGCGCGAACGCGACGCTCGGAGAGTACGGCACGAGGCGGTCGGAGTCGGCCGCCACCGCTACGTCGTCGAGCGCACTTTCGCCTGGCTGCACAACCGCCGTCGCTTGCTTGTCCGCACCGACCTCCGCGACGACATCCACGAAGGCTTCCTCAGACCTCAGTCAGTCTGAGCGCTACGTCGTTTCTGCAAGCAGATCGGTGAGCGCTGGCAGCACGAGCGGTCTGAGGTCGATCTCGTCTGCGGCAAGTAGCGCGATCAGAAGATCAGGCTCGGGTGCCCACACGAGCAGCGAGGTGAAGCCCGGCTGATCCCCGGGATGAAAAACGAGTCGCTGCCCATCGCAGCAGGCTGTGAACCAGCCGTAGCCATATCCGACGTTCGTGAAGCCGTCCTGTTCGTCAGAGACCTCAGTCTGTCGAGAAAAGATCGCGGCGCGAGACTCGGCGCTGAACAGCCCTGACGAGGCAAGAGCCCGCGGCCAGCGTGCGAGGTCAGCAGTCGTCGACCAGAGATCACCGGCACCGATGCCGACTGACCCCAACTCGAAAGAACGTGTCGGCGCGCCCGCGCGACTCCCGTGCGCGGCGGCAGCGCCGTCTGGCGGCTCCGCCACGCTTGTCTGCCGCAACTTAAGCGGGCGCAGCAGGTCGCTTCTGAGGAAGGAAGCGTAGGGGACACCTGTGCTCGCTTCGACGATGTGCGCGAGCAGAACGTAGCCGGGGCTGCTGTATGACCAGCCGCTGCCCGGCTCAAACTGGAGGGCCGCCGCGGCGAACCGCGCGATCAGCTCTGCACTTGGGCAGGCGTGGTAAAGGTCGAGGCCGGCGATGTCGCGCCAGTGACCCAGGCCGCTCGTGTGAGTCAGCAACTGGCGGACAGTGATGTCACGCCACGCGACCGGCGCACCTTCGACCGACGAGGCCAGTGTGTCGTCGAGCGAAAGGCGATTCCGCTCGGCCAAGAGCAGGACGCATGCCGCCGTGAACGTCTTGGAAATCGACGCGATCTGAAACGCAGTGGTGGGAGCCAAGACAGTGCCCGCGCCGTCGTCGCCGTAGGAAGCATCAAGCAGCACCGACCCGCCGCGCTCGACTCGGACTGCCCCGCGAAAGCGGCCGGCCGAGGCTAAGTCGGACAACGTCAGTTCAAGACGATCGCACGCCTGCATCGACGCGAGCGTAACTTCGAAACGACGCGCTCAACCCGTGGCCTTCTGTTAGATCTTCTAAGCGGGTGACGGGACTCGAACCCGTGTTTGAGGCTTGGGAAGCCCCTGTCCTACCACTGGACGACACCCGCACAGGAGACTGTGAATGCTAGTCGCCGGTGGGCCACGGGGGGCACAGTGTGCGGGCATACCTGCGGGTATACGAGCACACGCCTCGGCCGTTCTCAGGCGTCCTCGGCCGGGTTCTCATTCGGGGCGTCGAGTGCGCCGAAATCCCGCTCCGGTGCTGGGATTCCGCTTAGAGAGCCGAAGCGGACGACGAACCCATGCGCGCGCCGTATGGCTTGGGAAGCCAGTGCTCTACCGACTGAGCTACGTCCGCGCGGCTTGGATTCTAGCCGCGCCGGTCTCGACGTCTCACGGCGGACGCCTACTCGACGCCACTTCGGCGGTCCCCGAGCGCGGCATCGATGCCTGCCCTCAGGTCGCGCGCCAGAGAGTCGAAGTCCTGGTTGTCGCTACGGCTTCCGGCGCGAGCTCCAGCCCCGTTGAGGTGTGTTCGAACGTCTCGCAGCCAGGCTCGGAGCCGCTCGATCTCGTCCTCGAGCTCTTCGTAGGTGTTGACGCGATGGAGCAGCAACCGCGCGTCTTGCGGGTTGGGTCCATACGGATCGACGACGATCGTCGAGCGCGGCAGAGGTCCGAGCAGTCTCATCCTGGTGCCGGACCCGTCCTCGTGCCAGGGCCGCGCCGTTGCGTTCGCACGCAGTTCTCGGTCCCGCGCAAGGGCCTTGTCCACGCTCACTGGGAGACCTCCCGGAGTCGATTTGCTCCGCGAGCTTGCCATACGCCAGCCGACGGCGGACAGCAGAGCCCGCCGTCTTGACGAACCGCTCACAACCCGGCCCTACACTCCGGGGCGTGCGCGTGCACCTCGCCGCTCTGGGGCTCGCGGGGCTGGTCGTCTTCACCGGGGTGACGGTCTCGGCGCCCGCGGCGCCCCGGGCGGACGACTCGGTCTTCGGTGGCCTCGGCACGTGGGTCGACATCTACGACGGGCCGGTCTTCGCCGCTCCTCTGAAGACGGCTGCTCGCATGGCCGCACGCCATGTCACCACGGTGTGGATCGAGACCTCGAACGATCGCGCAGCGCTCGACGTCATGCGGCCGCTGCAGCTCGGACGGCTCGTCGAGGCGCTGCACGCCAAGGGCATCCGCGTCGTCGCCTGGTACCTGCCGGGTCATGTCGACACGACGCTCGACGTGCGCCGCTCGCTCGCGATGCTGAACTTCCGGACGCCGGCGGGTCAGCCGTTCGACGGCGTCGCGCTCGACATCGAGTCGACACGGCTGAAGAACGTCGGGCTGCGGTCGCGCCGCGCCGTCGCTCTCGCTCGGCTCGTGCGTCAGGAGGCCGGGGACACTCCACTCGCGATCATCCCGTTCAACCCGCGTGGGCTCGAGCGTCGCCCGAAGACCTGGCCGCGCTTCCCGTGGGCCGATCTCGCGGCCACCTCCGACGCGTTCGCCCCGATGGTCTACACGAGCGGCCTGAAGGGCTTCGACGCGACCTACGGCTACGTGACACGGGCAATTCGTCTGCTGCGCGTCGATACCGGGAACCCGGATGTCCCGATCCATGTCATCGGCGGTGTCGCCGATCAGATGGGCCCGGAGGAGCTCGCGGGCTTCGCGGCCGCCGTCGCGGACGACGGGCAGACGATCGGCGTGAGCCTCTACGACTGGCAGACGACGAGCCCGGCCGCCTGGCGCGTGCTCGATTCCGTCAAGGAGTAATCCAGGCCTCCCTGAGGCGGTCTCGCGTCGCAAGCAGGTGCTCCGGCAGGACCTTCACGTCCGCGAGCACGGGCATGAAGTTCGTGTCGCCCGACCAGCGCGGCACGACGTGCACGTGCACGTGGTCGACGATGCCCGCGCCTGCGATGCGGCCGAGGTTCCACCCCAGGTTGTAGCCGTCCGGCCCGTAGACGCGTCCGAGCGCGTCGATGCTGGCCACGGAGAGGCGGTGCAGCTCGAGCGCTTCCTCGTCCGTGAGCTCGGCGAGCGAGCCCACGTGCCGGACGGGCGCGGCGAGAACATGGCCGGACGAGTACGGGAACTTGTTCAGGAGGACGATCCCCTCTTCGCCGCGATGGACGAGGAGCGAGGCTTCCGATGCGATGTCGCCGGCCGCTTCCGCACAGAACACGCACCCGGTGAGCTCCTGGGCCTGCTCGATGTACTCGAGACGCCAGGGTGCCCAGAGTTGCCTGGTCATGGCCCGTTTCTACCAGCACGACCGCGGGTTGGCGACAGGCCCGAGAAGCCGTACACTCGCGCCGTGGGTTATGCGTTGAAGCTGGCCGGTGCTGCGATCGTGATCCTCGCGCTCGGCATCCTCGGCATCGTCGTCTTCACGGGTATCTGGACCCGCGTCGGCTTCGTGGCCGCGATCGTCGTCGTGTTCGGTGCGTTGCTCGTCTTCGCCTGGCGTCAGGACCGCAAGGCGAAAGAGGCCCGGGCAGGCCTCGAGCGCATCTAGCGCGTTCCGAGGATTCTGCCGTCGCCGGCGACGTCCCTCGACTGAGGGAGGTGGGTCGGCGGAACCGGACCTTCGGCTCGGGCGCTCTGGACCTCAAGTGGGCGCGGGTCCGCGCCGCTGACGGTCAACTGTGATCCTCAAAGCCGAGACGAGAGGGAGGCCGGCGATGACTGCGGCCCAGTTCGAACTGATCGACGATACGGAGGCCGAGGCGATTCTCCGCTGGCGATTCGACGAACTCGTACGAGCCGGCTACGACGTCGGTTCCGCGCTCATGCTCGCGTCGCACGTCGAGATCGATCTTCACACGGCGAGTGGCCTCGTGCGGCGCGGGTGTCCTCCCGACACGGCGCTGCGGATCCTCCTCTGAAAGTCGGCGCCAAGACGGCCGGGCCCCTCTGCGGCGGGAGGGCCCGGCCGTCGTCCTTCCTCGGGTCGGGTGGGCCTCACCGAAGCCGGCGCAAGCGGCCGGCTTCGTCGACGGCGACGTAGCCCGACTCGATCAGCAGGTCGATCGCGCGCCCTCCGCGGCGGCGGTCGTGCGGGGAGATGATCCCCTCGATCGCCTCGCGAGTCTGGTTCCGCGGCATGACCGCGAGCAGGAGTACGGCTCGCTGCATGAGCTCGTCCAACACCTCGGCGTCCGCTCCTGGAAATGCCGGTGCTGGGACCTCTTCGAGATCCTCCGCCGATCCCAAGGCATACGGCTCGAGCCGTTCCGTCACGTACACGGAATCGTCCCCTAGAACCGGCTTCTTGCTCATCCTCAAGCCGTCCCCCTCTCGACGATCAAGTGTCCCCCTCGTTGTACCTTCCGTCAAGAACGTGAGGCTCGGCGCGAGAGCCAACGCCTCACTCGGAGCTCTGTCCCAAGCCTCGCCGGGCAGCCCGACCCGGCTGGCCCCTCGCCAGCCTGGCCGGGTTCCGCGGTGGCCGGGGCGCTCAGACGCCGACTGCCGCAGGTACCGATCGAGAGGGAGGTCCACTCCGAACGGTCTGCTTATCGTCGTCCCCCTTTTGAGGTACGTCAAGGACCAGGTCTCAGCGGAGAGATCCGAGGCCGTACGTCTTCCACGATGACGCGAACGCGCTCGAACGCAGGCTGCTTCGGGTTGAAAGTTCCGGTGGAAACGAGTCGGTAGCGGCTCTACAGAGCGAAGAGCCCTAGAGCCAGCGCTTCCAGCGGAAGAAGCCGATCAGCGCGACCACGCTCGCGATCGTCGCGACGATGATGAGCCAGAACTCGACATGGCTCGCGGTCGCAGGATCGCCCCCGCCGGGGAGCCCGACGTTCATCCCCCAGATGCTCGCGATGAGCGTCGCCGGGAGGAAGACGATGCTGAAGACGGTCAGGATCCGGAGCACGTCGTTGAACTTGTGCGCGAGGACGGACTCGTTCGTCGACTCGAGCGCCTCGACGACCTCCTTGTAGTTGTCGAGGAGGTCCCAGACCCGCTCGGCCGAGTCGACGATGTCGTCGAAGTACTCCTCGAGCTCCTCCGGCAGGAAGTGCTCGATGCGCCGCTCGAGCACGCGGAGCGTCGAGCGCTCCGGCTTGATGATCTTGCGGTAGGAGATGATCTCCTGCTTCACGTTCGAGATGTCGCGGACGACCTCTTGCGAGCGGCCCTCGAACATCTCGTCTTCGATCACGTCGAGCTTGTGCGCGATCTTGTCGAGGATCGGGAAGCAGTAGTCGAAGAGATCGTCGAGCACCTCGTACAGGAGCCGGCCCGAGCCGCGGACGAAGAGCTGCTCACGGAAGAGCTCGTCCTCCTCGCACCGTGCGAAGAGGCGTGTGACCGGCAGGAGCTCCCGATTCGGCATGGTGACGACGTACTCGCGGCCGACGAAGACGTCGAGCTCGGCCGCGTTCAGGCGCTGGACCGTCGCGTCGTAGGCGGGGAAGTGGAGGACGGCGAAGAGATAGCCGTCGTCCTCGTAGTCGTCGACCTTCGGGCGCTGGCGCTTCGAGACGACGTCCTCGACGTCGAGAGGGTGCCAGCCGAAGCGCTCGGCGAGAATCTGAGCCGTCTCGACGTCGGGCGAGACGACGTTGACCCAGGTGAGGCCGCTAGCGGTGAGCTCGTGGACGAGCGGAGCCGGGCGTACGACGACGTCGCCCGCGCCGCGGGCCCGTGACCGCCTGATGCGGGGCAGGCTCGGCACGGGTACTGAGAGGGTCGTCCAGCGTCACGGTCATCACTTCGTGATTGTAACCGCGTAACCTTCTCCCGTCTCGGGATCGGGGCGGCCGGGCAGCGTGCGAGACGCGTCGTCGATAGAGCGCCTCAATCGCCGGACTCGAACGATTGCTGACGCGTGAGGGCATCGTGTGTACCCTGTTCGCCGCAAACCGAGGACGAGTACCGGAGGCCACACGCCTCTCTACCCGTTCGATCGAGGGTGAGAGGAGGTGTTGGTATATGGCATCCGGAACCGTGAAGTGGTTCAACGATGCGAAGGGCTACGGGTTCATCTCGCCTGACGAGGGTGGCAAGGACCTGTTCGTGCACCATTCGAACATCGTCGGGACGGGCTTCAAGTCGCTGAGCGAGAACGCTCGCGTGGAGTTCGACGCGCGCGAGGGGACGAAGGGCCCCGAGGCGATCAACGTTCAGACCGTGTAGGGCAGGCGAGCGCGCGGCCCTTCGGGCCGCGCCTCGTCGGATTCGGGACGATCAGGAGCGACGCAGTGGCGGAGGAGAAGATCGAGATGGAGGGCGAGGTGCTCGAGGCGCTCGGCAGCGGCATGTTCCGCGTCGCGCTCGACAACGGGCACGAGCTCATCGCCTACACCGCCGGCAAGATGCGCCGCTACAGGATCAGGATGGCTCCTGGCGACCGGGTGAGCGTCCAGGTGTCCCCGTACGACATCAGCCGCGGCCGGATCGTCTACCGGCACCGCTGACACGTCAGCGGGCGCGCACATCCCTCGCGGCTCCGCCCGTTGCACACCATCCGACGGTCGCACGAGACGGGCTCGTGCGGTCGCTCGAGCACGAACATCGACCCGCCTGCAGCGGTTCACGATGCCTCGTCGACACAAGAGGCGTATGCTCGGGCTCAGGGTCGGGCGCGAGCACCCGTGCGGCAGGTGCGGTCCCCGAGGGGGGTATCGACCCGGTCGCACTCTCCCCCAGTCGCGTCCGGCCCGCAAATTCCGAAGAGTTCCGTGCGGCAGCCGGAAGCGAGGCCGAGGGGACGACGTCTAGATCGGTGCCGGGACGCGACGCAGGATCGCCGACGCCTTTCTACGGCCAAGGTGCGGGGAACGGGGGAGTCGTCGCGTCTCGGCGGCTGCCGGGTCGGTGGAGTCCCGTGCGCGCCACGCTCCCAAGTCGCCTGAGTTCGATGCAGGAAGGACGGCGCCGTCGGCGAACTTCCCGGGCGGACCGGGCTCGGCAGACACCTTCTCGTGGCGATTCCTTCCCCTTGCCGCGGGAGGATGGGCAGCTCGTTCCCCGCTGAGCCCGGTCCCCTCGGTTGCGTCAAGGGCCAGCGATCAGGTGGTCATCGACGGCGAACTTGCGTGTCGGCGGCCGGCCTCGTGGCCGGCCGCCGAGAAGCGGGCGCTAGTAGACCGGTGCCGAGCCGCCGCCACCGCCTCCGTACACCACGAGAAGCACGACTCCTACGGCAACTGCCGCGACGACGACGGCAATCGCGATCCAGCGCGTGCGGTGCGATTCGGTTCCGTACCCGCGCATCTGCTCGTCGAGAGATGGCATGGTGCCTCCTTCGTCTGCGCCTGCGCACGTACTCGAGCGCGGCTTTCGGATTCTTCGCTACCTGGAACTACGAGCCGGAGTCCATGTACGGATGCGCACGGAACGTGTGACACGCTCCCGTCGCGCCGACTCCCTTAGCGTCAGGCGGTTTCGTCGAGGTCGTCGTACGGCGCGTTCGGAACCGGTCCCGCACCATGCCGCCATGCCACGAGCCCGTTCTCGCCTAGATGCTTCGGGAGGAGGCGATACCGCTCTGCGACCCGCGTGAACACGGCGGCCTGCTCTTGGCTCAAGGCGATCACCTCGCCGTTCTTCTGCTTCCGACGAAGCTGCTTGAGCGTCAGTCCAGTGATGTCCGCGAGGATCTCGGCGTTCGTCGGCACTGAGGGCACGTACCTCAACCTTCCCGCGCGAGAGCCGCTCTAAGCATCGCTCGTTCGAGGGAAACGGTTGCGGCGAACGCTATGAACGCTTCTTCGAACGCCTCCCGGCGCGTCATCGTGCTCACGGGAGCTGGGCGGGATCACGCGCATCGCGTTCGGCAACCGGCGCCTGGCTCCAGTTCATGCGACGATGCATCCGACGATGCCACCGGTCGTTTACGACTGTCCGGGCTGCGGGAGGCCCGTACTCGAGGACCAGGACTACGTCATCGCGCGTGAGTTCAGGCGCGACGAGGTTCTCGCGCACGGGTTCGGTGATCCTCGAGCGACCGGTGCGCGCCCCCCCGGCGTAGAGCGGCGTTTCCATGTCCAGCACTTCCGAGGCCAGATCGGGGTCTACTTCTACGAGCTCACCCGCACGGACTCACTCGAACTCCACCCCGACGACGAGGCACGATGAGAAGACTCGGGGTGATCGTGACGGCGATCGGGCTGGCGCTTCTCATCCTCTCCGTCGGCGCGAATCACCTCGGCGTCGGCAACACGAACAGCTTCGGCTGGAAGCAGTGGACGGCCTCGATCACCGGAGGCGCTGTGATCGTCGTCGGGCTCGCGATCATGATCTTCGCGAGACCTCGCGGATCAGCAGGCAGTGCCGGCTAGTCGCAGCCCGAGCTAGGCTGCGCCCCCGCCAGCCAGGCCGGGCCGTCGAGTTCAGCGAGACGGGGCTCCGGGCCTGAGTGCGAAGAAGGCTCGTTCGAGGGATAGGCACTGCCCCGTTGAGGGGATACCGTGCGATGGACGGGACGCGACGCGTTCGGATAGCACGGGGAGGAGACAGCGCCCCGCTCATTGCGGGGGCAACTGGGATGAATACGACGAATCTGATTGCGCAATGGACCATGAGCGGAGCTCGCCGTGACGCCGATGGTCGCTTTCGAGCGACTGATGACATTCGCGCGGTGATCGCAGGCAACCACCGAGTGCCGGAGCCAGCGCCAAGGCCTGAGCCTGAGCCACCGGCCCTTGCAAGCTCGTTCTTGATCAAAGGAGCGGGTGAGGACGGCTGGCGATCATTCGAGGAAGAGGAGCCCCATGCTGCATAGCGCCTGGAAGACGCGGCACGACCTAGCAGAGGAAGGGGCATGTCCCGAGTGCCAGGGATCGGCGTACGTCCCCGTCCGTCGCGGCGGGGAGCCCATAGTCGAGAAGTGCCCGGAGTGCGAGGGCACAGGTAAGGACTCGACCAAGCAGGCAGCGTGAAGTGGCGACGACGCCAGTAGGCGACAAGGCGAAACGGCAAAGAACCGCAACGCCGCATGCGCCCGGCAGGATTCGAACCTAGACCTAACCATGCGGGTTTGCGGGAACCCGTGCACACGCGGTGCACCCACGCCGGACGTCGCTAGCTCTGGAAGACGAGCACGATCGTCAGGCCGACGAGAGCGAAAGTCGCCAAGACCAGCACGAGCGTCAGTCCGATGACCCAGCGCGTCAGCCGCTCGTTGACCTTTGCGCTCTCGACCATGGCGTCTTGAAGCTTTCGAAGCTCCGCGACCTCGGCCGGGATGAACTTTTGGATCTCGTAGGGGTTGGACCTCGGGATGAGAAGGCGACTTCCGGAGTAGCCGGAACGGCGAAGGACGACACTGGGCATCACCACGCCTGCCCTGTCCTTAGGTTCGGTCAGCGACAGATCATAATCATTAAATTGCAGTATCTATATTAGCGTGTTGCTGATCTGCAAATTCTGGATGTGCGTGTCTGCAGAGCCCAGCCTTGCCGGCCGCGATTCCCTTCCTCTGCAGTCATTCCGCTCCGCCAGACCCCTGCTGGTTTTGAAGACCGGCAGGTGTTTCGGCGCAAATCCGCATGAACCCTAGGTTTTCGTCTTCCGAGAAGCGGGTGCGCGATAGTGCTTGCGATAGTCCGCAGTCCGCTATCGAGGAGTAGCACGCTCACCTACGCGTGTGTCTCAGCGCTGGAACCTCGGGTCGGTGGCTGACGTAGTCTGAAGCCGTGAGGAGGGAGGTCCGAGATCGCGACTGACGTCTGGTCTGTCGAAGGCACACTGCTGATCGCCTGCAATTGCGACTATGGCTGTCCCTGCAACGTCAATGGCCGCCCGACCACCGGTAAGTGCGAGGGCGGCTGGACATGGCACGTCGAGTCGGGCCGCTACGAGACGACGAGCCTCGATGGACTGAACTTCTCGATCTACGCCGACTGGCCAGGTGCCATCCATGAGGGGGGTGGACGTGCCGTTGCCTACGTCGACGAGCGTGCCGACGAGAGACAGCGGGACGCCATCACGACGCTTATGCGCGGCGAGGCAGGCGGGCCGTGGGCGATCTTCATCAACACTTACGAGCTCGATGGCCCCCATCGGGCTCCCTACGCGGTTGATCTTGCCGGCGGGCGCTCGTCCTGCCGCATCGGAGATGCGGCCGAGTTGCAGGTCGAGCCGATCAAGAACCCGGTCACCGGCAACGAGGTCAATCCGCGGCTCCTGCTCCCCGAAGGCCTTCTCACCCGAGACCTCGGACTCTTCGCCTCCCAGAGGTTCAAGGTCAAGGGCCACGTCAGCTACGACCACTCAGGTCGCTACGCGGCCGTTGGCGCATTCGCCAACTCGGGTCCTTGATCTAACTCTGAATCCCGAGTCGACTCCGATCGTCGCGGCCCCGAGTGGCTCTAGTCTCGTCGCTTCGGTAGCCGCCTCAAGCGACATTCCCGCGCACTCGCGCACGCGAACGGTCTTTCGGGAGAGCGACCTGAGCGAGGATGCGTGTCGCGACTCGACGGCACTGGATGGCGTTCTTCAGCTGGAGTACGAAGTCGAGCAAGGCCCGAAGGGCCCCCCGCAGGCGAAGAGCGTCAGCGTCATCGGCGCGGTCTCGGCTACTGGGGTGCGCTGCGATCGGCGGTGCGTCGCTTCTCACTCGTGTCTCAGGATCGGGGCAGGCCGACCAGTAGCGGCCGCAGTGCCCGAGCTCC
>DASSQE010000139.1:0-5846 GCA_035702645.1 Gaiellaceae bacterium
CGCGATGCCGAAGAATCTGACGGTGCTCAGCGTGTCCGGTCTTCTCGCCGAGACGATCATGAACGTGTTCGCCGACGACTCCGTGTCGGCGATCTTCGGCGGCGAGAACCAGCTCTTCTAGCGGATTCGGCTCTACGGAGCCGTTTCCGCCTGGTTCTACCCGAACTTTCTACCCACCGTGCTCGACGATGCGGGTGACCCGCTGCCGCGACGTGCCAAGGACTCGCCCCGAGCATGGCGTAGGAGACGCCAGTGGTGTGGGCCTCTGTAGCGCCTCGCGCAGCTCGTCCCGCGAGGCCGTCCGACTTGCGGCGCGACGGGAGCCCGGCTTGACTCGCACGAGCGGCAACCGGAGACTCGCCCGCCTCAGTCGTCACTATCCCATACGTACCCCTAATTGGGGGAGGGCCGCGCCGAAGTGTCGCGATAACGTCGCCGCGCCGTGAACGTTTCGGCCGTCAAGCCGTACGTCATCACCGAGGCCGTCGCGCAAGACCGTTACCCAGACTTAGGCAAGCGGCTCGACCTCGTGCTCGCGACGAGCGCACGAGAGGCGCTTGTGGGGTATGGAGAGCATCACGACCCGCGCGTCGAGCTCGAGGCCGTCTTTGAGTACGACGAGCGCCTCGCCGGGGCGACACTCGCGGAGGATCACTCCACGGTCGTAGCGCACGAGTGGATCGGCGAGCACGACGGCAGGGACGTCGACCTCCGCCCGCGCGACGCGCATTACGCGCGCTCGGCGCCAGACAGCGATGCGCGGCCACTCGCGATCGCAAACGCCGCTCGCGTGCGAGAGCTGCCGGAGGAGCTCGTCGCTATCGCCAGGGGCTGGACGCTGTGGAAGAGGCGAAGAATGAGCGCGCTAGGCGAGGCTGTGAGGGGGCTGAGGCCGCCTGGCCGAGGCCGAGAGAGATTCGACGACGATATGTTGAGGGCGTACATCGAGGCCGAGGCCGAGAGAGAGTCGACGACGAGATGTTGAGGGCGTAGCTCGCGGCGTGGGCTTCGTGCTCGCGCCGCCGTCTCAGCGCGAGCGTGCTGGCAGGAGTTGCCGGCAGGGCGACGAGCGCGTCGCGCCGGCGACCACGCGCCTCTTCTAGCGATCACGTCTCGCGGCCGCCGCGGGCGCGCCGCTACAATCCGCCGCCGATGTCCGGGGACAGGCTCAAGCTCGAGGTACGCGAGCGCGACGAGCGCGGCTCGCGCAACACGCGTCGCCTGCGCTCGCAGGGGCTCGTTCCGGGCGTGCTGTACGGGAAGGGACATTCGCGCGCGATCGTCGTGCCGGAGCGCGTCCTGCGATCTGCGATGTCGGGGCCGTCGGGCATGCACGCGATCCTCGACGTCGTCATCGAGGGGCAGACGACCGCCCACCCGTCGGTGCTCGCGGAGTACCAGCAGGATCCGATCCGTGGGACGATCTCCCACATCGACCTCCGTGAGGTGCGGCTCGATCAGGCGATCCATGCGGCGGTCGTCGTGCACCTCGTCGGCGAGTCGCCGGGTGTGAAGTCAGGTGGCGTGCTCTCCCTCGTCACGCGCGAGGTGAACGTCGAAGCGCTCCCGACGAACATCCCCGAGCACATCGATGCCGACCTGAGCACGATGGAGGTCGGCGACGTGCTCCGGCTCGAGGACATCCCGGCGATTCCAGAGGTCGCCTTCCTCGACGACCCGCACGAAACGGTCATCGCGACTGTGTCGCTGCCGCGCGGCTACGCGGAGCTCGAGGAGGCCGAGGCTGCTGCGGCTGAGGAGGCTGCCGCGGAGGCGGCCGAGGAGGGCGAGGGCGCTCCGGAGGAAGCTGCCGAGGGCGAAGAGAGCTCCGAGCCGGCGGACGACGAGTAAGGCGCGCCGATGCGCCTGTTCCGTCGAGGGGAGCGCGCCTCGACGCTCGACCTGCTCGTCGCCGGCCTCGGGAATCCGGGGCGGGAGCACGAGCGCGACCGGCACAACGTCGGGTGGATGGTCGTCGACGAGCTGGCCCGCAGACACTCCGCGTCGTTCCGGGCGAAGTTCAGCGGTCGTCTCGCAGAGGTGCGTATCGGTGAGAGGCGGGTGGCGCTGCTCGAGCCCGAGACGTACATGAACGAGTCGGGCAGGTCCGTCGGCGCAGCGGCGCGGTTCTTCAAGGTCGAGGCGGGTGACCTGATCGTCGTCCACGACGAAGTCGACCTCGACGTGGGGCAGCTGCAGCTGCGGCTCGGCGGTGGGCTCGCCGGCCACAATGGACTGCGGTCGATCGCGCAGTCCCTCGGCACCCAGGAGTTCGCGCGGCTCCGAGTCGGCGTCGGTCGGCCGGGCCGCGGCGATCGGCGGAGCGTCGCGGATTACGTCCTCTCGCCGTTCGAGGTCGAGGACGACCCGAGTGAGGTCGTGAACCGGGCGGCCGATGCCGTCGAGGCGCTGCTCGCCGACGGGCTGAGCAGCGCGCAGCAGCGCTTCAACTGACGGCACCCCGGATCCACGCGCTCTCGACGGTCGGCGCGTTGTGGTCTGCGAGGTTATCGAGGCACGCGCCAAATCGGCACGATCGCGTGACCCGGTCGTGACGAGATCGGAGGTACGGTGTCCGTAGGGCACCGGGGGTGCCCTGGGGGTCGTTCGCCGTATTCGGGCATCGACTCCGACTGCGCCCGCTCGAATCCGGCTCCGCGGCCGCGGGCTACGATGGCCCCGCGGGACTCCGTCCCGCCGAATGCATGGACCCGTCGCCCCTCCACCGACTCGTCGACGAGCTCGCCGCGAGCGATCGGTTCCGCGCGTTCGTCGACGCCTTCCCCGGGGCCGCCCGAGTGTCCGAGCCGGCGCTCCCACTCGTGCTCGCCACCCTCCAGCAAGTTCTCGAACGCCCTCTCGTCTGCCTCTTTCCCGAGGATGAGCACGCGCGGGACGCCGCCGAAGGAATCGCCTGGTACACGTCTCCGGAGACCGTCGGCCTCTTCCCGAGTCGTGGCATACGACCGGAATCCGGTCTTCAGCCCCCGGCGCACCTCGTCGGAGAGCGATCCCGGGCGCTCGCGGTGCTCGACGCCGGTGGCTTCGTCTGTGCGTCCGCACGGGCGCTAGCCGACCGCGTGCCCCCGAACAGCGCGCGGCCCACGCCGCTTCGCGTTGCCGTCGGAGACGAGCTCGGGCTCGAGCACCTCGTCGAGGAGCTCACGCTCTCCGGCTACGAACGAGCCGAGCGCGCCGACGAGCGTGGCCAGCTCGCCGTCCGCGGCGGGCTGATCGACATCTTCCCGAGCACCGGGCGCGAGCCGATCCGTATCGAGTTCTTCGGCGACGAGGTCGAGCAGCTGCGCGTGTTCTCGCCGTTCACGCAACGGGCGCTCCACCCGATCGCCGAGGCGATCGTCTACCCCGCGGCCGAGCGTCTTCTCGACGATCCGGCGCCCGAGCTCGGCGACGACGACGGAGAGGGGGGATCGGCGGCCGATCTGGTCCTCGCGATCGCGCGGCCGATCGATCTCGTCTGGCAGCCGGACGACGTCCGGCGAGTGTGGGCGGAAGAGGAGCAGGATGCGAACGAGCTCGTGCTCGCGGGCGCGGCCGAGCTCGACCCGTTCCCGCGAGCCCAGCCGCATTCGTTCGAGGCCCAGCGCCCCGCGATCGCAGCTCGCGGCCTCGCGGAGGCGGAGACGGAGCTCGCCTCGCTCGTACGCCAGGGCCGGCGCGTGATCGTCGCCTTCCCGCACCGCGGCGACGCGTTGCGGACGCAGCGACTCCTCCGGAAAGTCGATGCGCACCTCGCCGAGGACGACGTCGCGCTCCCCGGGGATCCTTCCGTGACCTTCGTCGTCAGCCCGGTGAGGCGCGGGTTCGTCTGGCGTGACCTCGGGCTCGCGGTCCTCCCTGACGTCCAGGTGTTCCGGAAGCGGCCGCCGCGATCCGACGCGCGGCTGGGGCGTGCCCTCCAGTCGTTCGCCGACCTGCGGACGGGCGACTACGTCGTTCACGAGGACCACGGTGTCGGCCGGCTGATCGGGTTCGAGACGAAGGAGGTAGCCGGCGTCACCCGTGACTACCTGTACCTCGCCTTCCGCGGTGAGGACCGCCTCTACGTCCCGCACGAGCAGCTGCCGAAAGTCTCGCGATACATCGGTGCGGACGCGCAGGCGCCCGGACTCTCGAAGCTCGGGGGCAAGGCGTGGCAGAACCTCAAGAGCCGCGCGCGCGTGTCCGTCCGTGAGCTCGCAGGCGAGCTGCTAGCGCTGTACGCTCGACGGCAGCAGGCGCCGGGGTTCAGTTTCGAAGTCGGCGGAGACTGGGTCGAGCGCCTCGAGGCGTCGTTCCCCTTCCGCGAGACGGACGACCAGCTCCAGGCGATCGAGGCGGTGAAGGAGGACCTCGAGGCGCTGCGCCCGATGGACCGGCTCGTCTGCGGCGACGTCGGGTTCGGGAAGACGGAGGTCGCGGTCAGGGCGGCGTTCGTCGCTGCGCTCAACGGGCGCCAGACGCTCGTCCTCTGCCCAACGACGATCCTCGCCGAGCAGCACTGGAACACCTTCCGCGACCGGTTCAGGGACTTCCCCGTCGCAGTGGAGATGGTCTCGCGGTTCCGGACTCGCGCCGACCAGACCCGCATCCTGAGTGAGTTCGAGGACGGGAAGCTCGAGGTGCTCGTCGGCACACACCGGATCCTGTCGCGCGACGTCATCCCGAAGAACCTCGGGCTCGTCGTGATCGACGAGGAGCAGCGGTTCGGCGTCGCGCAGAAGGAGCTGCTGCGCTCCCTGCGGCTCGAGCTCGACGTCCTCGCCCTCTCGGCGACGCCCATCCCGCGGACGCTGCACATGTCCCTCTCGGGCCTTCGCGACATCTCGATCATCGAGACGGCGCCCGAGGGCAGGCGCCCGATCCGGACGACCGTCGGCGAGTACGACGAGGAGCTCATCCGGACGGCGCTCGCCCGCGAGCATGCGCGGGGAGGGCAGTCGTTCTACCTGCACAACCGGGTCGAGACGATCGACGAGGCCGCGCGGAAGCTGGTCGACCTCTGCCCCGATCTCCGCGTCCTCGTCGCTCACGGGCAGATGCCGGAGCGTGAGCTCGAGGAGCGCATGCACTCGTTCCTGGCGGGCGACGCCGATGTGCTCGTGTCCACGACGATCATCGAGTCCGGGATCGACATCCCGCAGGCGAACACGCTCGTCGTCGAGCGCGCCGACACCCTCGGCCTCGCCCAGCTCTACCAGATCCGCGGGCGGGTCGGCCGCTCCGATCTCCTCGCGTACGCGTACCTCTTCTATCCGGAGGCGGAAGAGCTGACTCCGGAAGCCCGAGCCCGGCTCGCCACGCTCGCCGACCACACGGAGCTCGGGGCCGGCTTCCAGATCGCGATGCGCGACCTCGAGATCCGCGGCGCCGGCGATCTCCTCGGCGCCGAGCAGTCCGGGCACGTGGCCGCGCTCGGCTTCGAGCTGTACGTCGAGATGCTGAACGAGGCCGTGGCGGAGCTCTCCGGCCAGCGTCGCGTCGCCGTGCGTCCGGTGCGCGTGGACGCCCGCGTCGACGCGTACGTGCCGGCGTCGTACGTCGCGGCCGAGCCGCTCAAGATCGACCTCCACCGCCGGATCGCGCTCGCGGAGGACGAGGACGAGCTGCGGGAGCTCCACGCGTCGGTCGAGGATCGCTACGGGCCGGTCCCCGAGCCGGTGGAGAACCTGTTCGCGATCCAGGGTGCGAAGCTGAAGCTCGCGCGACTCGGGGCCGACTACCTCGTGTACCGGGCCGGCCGCGCGACGGTGGGGCCGCTGGCCCTCGGATCGGAGGAGGTCCGTGCCCTGCGGACAGCGCTCCCGACCGCGATCTACTCGACGTCGAAGCGCGAGGTCTCGCTC
>DASSQE010000140.1:0-5582 GCA_035702645.1 Gaiellaceae bacterium
TCGAGCGGGAAGCCGCAGCGGACGAGGCCGTCGACGACGTCCTTCGCCACCGAGGCGAAGTACGCGTCGATCTCGTGGCCGTTCTCCGCGTACGCGAGCCCGTGGTCCTGGTCGGAGCCGAGCGTCAGCTCCCGGCGCGCGAGGCTCCCGAACGCCAGCCAGGCCCAGGCCGTCGGCGCGGGACCGCGCGCTTCGATCGCGAAGTCGATCAGCCTCGCGCTCAGCGAGTCGAGCTGGAGGGAGAGCACGCGGCCCACGTCCTCCGGTGAGAGGCCGGCCTCGAGCAGAGAGAGGAAGAGATCGGGGAGGCGCGCGGCCGCGGCGACGAGAGACTCGGTGTCTACGGCGCGGAGGATCTCGTGGCGGACCGCGAACGGGCTCCGGCGCTCGAGTCCCATGAGATCCGAGGCGGAGAGAATGCCGAGCGGCCCGCTGCGGTCGGCGACGAGGACGTGTTCGACGTGCGCGTCGAGCATCTCGACGACCGCATCCACGGCGAGGCGGGTCGGCTCGACGACGACTGCGGGATCGGCGATGCGGATGACCGGGTTGTCGATGGAGATCGGGCCGGCGACGGACTTGGCCCGGATGTCGGCGTCGGTGACGAGGAGGGGCTCGCCGCTCCGCACGAGCGCCGCCGTCACGCCGTGCTCGGTCATCAACTCGGCCGCGTGCCGGATCGACGTCGACCCCTCGCATTCGAGCGGCGGCCCGTGGAGGAGGTCTGCCACGTGCACGGTGCCGAGCTCCGGGAGCGCGTGGACCGTGTGGCCGGCGCGCGTCAGCCGCTCGCGGAGCGTCGCTGCGACGAATCCGGCCCCGCTCGGCCCACCGAGCACCGCGAGCGCCTGCTTCTTCGGGACGAGCACGAGGCGGGCAGGCTCGTGTGCGCGAACGGTGAAGGCGGGCGCCATCCCCGTCAGGAGCGAGGGGTGGCCGAAGCACTCGCCGGGCTCGAGGACGTCGATCACCTCGCCCTCGTGCAGGAGCTCGACAGAGCCCGACTGGACGACGTAGAACTGGCGCGACGGCGGCCCGTCCTCGACGAGGATCGTCTCCCCCGCGGCGAAGTCGCGCCCGCGAGCGGCCGAGGCCACGTCCGCGAGCTCCTCGGCCGGGAGCGCGTCGAACGGGGGGACGTGCGTCAGGAAGGTGTGGGTTTCCTCCATACCGGCCGCCATTTTGACGTGCATGGGCGTCTTGTTTCGGATTGGGCGATCTGTCAGGTTCCGGCGGACGTCACGTATCGCGCTGCCCAAGGAGGTCGTATGTCGGAGATCCACGACGACCAACTCGAATACGAGGGGGGTGGGCTACCGCGAGAGACGAACTGGTGGGGCGCCTTCGTCATCGGGCTCGCGGGCACGATCCTCGTCACCGGGATCGCGCCGACGATGGTCGCGTCGCTCGGCGCTTCGTCGATCCCGCCTATCATCCTCGTCACGCTGACGGGCTGGCTCCTGTGCCTGTTCCTCGCGGAGCTGTCGGCCATGATGCCCGAGCGGGTGGGCGGGTCGCCGTCGTACGCGTACCCCGCGTACAAGGACAAGTGGCCGAGAACCGCAGAGCACGTCAACGGCTTCACCGCCTGGGCGTACTGGCTCGGATGGTTCCCGGTCGGGCCGCTGAACGTGATCCTCGCGTCCTTCTACATCGCTGACAAGTTCAACCTCAACACGACGTCCGGCATCACGCCGATCAACACCTTCATCGCGTACTCGACGATCATCATCTCGATCGTCGGGCTGTGCATCGTCTTCATCCCGTCCGTGCTCGGCATCCGGCTCGGAGCGATGTTCGCGACCGTGCTCGGACTGCTCTCGATGATCCCGCTGACGTTCGTGGCGGTTGCCTGGATCTTCAACCCGTCGAGTGCGACGGCGTCGAATCTCTCGGGCTTCAAGCAGCCGGACGGGACCGGCTTCTTCACGCCGCTCTACGGGCACGGCTGGCTGACCATCTACATCGCGTTCGCGTTCCTCCTGACGTGGAACGTGATCGCGATGGAGGCGGCGGCCTGCTACATCGGCGAATGCAAGGACCCCGATCGCGACGCGAAGATCGCGATGAACCTCGAGGGCGGCTACGGAACCTTCATCTACACGATGGTCCCGATCGCGTTCATCCTCGTGCTCGGGACGGGCTCGGCTGTCTCCGCCGATCCGAAGACGATCTTCGTCAACTACTCGCAGGCCGTGTTCGGGACGAGCGCGAGCTGGCTCGACTGGCTCATCGCGGCGATGCTCATCGTCGCGTTGTTCCTCTCCGCGCTGAACGCGATCACGGGAACGGCGAGGGCCCTGCACCAGATGTCGGTCGACGGTCAGTTCCCGCGGTTCTTCCAGCGGACGAACAAGTACGGGGTTCCGAACCGTTCGATGTGGTTCAACCTCTTCTGCATGATCGCCGTCGTCTTCATGGGCGGCGCGGTCGAGATCTACACCTTCTCGAACGTGGGCTACCTCATCTCGTTCCTGCCAGTGCTCGTCGGCTACTACCTGCTCCGGAAGTACCGTCCCGGGGTGCGGCGTCCGTTCCGGCTCCCCGAGTGGATGAAGTACGCGGCGCTCGCGCTCGCGGCGTTCTACGCCGTCATCTACTTCTACGGAGGCCCGGTGTACGCAGCCTGCTCGTGCTCGCAGGCGGGGCACAGCACGCTGCCCTACTACTTCATCGGGATCGTGACGCTGCTCATGTACCTCCCGCTCCACTGGTACCGCAAGCACGTCGAGGACAAGCGGTACGAAGAGTCGCCCAGCGAGGCCATCCCGAGCCCGGGGGCATAGGTACGTCGGTGGGGCGTCGCTCGCGCGGCGCCCCACTACCCTTCACTCGATGCTTTCCAGGTTCCGTCGGCCGCTTCGCCTGCCCGAGGCGGACGAGCGCCCGTGCATCCTGCTCGCGACGGAGGGGCGGCCCATCGCGAAGGTCGCGATCGAGCGGGCCGCGGAGCTCGCGAAGGCGGGCGGAGCGCGGGTCCACGTGCTCGCGATCGCCCGGATCCACGGGGTGGGCTTCGGTCTACCCGCTCCGGGGCTCTACCCGAACAAGCAGGAGTGGCAGGAGCGGCGCGACACCGTCGCGGCCGCTATTGCCGCGTTGAAGAAGCAGGGGCTCGAGGCCGACGGGCACGTCTTCGGGACGCGCAAGGCGACGAAGCGGATCGTCGGCGAGGCCGAGCGCCTCGGGTGCACGGCGATCGTGATGGGAGGCGACACGCCGCGAAATCGATTCGTCGGCGATTTCGCCTGGTCGCAGGAGCCCTACCGCGTCCAGCGTCGCGCACGCATCCCCGTGCACATCGTGCGGGACTGAGCCCGCGACAGGTCAGGCGACGAGCTGGAGCTCAGGCTCGCCGGGCGAGAGCAGCGAGCGGAGCCGCTGCAGCTCGCGGTCGAGCATCTCGACATCCCCGTCGAAGAGCGGAGACGAGTGGCCGTGCACGAACCTGGCCGTCGCCGCGACACCCCGCACCTGAGCGGAGTCCGAGCGGAGGAGCCGGGCGACGTCGCGGACGGTGGCCGCGTGGAAGCGGAGGTAGCGGAGCCCCCTGGGAGGCCGGTAGTGGGGGACGATCTCGAGCCACCGCTCGGCGTCCCGCAGGTGGCGTTCGAGCGAGCGCGCAAGGCTCTCGCGCAGCGCACGTGACGAGAGCCGCCGCCGCTCGTGCGCGAGGACTTCGACGGAAACGCCGTCCCGCCCCTCGGCGATGAGCTCGTCCGCGTTCTCGCGCACCACGGTGCGAGCCGAGAGCGAGTAGAGGACGAGAGCCGCGCCGACGAGGCTGCCGACGACGAGCACCATCGTCGCGTCGCCTCCGGGTCTGGTGACGACGCCGGCGACGCCGAGGCTCACCACGATCGCCGTCGCGACGATCTGGAACGCCACCGTCCGCTGCCGTGCCACTGCGCGGGTGAACGGGTGCTCGGGGCCGAACGCGGTCCGCACCTCCTCCTCCCTCTCGGCCGAGAGGTGCAGGGCGACCGTTGCGCGCTCGATGATCCTCTTCATCAGCTTCACCGACACCTTGCCCGCGGGGTGACGTGGCCCCGCCGGCTCTTCACAGGTGCATCGGACTTCGTAACGAAGCGCTAAACGTCCGGTCGGCCAGTTCCCGCAGGGTGCGGGGCTAGGCGGAGCCGCCCTTACGACCAGGGGTACGGTGAGCTCGAGACGGGGTGGAGGTCGCCGGTCGCGAAGCGCTCGAAGCGGAACGGGTACAGCAGCGGCGAGTGGTCGCCGACCAGGACGCGGGCCACCTCGCGCCCGACGCCGATCATCTTGTAGCCGTGGTTGGAGTCGAGGATCGCGTACAGGTTCGGGCGGACGTAGTCGAAGACGGGGAAGTTGTCGGCCGTGAAGGCTCCCACCCCGCCGGAACGCGCAGCCTTGTAGAGCGGGCGGCAGCCCTCGAAGCGGGACATCGCGTGCGAGAGCGCCGCGCACCACATGTCCGGGAACGAGGGGTCGACGTCGGTCGTCTGCGGGTACGGGTCGAGGACGACCTCGCCGTCGACGACGAGCGGCGACGCGCCACCCTGGATGCCGTGGCGGTCGCGCTTGAAGTAGATCCCCCAGAGCTCGTCCGTCACGAGCTCGCCGTCGTCGGTGTGCAGGGGCGCATCGGTGTCGAGGTGGATCACGGGCGGCGGGCCGCCGTCGGCGGTCGCGAACATCGTCGGATCGACCGTGATTTCGCCTTCCTGGAGGTTCCAGTACGTCCACATCGGACGGTCGCGGACGACCTCGCCCGAGGGTGTGTGGACGTCGATCGTCTCGGGGAGCCCGAGCAGCGCCCAGAAGCGCTTCGCCCACGGTCCCGGGGCGATCACGACCTGCTCGCCGACCTCGATGCGGCCATCCGTGGTCTCGACGGCGGCGATCGAGCCGTCCGCCCGTTCGTCGAAGCCCGTGACCTCGACGCCAGAGTGGACGGCGACGCCTTCCTCCCTGCACTTCCCGTAGAGGCCGTGGACGGAGTCCATGTTGAAAGCGAACCCGCCCTGACGCTCGTGCAGGCAGACGGTCACGCCCTGCGCGCGCCAGTCTGGGAAGAGCGACTTCATGTGCGCGTCGACCTCGGCCTCGCCGACGAGGAGCGACGACTCGTAGCCGATGCGCTCCTGCCGCTCGAAGGTCGCGGTCAGGTCGTCCTCCTGCCGCGGCGCGCCGAGCGCGACGTAGCCGACCGGGTTGTAGGCGTAGGCGACGGGGTCCGACTCCCACACCTCGACGCACGCCTGCATGAGCTCGCTCATGGCCGGCTGGAAGTAGTTGTTCCGGACGACGCCGCAGGCGATGCCGGATGCGCCCGCGCCGGGGCCGGCCTTGTCGAGGACGACGACGTCCGCACCGGAGCCCTGGCCGTGCGCACGGAGCTCCTTCGCGAGGTGGTACGCGGTCGAGAGGCCGTGAATCCCCGCACCGACGATCACGTAGGGCGAGCGATTCGGGACGGGCATCTAATTGCCTCTATTGCAACAGCGTTCCACCATGCGGTTGGAGCGTACTCCCCGTTCGCGCGCTTCGTCAACCGCTCGCCGTGGGCCGAGTGGGGGAGTCGGGACTTGTCTTCGGGGACC